>CAZKLE010000025.1:0-20141 GCA_964553415.1 uncultured Myxococcales bacterium
ACCAGCAAACCTCGGCTCCCGTGCGCGTGGGCACGCGCGGCCTCGAGGACCTGGCCCAAGCCGGCGTCGGCTTCGGCGATCTCGGAATCGTACAAAGCCGTACTCACCACAATGTCGTCGGCCGATACGGTTTGACCCGCCTTCACAAACCTCGGCGGATCGATGTTCGAAGTGCGAATCGGCACGTCGGCAGCAAGGAATTGCCGCCGACGTGCCGTGGGCGGACGGTAGGGCTTGTGCGGCTCCCACAGGTGCACCCAGAGGAACCACGGCTCGTCGCCATGGGCGGTCAGCCAGGTTCGGGTTCGCGCCACGATGTCACGCGCCGTGCGCCACTTCTTATCGGTTCCCGGAGCGTCGGTATCGTCGAACCCGCGAATACCGCGAAGCTTAGGATCGAGTCCGACGCGGGCGGTGATCGATGCCGTTCGATATCCCGCCGCATGGAAACGTGACGCCAACGTTTCCAGACTTCTCGGATTCCTGATTTTCGACCCGTTGAGACGAATACCATGAGTACGCGGGTACAGTCCGGTCAACATCGAGGTATGTGAGGCATCGGTACCCGGCAGCGTGCAGTACGCGTGTTCAAAGCGAGCGCCCTCGGTGGCAAGCGCAGCCAGCGCCGGAGAGGTCGCGCGCCCGTATCCGTAGGCCGAGAGATGGTCGGCGCGCAGCGTATCAATTGTTACGAGCAGAACAGCAAGCGGGCGCTCGCGGCCGACACCCGTTTGCCGGCAGCCGCCGATGACCGCGGCCAGCAACAGAACCGTCAAGCACACGCGGTTTCGTTTTCTTTCTCTTGAATTCCGCATATTCTGCGCGATTATGTTCGGCGTTACCGACGACCTGCGAATCCGGGCTCTGCGTCCGCTCATCCCCCCGGCCATCCTCATCGAACAACTCCCGGTCAGCGAAGAAGCGGCCGCAACCGCCACCCGCGCTCGCAATGAGGCCACGGCCATCATCCACGGCAACGACGACCGCTTGCTCGTCGTCGTCGGGCCCTGTTCGATCCACAACCCCGAGGCGGCGCTGGACTACGCATCTCGTCTCAAACGAGAAGCCGACAGGCTATCGCAGGATCTCTGCATTATCATGCGCGTCTATTTTGAAAAGCCACGCACCACCGTCGGGTGGAAAGGGCTGATCAACGATCCGGATTTGGACGGCAGCTTCAACATCAACAAAGGCTTGCACCTGGCGCGCAGGCTCCTCCTCGACCTCGGCGATATGGGACTGCCGGCCGGAACCGAATTTCTCGATACCATCAGCCCGCAGTTCATAGCCGATCTGGTCTCCTGGGGCGCGATCGGGGCACGCACGACCGAGAGCCAGATACACCGAGAACTCGCATCCGGCCTGTCGGTACCCGTGGGATTCAAGAATGGAACCAGCGGAAATGTGCAGATCGCAATCGACGCGATCGCCGCCGCCCGTAGACCGCACTACTTCCTCTCCGTCACCAAACAAGGGCTGAGTGCCATCGTCAGCACCAAAGGCAACGAAGATTGTCACGTCATCTTGCGCGGCTCTCGCGACACGACGAATTTTGATGCGGCAAGTCTCGCCGAACTAGCGACTCAGCTCGAGAAGGCGCAGCTGGATACCAAGATCATGATCGATGCGAGCCACGGCAATAGCGCCAAAGACTATCGACGGCAGCCCGACGTCATTGCCAACCTTGCCGAACAGGTTGCCGGCGGTGCACAATCCATCTGCGGAGTGATGATCGAGAGCCATCTCCTGGAAGGGCGGCAGACCTACCAGCCCGGCAAACCATTGGTATACGGCCGGAGCATTACCGACGCGTGTATCTCTTGGGAGACGACGGTTCCTTTGCTCGATTCCCTTGCCGAGGCGGTTCGTACACGGCGTAGCTCGTAGCCAAGGGGAGAGAAAACCCACTGACGCGAGCCCGTGTGCCGGGGCTTGCCAACAGGAGGGGCGGACGATAAGAGGAGAAGCTCGGTGCGCCCCGCTTGGTTACGGGTTGCGCGCGGCAGCGGAAGGACACTCGCAGTGCAATCACCCGCAGGCCCCCAAGAGCAAGAGGCGCCCGATTCCTCGCCGGCGCAAGAACCCACAGCGGCAGCGTCCCTGGTCTCGGGCTACCTGCGCACCAGACGACAAACCGAGCGCCTGTGCGAGCCCCTGAACACGGAAGATTACGTCGTGCAGAGCATGGACGACGTCAGCCCTGCCAAATGGCATCTCGCCCACACCACCTGGTTCTTCGAAACGTTCCTCCTCCTCGGTCCCGACGGCGACGGACGCCCCTACCGGGAGGAATACCGGTACCTGTTCAATTCCTATTACAACGCTGTAGGCACCATGCACCCACGGCCGCAACGCGGGCTACTCTCCCGTCCGACCGTGGACGAACTCTACGCCTATCGCCGTAATGTCGATGAACGCCTGCCGACGATGCTCGGCCGGCTCGACCAAGCGGGCCTGGAGCGGGCATCCGAGTTGGTGGAACTCGGCATGCACCACGAGCAGCAACATCAAGAGTTGATCCTCACCGACATCAAACACGTACTGTCTTGCAATCCGCTCAAGCCGGTCTACTTGAACGTCGATACCAGCGATCGCACTCTGCCCTCGCCTCTCGGCTGGATCGGCTTTCCCGAAGGTTTGTACTGGATCGGTCGAAGCGGACCGGGCTTCGCCTACGATAACGAAGGACCACGCCACCAGATCTATGCGGGCGCCTTCGAGCTGGCGACGCGCGAGGTCACCTGCCAAGAATACCTCGAGTTCATCGAGGACGGCGGTTATCAGCGCCCCGAATTTTGGCTTTCCGACGGTTGGGCAACGGTGCAGAAATACGGCTGGGAGTCGCCGCTGTACTGGCACGAGCATGATGGGCTGCGAACGGTGTTTACGCTCGGTGGCGAGCGTAAACTCAACCCCGCCGATCCGGTCTGTCATGTCAGCCACTACGAAGCCGACGCGTTCGCCCGCTGGGCCGGTGCGCGCCTGCCGACAGAAGCCGAATGGGAAATCGCGGCGCACGATCCCGACGTCGAGGACTCGGGCACGATCGAGGGCAACTTCGTGGAGGACCGACTCTTTCACCCTTGTGCTCCGACCTCGCCGCTTCCTGCGAGATCTTTTTCACAGATGTACGGTGGAGTCTGGGAGTGGACAGGTAGCCCCTACGTGCCCTACCACGGCTACAAACCCGGAGCCGGCGCTCTGGGGGAGTACAACGGCAAATTCATGAGCGGACAAATGGTGTTGCGAGGCGGCTCGTGCGCGACACCGAGACGGCACATTCGGCGTAGCTATCGTAATTTCTTCCCCCCAAACGCCCGCTGGCAGTTCAGTGGGCTTCGTCTGGCGCGCGACATCCCCGTCAACTGACTTGCCTTCGGCTCGCATGCAACTCCCCATCTTTCAAGTCGATGCTTTCACCGACCGACGTTTCTGCGGCAATCCGGCGGCGGTCTGCCCCCTCGATGAGTGGCTCGACGACTCGCTACTGCAGTCCATCGCGTCCGAAAATAATCTGTCGGAGACAGCCTTCTTCGTCGCCACGCCCAGTGGAGACGAGTCGGACACGCACGCCGACTACGAGCTTCGTTGGTTTACGCCCACGTGCGAAGTAGAGCTTTGCGGCCATGCCACGCTTGCGTCGGCGTTCGTACTCTACAAATGCCTCGGTATCGAAGCCGATGCCGTTCGCTTTGCCACTCGCAAAAGCGGCCGCCTCACGGTGGCAAGAGACGGAAACTGGTTCCGCATGGACTTCCCGGCTCAACCTTGCCGACCGGTGCCCATCGCCGAACGACTGGTCACCGGCCTGCGCGCTCGTCCCGCCGAGACTTGGCAAAACGCATCTCACGACGTCGCCGTTTTCAACCATCCGCGGGACGTACTCGATCTGCGACCCGATTTCACCACTCTCGCCGAACTTGCCCCGCGAACGGTGATCGCCACAGCAGCAGACGACGAGGCCGACTTCGTATCGCGTTTTTTCGCACCCACCTACGGCATCGATGAAGACCCCGTCACCGGCTCGGCGCATTGCACGCTAGGACCGTTGTGGGCGGGGAAGCTGGGCAAGGACTCTTTACACGGGCGGCAGGTATCGCGGCGCGGGGGCGATGTGTACTGCCGTCTGCGCAGCGATCGAGTGGACGTGCGTGGGAGATGTGCCCTCTACTTGGCCGGAACGCTGACGCTCGACTGATCGGCACCGGCACTACTTGCCGGTAAACTTAGGAGATCGTTTCTCGACGAAGTGGGCGACACCTTCCTTGAAGTCATCGCTCTCGAAGCTTTTCACCATTTCTTGATCCGCGCTATCGAGCGCCTCGCCCAGACCCTGGAGCTGGGCCTCGTAGATCTGCTTCTTCATGACGGCCACGGAACGAGGCGAGGCTAACGTCGCGATCTCGTGAGCACGCTCGCGGGCCTCGGTCATCAAGCGATCCGGTGCGATCACGCGGCTGACGAGTCCCATTGCCAGGGCTTCGTCGGGCTCGATCATGCGTCCGGAAAAGAGCAGGTCGGCGGCGTGAGCCATGCCGATCAGTCGCGGCAGCAACCAGCTGACGCCGTGTTCGGCTACCAATCCTCGGCGTGAAAAGATCGTTCCCATACGTGCAGTCGTCGACGCCAAGCGTAGATCGCAATACAGGGTAAGGACAAAGCCCAAACCTGCGACGGGGCCATTGATGGCCGCCAAGATGGGTTTTGGGATCGACGGAAAATACGAATATTGGTGGCGAAAGTCCGCACGAGCCGCCGGGTCGGGCTCGCGAGGGTGGAAGTCACGAACGCGCCGTTCGCTCGAGCACGAGCCGCCGCCCTGGATCGACTGTAGGAGTTCCATGTCGGCACCCGCGCAAAAGCCCCTCCCCGCCCCCGTCAGGATAATCGCGCGCACACTCGAATCTTGTCCGGCCGCCAGCATGGCGTCTTGCAGCTCGCGCGACATGGTAGCAGTGATAGCGTTCAGACGTTGTGGCCGATTCAAAGTCACGGTCGCAATACCGTCGTCGACCTCGTAAAGTATTTCGTCATACGACATGGCTCGGTCTCTCCTTCCTACGTCAACGTACGCGCAGCGGCGGCGGTTCGGACTCGGTCAGGTATTCGAATCGTTCCCGGAATCCATCCTCGTCAAGGCCGGCAATCCGAGCCAAACGCGCGAGCCGATCAGGATGCTCGAAATCGTCGCGGCGTAGACGAATCATATACTGGCGGGCGACGAGATACCGCGTCGACGCGGTATCGACGAGCCGTACCCGCGCACGGCCTGTCTGCGGGTCCACCAGCTTGCGAAGCGGTACGGCGACGAAACGGCCGGCCTGCATCGAGACCATCACACCGCTACCTCCATCGAGCAGATATTCGGCGGCACAGTAGCCAAGGTCGCGCGTGTACTCCATGTCACTCGGGATCGGATCAGCACACCGCAGTTCGTAGCCTATGTTCTTCTCCACAATGGTCGTGTCGAGCCCTAGGCGCTTCACCTGCTCCCGCACCGCCTTCTTGAGCACGCGACCGATATCGACTTCGGCAAGCCTGACGTGCCCATGCTCATCGCGCTCGACGTCGTCGATGCCGGTAAGGTCTTCGGGGGCGATGCTCAGAGCCAGGCCCTCGGCGATAACCGCCACTCCGTGCCGGCGCCCTTCGGCCAGACGTTTGATGATCGCTCCCGTCAGTGTATCGACCAAGACCTTCAGAGGAACCGGATCGATTCGAAATTCTTCCGGGATAAGCGTCAACGTCGCACCGGCGGTCTTGCCGATTCCGAGGGCCAGATGACCGGCCTTGCGCCCCATCGCGATCACGAAATACCAGCGCGAGGTCGTGTACGCGTCGACCATCAGGTTTTTCACGAGATCGGCGCCGACGTGACGCGCCGTTTTGAACCCGAACGCGTCGACGTACTCGGGCAAGTCGAGATCGTTGTCAATAGTCTTGGGGACATGCACGACGCGGACTTTTCCAGCCGAGCGTTGCTCGAGGTTCATAGCCGAAAACGCCGTATCGTCGCCGCCGATGGTAATCAGTTGGGTCACGCCGAGGTGAGCGAGCGAATCGAGGCAGCAATCGAGCAGCGCGGTATCCCTGGTGGGATTCGCACGCGATATCCCAACGACCGATCCGCCGCGGAAATGAATACGGCTTACTTCGCCGATCGTCAACGGTCGCGCCGCATCGATGTTTCCCGACATCAGATTAGCGAATCCGTCCTGGATACCGACAACTTCGATTCCGGTGAGATTGCTGCGAATGGTCGCGGCGGCAATGACGCTATTGATGCCCGGCGCAGGACCGCCGCCCACCAAGATTCCCAGTCTTCCCTGTTCCGTCACCGCTCGTGCTCGATATCGATCCGCAACCGGCTCCGGAAAACGTTTCGCGCAGCCCGTGCTCGAGAATGTTTCCTGCCGGATTGCGTGGAATCTCGTCCGCGGACTGTAGCTCTTTGAGCTGCTTGAAGCGACCGCCTGCCACCCCCTACCGCGCCGATATGCGCCCCGCGTCTGCGCTCGGAAGAGCTCATCCCCGTTCGAGACGACTGCCGATAACCACCTATTACAACTAGACAAATCGGTCGCTGTATGACAATACGCGGCGGCCGATTCTCCCCCGCCAAGACTCGCGGCCCAGCGGGCGGCGCAGGAACGACGGGTCGCGGTTTACAGAGCTGACAAAGCGGTGTTATCTGGTCGGGATCGGCGACTCGGCGGCAAGTTGGGCCGCGGGAAAAGCACATGGCGTCTTACGAGAAACTCACTTCGATGGATCGCGTGTTTCTCGACATCGAGAACCACAACAGCCACATGCACGTGGCGGCGACGCTAATATTCGAAGGAGGCCCGTTGCGCAAAGCCGATGGCGGCATCGACATCGAACGAGCGCGCCAGTACATCAATTCGCGCCTGCACTTGATTCCCCGCTACCGCCAAAAGCTGGTGTTCGCTCCCCTGACCGGAGAGCCGGTGTGGGTGGACGACCGAAGCTTCAACATTCGCTACCACGTTCGACACACAGGCTTGCCTCGGCCCGGTGATGACCGTTGCCTCAAACGCCTGTCGGGCCGTATCATGTCGCAACAGCTCGATCGAGGAAAACCCCTGTGGGAATTCTGGCTGGTCGAGGGACTCGATAACGATCGAGTGGCGATGATCTCCAAAACCCACCACTGCATGATCGACGGCGTCTCGGGGATCGACCTCATGTCGGTTCTTCTGAGCCCCTTTGCCGACGACGAAATCGCCGAACCCCCGCACTGGAATCCCGATAGTGCACCAAGCGGTTGGCAGGTGTTGGGCACAGAGTTGCTCTCACGCCTACGCACCCCCGTCGAGATCTCGCGCGCCGCGTGCAGCATGGTCCGCAACCCGGTCGCAACCGCTTACCGAATCGCCGACGGAATCACCGCCGTAGGCGAAACCCTCGCCGCCACTTCCCGTCGCGCTTCCAATACACCCTTGAACCGGAATATAGGCCCGCACCGACGCTTTGACTGGCTGGCTTTTCAACTCGATACGGTCAAGGCGATTAAAGACAGCCTGGGCGGTACGGTCAACGATGTAGTTCTCGCGACGGTGGCCGGTGCATTGGGACGTTTTTTGGCCAGACGTGGGATTCCTCTGCTTCGCCAAGAGGAAATGGAGTTCCGCTGTTTCTGCCCGGTGAGCATCCGCTCTCAATCGGAGCGCGGGACCTTGGGCAATCGGATCTCGGGCATGGTCGTCGATTTGCCGATCGGCCAGAGCGACCCGCGCCGACGATTGGAAGTCGTACGGTCCAATACCCGAAACGTCAAAGAGTCCAAACAAGCGCTCGGCGCCGAAGTACTGGCGACGGTCAGCGAGTGGACGACGCCCACGCTACTCTCCCTAGCGGCCAGGGTTTCAACGGGCACGCGCATCTACAACATGGTGGTCACCAACATTCCGGGACCGCAGATCCCTCTGTACATGCTCGGCGCCAAGGTCATCGAGACCTACCCGATGGTGCCGCTGTTCGAAAGCCAAGGCTTGGGAATCGCGCTCTTCAGCTATGCGGGAGGATTGTATTGGGGCTTCAACGCGGATGCTGATGTCATGCCCGACCTGCATGACTTCGTCGAAGCCATACAGGACTCCTTCGCCGAACTCTGCCGAGCGGCGGACCTGAAACCGGAGGCTGCGGCCGACGGACGGCTACGCGGCGGCGAGACCGCGCCTTCGTCCGCACACGGTAACGGCGCGTCTTCTGATCTCGGCGGCACCACCTGAGCCCGGCTGAGTAGGCCGGCGGTGTTGAGTATCAAGCAGCCTTGATACCGGCCCTTCCGGCTGCCGATTGGGCCGCAGCCGCTTGTCCACTCTCGGCGACGGCATCCGCGTCGCCTTCGCGCGGTATCTGCGTCTGTGCCCCCTCGGCCGGAGCGGCGATCGGCGCATCCTGCTCGACGAGAAGCTTAGGGTCGGCAAACGCCAACGCCGGACTGCCGTCGGGAGCTTCGGCAAGTTCCCGAGCACCACCGGCAAGGTGGTCGTAGACGGCCTTGTAACTGTTGGTCAATCCCGAGACGAGTTCCGCCGTGCGGTGAAAGTGCCCGGACACTCGAGTTTTGTATTCGGAGGCCTCCTTGCGAGCTTGCTCGAGTTCGGTTTCCAATCGACGGGCACGGCGTTCGCCGGGAAGAATCAAATATGCAATTAAACCGCCGAAGGCGAGGCCCGCCGCGAAAATAGCCCCTCCGAAAGCGGTTACCGACAATACGACTTCATCCATGGGAACCTCCGAGCCAACGCCGATCCATACTTCTAGATGCCGGCCCCCGCAAGGCCGGAATCCCTCAGTGCCTCTTTGAGTAAGGACTTGACCTCGGGCTCCCGATTGAAGCTGAAGTGGCTGCCCTGATACCACGCGATACGGGGCTTGTCCCAGTGCAACCAGAGGTCGCGTACCTGCGTGGGGTCGACGATACGATCGACCAGCCCCCCAAAGATGTAACGGCGGTTACGCGCGATCTTCGGTTTCAGATACAAAGGCGCCACGACACGCAGTATGCGTTCTACACTCGGCCACCCGAGGCCGAGCGCACGACTGTAGCCGGCCAGTTCGTCGGATGTATGCTCTTTCATGATTCGTAGGAAGTCGGTCGCCGGGATACCGGCGATGACACAGGCGAGGTCGGCTTCGAAGGCAGCCAATGTGGAAACCGTATAGCCCCCGAGCGACAAACCGTACACTCCGACCTTGTCGGTATCCTGCACGCGCACCCAGGAGAGCAACCGCCGCAGATCCCAGATAGCTTGGCTGACACCGTGTATCGTGTTGATGTAACCGGCACGGAAGAAACGATCGCCACTCCAGCGATCCACCCGCCGCGGGCCGTGCAACGGCAGCACGTAACAGGCGACGTTGAGACCCTGCCTGTGTAGTTCCTGAAGACGAAAGGCGGCCAAGTCAATAGACACAAAACCGGTGCGAAATCCGTTTACACACACCAACCACGGACGTCGTACGCGGCGGTGACGCAATACCCAGGCATGCGCCGTTCGATTGGCTTCGTAGGAAAGCCAACGATCGCGTCCCGGCTCGATCGCCCGTGGCTCGTAACCGCTCGCAAAGGTCATGTGCTCGAGATCCACGCCTCCGCTGGTGCGCCAGTGGAGATGCGAGTTTTCCAGAAGCGGCGGCTCGCGGTGAAAGCTGTAAGGGTCCTCGATCCAGCCCTGGCTCTCGAACAGTTGCTCGACACCCACCACTTCATCGCGCAAGCGGTCCCGCACGTGGGCCGAATCGAGCCGACGGCGAGAGACCGCCACGGTACTTGTGTGCACGAGTTCGTCGGAAATCAGCTTCAGAGCAACTGAAGGGGACAGCCTCGCACGCGGGATGCCGTACTCCGCCCGGCTCGCGAGAAAGCGGCTCCACCAGTTTCCGCGACGATCACCGAGCTCGGTAGCTGCATCCCCGGGACTGAGCTGTGGAAGGGCCACGACGAGGGCTAGTGTAACTCGGGAGCGCGGACAACGCACTCCAGGACGACCCACCTATTTGGGTGGGCATTCAGTCGGGCCTTGGTTGCTCTCGAGCGCAAAGCCGAACTCCGACCCGTCACCCTCGCGTGTCTCCGACCAAAAACGGCCGCCGTGACGGCGGACGATCAGGCGACAGACCGACAGACCAATGCCGAGCGTCCCGGCGGCTTTCGATCCGTCGAGCGCCACCCCGACTTGATCCAGGTTGTCAAGCAAACGCTCGAGCTGGTCATCGGCCATTCCCTCGCCCGTATCGGTGACCGAAAAAATCACTTCCGATCCCTCGGCGGACACCGAAGTGGCAACAACCGCCCCCGGCGATGAGAATTTGATTGCGTTGTCGATGAGGTTGCCAAGTACCTGAGCAAGGCGATCGGGGTCTCCGTAAATTGCGGGTATGGGGCCCCGAGCCTCAGCCTCGATCCTGACCTCGTGACGCAACGCCAAGGCATTGGCCTGTGTCACGGCCCTGCCCACGATGGCCTCGGCGTCGACCACCCGGTCTTTCCACTCGACGGAGCCGGCTTCGAGGGCCGCCAGATCGAGTAGGCTCTCGACGAGGCCTTCGAGCTTGGCCATCTCCGCGTTCACCAGCGAAGCGAACTCTTCAAAATCCGCAGCGCCGTTAAACGAGCGGCGTTTCGACGAGCGCATGCGCCTCGTGATGTCCTCGACCGGGCTACGCAGACGCTCAGCGACTCCGCGCAGGATGCGCGCCCGCAGCCGACCTTGGTCTTGTTCAGCATTGAGCACACTCTTGCTCGTCCGTTCGAGTTCAAGCCCAAGGACCTTGCGGGCCGATTCGGCTGCCGCCCGGCTGCTCTCGAGATCACGGCGCCGATAACGCTCGTACGCGTACAAGCCGGTCAGCGCGACCAGAAGAACCGCCACGCATAGGGCTGAAACATAGTCAGGTAGTGCGGCAAGAAAAGCCGGCATCCCTCCATCCTAGGATAGCCGCGGCGAAGATTCCGCTTTATTCGGGCGCACCCCAAAGAACGTGCCGCAGCAAACAACATGGACAGACGTTGCAGTCGTTCGGTGTCCTCTATACTCGCAGAAGTTCCCATGCGTCGGGCAGTCAGCGTCGTAGTGCTTCTTACAGCGACCTTGCTCGTGGCCGCGTATCTTGCGCTACCATACCTGAGTTCACGGTCGGTGGTGCGAACCTGGGCGCAGAGATTCGCCTCTACGGCTTCGGGGCTCGACGTGCAGCTGCAGGGTTTGCGTATCGGCTACGATCTGTCGGTGGCTGTCGACGGTATCCGGGTTGCCGAGCGCGGTCGCCTACCCTTCGTCGAAGCCGAGGATGTCGTACTTGCGATGCCGTGGGCCGTTCCAAGCGGCGCTCGTTATCGTCTCGGACCCCTGCGGACCGGCGGTCTGGAGGTCTACTTCGATCGCTTCCCGTCACTCCGCAACGGCGGACGGGGCGCCGGAGGAAGGCAGATCTCTCTCAACGCTCGGGTGCACACCCATCGCGACTCGCGCACCATCGACCTCGGTGAGCGCGGCTTGATACTCACAAACTTCCATCTCGCTTCAACGGCGTTCTCTACCACCATCGAACGGATCGAGGCCGGCGGCAGCGTGAGCTTGGATGCCGAGGGTTGGTCAAAATCCGATCTGCGAATCTCAGCCTCCGGCGTATCGCTTCATGATACTCCGTCGCTGCGAGTCGCAGACAAGGTCGCCTTACGGGCAAGCGCACAAGTAACCGTCGATGAAAACGGCGTCGGCTGCCGCTGTGCGATCACGATCGATCGTGGGGAGGTGCTCTGGGATCGAACCTATCTCAACCTGTCCCGCTTTCAGCCGCATGCCGAAGGCCTGGTTCGCATCCCTCGCGACCACGCGAACAGCTTGGTACGTGAGGCTCATCTCGAAATGAAAGGCCTCGGTTCCTGGTCGGGCCGGGTCGAGCTGAACCCCGTAACCGGCGTCTATTCGATTTCGGGTAGCTACAACGCCGTCGACGCAGGCAAGATCTACGAAATCCTGCTTCGCGATCCCTACGAGGAGACATACCCGTTGCTATCGAAGCTGCACGTCGGGGGTACCCTATCGGGCACGGCCGACCTGTCACTCGACAACGCGACCGGTTTCCGCCTGCGCGGGCGTGCGCACCTGCGCAACGGCGTACTGCAGTCCGATGATCCGGCGTTCGCGGGGAGCGGTATCCATATCGATCTACCTTTGAACCTCGGTGGCCGAGATAACTCGGACAGCGATGAACGAGGTTCGTTTGCGATTGATTCGCTCGACGCGTTCGGGACGCACCTCTCCCCCCTACATTCTACGATCACCACGCGTACGAACTCTCTCACGCTCACACAAGAGATGCGCACGGAGTTCTTCGGGGGGACACTGAGTATCGGCCCACTATCGGCTTCGCAGCTACTCGACGGCGTTCGCCTGAAAACATCCATGAAGGTTGACGGCGTCGACGTCGCCAGGCTCGGTCGCGCACTCGGCCTAGCGGGGACCGCCGGGACCATCGAAGGAACGCTCACCTCGATCATCTACGCAGACAAACGGATCGACACGCGTGGGGGCTTATCCGCCCGCATCTTCGGTGGCCGCGTCGATATCGACAAACTATCCGCTCGCGAGCTGTTTTCACGAGTGCCGGCGCTCGGACTCGACCTTTCCTTTTCGGACATCCGTCTTGCCGATCTGACTTCCGCTCTCGAGATCGGCCGCATCTCGGGAGTGATCCGAGGATCGGCCAAAAACCTTGTGCTCGTCGACGGCCAGCCCGTGAGTATGGACCTGGAAGCCGCCACCACCCCCAGGAGAGGGGTTCCACAAACCATCAGTGTGACCGCACTCGACCAGATTTCCATACTCGGAGGTTCGGGGAGCAACCGCCTCACACGGGGCTTGTTCGGCTTTTTCGATCACTATCGCTATGCCAAAATGGGCCTCGTGAGTCATCTGTCCAACGACAGATTTACATTGACCGGCGTCGATCAGTACGATGGCAAGCAGTTCTTGGTCGTAGGGTCCTTTTTCCCCCCTACGGTCAACGTCATCAGCCGCAACCGGGTCATCGGGTTCTCCGACATGGTTCGCAGGCTGAAGAGAGTGCGCAGGGCGGGAACGGCCGGAGACATGGAGGGTACGGAGAAATGACCAAGCGCGTTCTAGCCGTCGTTGTCGCTTCGTCGCTGGCCGGGGTGGCCGCATGCATCACCGTCAATATATACTTCCCTGCCCCCGAAGTGAGGGCCGCGGCTCAAGATATCGTCGAGGAAACCTGGGGTGACGTAAAGGGTAGTAAGCCCGACAGCGCTGTGAGCCCGGGAGCACGCTGGTACGGCGCTACGCATCGGTTTCTGGCGCAACTCAGCCAGGTGATGGGACCTTCCACCGCCTACGCAGAGCAGGCGAACATCAATGTGTCGACGGCGGCGATCCGGGCGTTGAAGGCATCGATGAAACGACGATCGGCCAAGCTCAAACCTTTTTTGAAGGCGGGCCGAGTCGGACTCGGCAAAGACGGCATGCTCGTCGTGCGCGACATCGAAGGGCTCTCCCTGCGCGAGCAAGCCGAGCTACGCCGTTTGGTGGATGCCGAAACAAGAGACCGCAGGAGCCTATACAAGGAGATCGCGAAAGCGAACGATTTCGGAAACGATCATGTCAAGGACATCCAATCCATATTCGCCGAGACGTGGCGTGCAAAGGCGGAGAGGGGCTGGTGGGTTCAGAGCCCCGCAGGGGGCTGGACCCAGCGCTGAAGAAGCCCTCCCGGCGACGCCGGAGCGCCAGGCCGCCAACCACGCAGGCGCGCGTCCATCCGCGGCCGGCACGCACATTATGCCCGGTGTACGGGTCCGCCGGCTCGCCCCGGAATACCTCGGGCGTGTCACGGATCTGCTGACACTCGCCTTCTATAACGACAACGGAGCCCGATACTTCATCTTTGAGCGGGGCAGCAGCTTTCAGCGTCAGCTACGCACCTGGTTCGCAGCCGGCTGGCCGATGATCGAAGACGCCGGCACCCCGGTCTATGGAATCGTCGAAGGCGGGCGAGTTCTGGCCTCGGCGGTCGCGTTCCCTCCCGGCACCGGTTTCTCTCGAGTACAGATTCTCGGATGGCTATTACGGGTGGTATGGGGCTCGGGCATGATTTCGGCTTGGCGAACCTGGCGCAATACCCGAGCGGTACAGCGCTACCTCCCTCGCGCGCCTCACTATGCCGTCGCCTTGCTCGCCGTCCACCCGGGTTTTCATAAGCACGGCCTGGCGCGCATACTGCTCGACGAGATCCACCGGCTTTCCGAAGCCGACCCCGCGTCGAGCGGAGTACTGTTACAGACCGAAAACCCGAATAACCTGAGAATGTACGAGCACTTTGGGTACGAGCGAATCCGGCGGGTGCGCACCGGACCGATCACGATCCATTTGATGTTTCGCCCGCGTAGCGGCTCAACTCCATAGGCACACGACCGTTCAGGCTTGCGCCGGGACGCTCGCCTGCCGTTTGCTCACCACCGGCAAGGTGAAACTGAAGGTCGTACCCACCCCTCGTCGGCTGTCCACCCAGATCGTTCCTCCATGGCGTTCGACGACTTCCTTGCAGACCGCCAAACCCACGCTACCCGACTGACTGTGGCCGTCGACCACGTCGCCTTCAACGGCGAAGGCATCAAACGCGGTCGCCTGTTCGAGCGCCGTCATGCCGAGACCTGAGTCTGTGATACTGAAGCGCAGGTAGTTCCCGTTGTGCCGCTCTGCCGCGAGCCGCACGTGACCACCCGGCTGGGTAAACCTCACGGCATTCTCGGCTAGATTGGTCAATACCTGTACTACCCGGTCCTCGTCGGCCATAGCCGCCGGAAGCTCAGCATCGCTGTCTGCACGCACGTCGATCGCTTTTCGTGCTGCATAGGTGTTGGCAATACACGCTGCGCGGGAAAGGAGACGATCGGGATCAACCGATCCAAATGTGAGACGTCGCGCCCGAGCTGCCTCGAGGACCGATAGATCAAGAGTTTCGTTGATGAGATGACTGAGTTGCTCTCCGCCGTCGACGATGATGTCGACGAATTTGGAGATCTCGTCGGCCGACAGGGTATCGTGTCGAGCAAGGATTTTTGCCGCGACTCGCATGGCTGCAACCGGCGATCGGAAGTCATCGGGGCTTCTCACAACCGCAGGGTCGGCTTGTCCCACGCCCGGGGTCTCCCCGTACACAGCCCACTGACTCTTGGCATCGTCCCCTTCTCCACTGGCCGAGGGAATGGCAAGCCCGGTCAACCCCAGCCCGGCGTCATCGACATCGAAGAGCGACTTGATTCGCTCTTCTCCCAGACGCAAGGCGCGCTCGGCAGCCAGGCGATTGATCATCTCGCGTTTGAGTTGGTGATTCGAACGTTGGAGCGCAGCCGTACGGAGGATGACCAAGCCCTCCACGCGTGCGGTGCGGCCGAAGACGAGCAATAGATAGGCATCCAAGAGTGCGGCAAATTGAAGTCCGGCCACAAGCAATCCTTCGGCTTGCCAGGTGCGATGCGCGAAGACATATCCGGGCTGAGGCTTGGCGTACAAATGCCACGTACGCCCGAACACGTCTACGGTAGCGTCCTGAGAGTAGCCAGTCGGAGCTTGAGCGGTGGGATGCGCAAAGCCGTTTCCGAATAACCAAATCGCGTTGGTATCCCGCTCGCCGTCGCCGGTATCGGCAACGTCGATACTCATCACATCGCTCATACCGAACGTTACCGCACCGAGAAACGCATCAACACGGAACACTCCAAACGCGTATCCCGCGATCGGCCTGTCCGCTTGCTCCGGCGTTTCGCCGGTAGATCCCCCACGGAAAACCGGCATGACAACGGCAATCGCTCGCTCCGCGTCGTCGCCACTCTGGTAAACAAAAGGGCTCGTGGCCGCCGCTTTTCCTGTGTCACGGGCACGACGCATGGCTGCGCGGTAAATCGGATCCGAACCGAGATCGAATCCGGCCAGAGACGCGTTGGCCGCCGCGGGGCTCACAAAGGCAACGGGAAAGTACTGGCTACGAGGTGCCAAAGGAACACGACGACCGCTGCGGACATCGCGTTCGAAAGGCTCAGAACCACCACCCGTCTCGTCCGCAGGGGTGCCCGTGCCGCTCCCGCGACCCTCCGAGTTCCCTTGCGACGGCGGCAAGCGCGGGGCCCACCCAAACGCTCGAATCCCCTCGGCCCCCGCCCAGGAAGGATCCACCGCAGCCGACAAGTCTTCGCGCCGCAAATCGCCTCGGACCCGCTCCAAGCCTGCGACGGTATGAAGAACAGCCGAGTCCATGTCGAGTTTGCGCTCGAGGCTGGCGACGACTTGATCGAACCTCCTAGCGAAATCGCTATCGATCTTGCCCATCTCCCAGTCCTTAACGGCCACATAGGCGACGGTGGATGCGGTAATACCGCCCAGCAGAATGACAACCAATACGATCAGCTGGTGCCGTGAGATATCCATGCCGGCGACCAGCCCCTCGAAGGCCGAGCGCACCATCGTGCCGATCCCGGCTATCACATCCGCACTTTTTCTTCCTTTGCACCGCTTGCTCATCGCACACTACCTCGGTGTCCGATGTGCAAAGCTCATTCCAAACGCCCTACGCGCGAAAGCCGCTCGCGAAACAACCCTGCTGTCGGGCCGTCGGCCCGTTTTCCAGCCCTCTCCGTCGGTCGATCTCTTGGCGCTAGACACTCCGCGGCCAGCCTACGCACAGCATCACGCAAAGCGAGGTCCCTACTCAACGACCGGATAAACGCCCGGGCAAGGAAGGTGCACCGTGCCCGTCGATTGCTTGTACACTCATGGGGTTACTCGCTGTGCGGGGAAGGTCAGGATGGCAAAACGTAACAGAGCGTCCGTGACGGGTGATCGAACGGTCAGATTGACGAGTCTGCACTTCAAGCTCGTGATCGCGGCAGCGGTTGCAATCTCCATTTCCCTGAGCGCCGTAGCGGGGATTCTAGTCGTCCGCCAGAACCGAGTGCTGAACGATGAGATTGGCCGGTCCTCCGACCAACTACGCCGGCAGATCCTCGATCACGGCGAGCTGTTCAGCCAAGATGCGGCTGCCGCCCTTTCGCAAGCGGTATCGCATTCTGATATCGCAGGTCTTGAGCTTCGTCTCGCCGAACTCCGCCGCCGTGACGCGAAGATATCGGCTGCGTTTCTCCTCGATGCGAACGGCACCGTCGTCGCCAAAAGTGCGCCTGCATCCACTACGCTGTCACACGACGATGAGATCCCGACCGGTATGCACCGCGTCGTTCGCGACGGAATCGACGCAGAATACGTGGAGTTCTCCGAGCCCATCGAGGCTGCTTCGCAAAGCTGGGGTGCACTGCTGTTGCGCTACGACTTTCGCGCGCTCACCAGGAGTTCCGACGCGGCGAGCCATCGCGCCACCAAATTGATCGCTACCTCGACAAGCCTTGCCGTAGGCGCCGGTTTGCTGATGGCGGCCTTCGGCCTCATCTTCACCGGGCTCGTCACCCGAAGCCTGATGCGACCAATCGATTACCTGACCGAAGACGCCGAAATGATCGCCGAAGGCAATATCGACCACGAGATCCGCGGCGTCAACTCCCGGGACGAGTTCGGCGTCCTGGCTCGGCAATTCGAACTGATGCGCCGTTCGATCAAGTCCTATATCGGCAAATTGATGGTCGCGCGCCGGGAAGCCGAAGCCGCCACTCTTGAGGAACAACGACTACGCGGGGAGATCGAAAAGCACTCCCAATTGCTGGAAACAAAAGTACGCGAGCGTACCGCCGATCTCCAGGAGACCAACGAACGTTTAAAGGAATACGACCGTCTGAAGTCCGAGTTTCTGAGCAACGTTTCCCATGAACTCAGAAGCCCGTTAGCCGCAATATCCTCAGCGGCAAAAATCGTATCGCGCTACGGCGACGACAATCCCCGTAGCGACAAGAAATTCAGCTCCGTCATCATCGAAGAGTCCCAACGACTGGGCCGCCTCATCGACGACCTACTCGATCTGGCAAAAATCGAAGCCGGAAGAGTGGACTGGAATATGGAACGTATAGAAGACGCCGGTGAAATACTCGAACACGTGGCGGCGACCTTTGAGACAATGTTCAGCGAACTTTCCATCAAATTGGAGGTTACCATCGACCGGCCGATCCCCGCCATCATGGGAGACCGCGACCGACTCATACAGGTCGTGACCAATCTTTGCGGCAATGCGCTTAAATACACCCCTGTAGACGGCACCGTCCATCTCATCGCGAGGAGGGTTGATTACCAGGGAAACCCAGGGGTCATGCTCGCCGTCCAGGACACCGGGCCCGGGATCCCCGCCAACCAGCTCGAGCACGTCTTCGAACGCTTTCATCAAGTCAAAGAGAGCACCAACGCCAACAAGCCCAAGGGCACCGGCCTCGGCCTGGCTATCTGCCGCGAGGTCACCGCACATCACCAGGGGCGCATTTGGGCCGAAGCTCCGGAAACAGGAGGAACACGGATGGTTCTCGTCTTGCCGGCCTGCGGCCCCCTCGATGGTGCGAAAAGCCCTGCCCCCGAAGCGATCCAGCCTGCCGCCTGTTGACAGCAGCCGACCCGGCTGTAACGCTGAGCCTGTTCGGGGCCGGGCGCCGACTTCGGTCGACTCCGACAGCCCCATTTGTGAACGCAGCGGAGGCGGACCATGGCAGGCGGACTACCAAACGGAGGCGGGCGTCCCCCCGCACCCGAGGAAATGCTCAACGAGATCTTGGGTCGCCTACGCATGGCGGGCGGCAGCGGTCCCATTGCTCTGATTGCTCTGGCCCTGGCGGCGGCGGCCTGGCTCGCGACCGGTATTTATCAGATCAACCCCAGCGAGGTCGGTGTCATCACCCGCTTCGGGGCCGTCCGTCAGATCACCGCGCCCGGGCTGCACTGGAAGGCCCCACGTCCGATCGACCATGTATACAAGGTCCCCAGCGCGCGCGTACTCAAGGAGGAGATCGGCTTCGAGACCATCAGCGTCGGTCCGCCCGCCCGTTACAGGGACAAGATCCACGAATCCCGCATGCTGACTTCCGACGGGAACATCGTCGATCTTGACTTCATCGTTCAGTACATGATCAGCGATCCGGCAAAGTACCTGTTCAATGTACGAGACCAAACCGGGACTCTGCACGATCTCGCAGAAGCCGCCATGCGGAGGGTGGTCGGAAGGACGACGATCAGCAACACGCTCACCGAAGGACGCCTCGACATCCAGGTTCGCGCGCAGGACTTGCTCCAGGAGTACCTCGACCACTACGACTCGGGAGTCCATATCAGCACGGTCAAGTTGCAGGATGTCGTTCCACCCGCGCCCGTACAAGACGCTTTCAAAGACGTGATCAATGCGGAGCAGGACAAAGAACGATTGATCAACGAGGCGGAAGGTTTCGCCAACGACATCCTACCGAAGGCGCGCGGCCAAGCCGCTCAAGTTCTCAACCGAGCCCAAGGTTACGCTGAATCCAAAGTCAAGGAGGCGGACGGCGACGCCAAGCGATTTACCCTTCTGGATGACGCCTACCGGCTTTCCCCCAAGGTGACTCGCAAGCGCCTGTACCTGGAAACGATGGAGCGCGTACTAGCGTCCGCCAATAAGGTATTGCTCGACAAAGACGCAGCACGAAGCGCTCTCCCACTGTTGTCGCTGGACCAGCTCATTGCACACTCGCGCAACGCAAAAACGGAAACGGCACCATCGTCCGACTCACACCCCGCCGCCCGAGGAGGCACGCGATGAACCGTCTCCTACTACCGATCGTCATTCTCGTCGGCTTGATCTTCGTGGCTTTCTCATCGCTCACCTTCCAGGTGGGTCAATGGCAACAGGCCATCGTGCTTCAGTTCGGCAAGCCGGTAGCCACGGTGACCAAGCCGGGCTTACACGTAAAATGGCCGTTCATACAAAATGTCGTCTATGTCGACAAACGGCTCCTCGAATACGACGCGGCACCCAAGGAGTTGATCACCATCGATAAACAACAACTCGTCGTCGATAATTTTTCGCGATGGCGCATCGTCGACCCGCTCAAGTTCTACCAGACGGTCACCAACGAAGCCGGGGCCCAATCGAGACTCGACGACATCATCTACTCCAACCTACGCGAAGCCATC
>CAZKLE010000026.1:0-19945 GCA_964553415.1 uncultured Myxococcales bacterium
GTCCGTCGACGACGAACAGCCCGCCGTGACTCTGACGGTCGCCAAACGGCCGGGCTCCACCGCCGTCCCCCTAGTCCGCCGAGTGCTCGCCAAGGTCGAGTCCCTCAAAGGTTATGTCATTCCCGCGGACGTCGTAGTTAGCGTCACTCGCAACTATGGAAAGACTGCCTCGGACAAGTCCGACGAACTTCTGTTCCACATGATGATCGCCGTCGTGAGCGTCTCCTTGCTCATCCTATTCGTACTCGGCTGGCGTGAGTCCTTGATTGTCGGTATCGCGATTCCCACCACCCTGGCGCTGACTCTACTGGTCTTCTACCTCGACGGCTTCACATTGAACCGGATTACCCTGTTCGCTCTTATCTTCAGCATCGGAATTCTCGTCGACGATGCGATCGTCGTCGTCGAAAACATCGTCCGCCATTTTCACCTTCCCGAAAACCGGGGCCGGCCGCCGTCGGTAGTCGCCGTCGAAGCGGTTGGCGAAGTCGGCAACCCAACCATCCTGGCGACCATGGCTGTAATCGCCGCCGTGCTGCCAATGGCTTTCGTCGGCGGCCTGATGGGACCCTACATGCGTCCGATCCCGATCGGCGCAACCACGGCCATGGTCTGGTCGTTGGCGATCGCTTTCATCGTCACACCGTGGGCGGCTCTCCGCATCCTGCGCTGGGGCGGCAAGTATGCACCCGGTTCGCAAGATCCCGCAGACGACGGAGACCGGAACAGACATACGGCCGGCAACGATGACGCACTCACACGGCTATACCACCGTGTCATGGAACCGTTGATCGCGTCGCCTCGCTGGCGCGGGCTCTTCTTTGCATCCATCGGCGTACTCCTGATAGCGGCCTGCGGTCTGGTCGCCGTCAGCTGGGTGCGCGTCAAGATGCTTCCCTTCGACAACAAGAGCGAGTTCCAGATCATTCTCAACATGCCCGAGGGAAGCGCCCTCGAGCAGACCGCCGCCGTCGCCCACGAAATGGCGATGGCCGTGCGCGTCGAACCGGAGGTCACCAACTACCAGACCTACACCGGCACCGCAGCGCCGTTCAACTTCAACGGGCTGGTACGCCATTACTTTCTGCGCCACGGCCCGCATGTGGCCGACCTGCAGATCAACCTCCGAGATAGGCACAAGCGGCATGCGCAGAGTCACGAAATCGCCGAAAGGATACGACCCCGCGTGGCTGCGATCGCGCAGCGCTACCACGCGCGGGTCGCCGTGGCGGAGGTGCCGCCGGGTCCACCGGTCTTACAAACACTGGTAGCGGAAATTTACGGACCCGACGAACGTAAGCGGATAGCGTTGGCCCGCAAAGTCATCGAGATTTTTCGCGACACTCCCGGAGTCGTCGATGTGGACTGGTACATAGAAGCCGACCAGCCGGAGACCCGCTTCGTCATCGATAAAGAGAAGGCCGCGCTAAACGGGATCAGCGCCGCGACCATCGCGCAAACGCTACGCTTGGCCGTCGGTGGAGACGCCGTGGACCTCGTACATATGCCCCGAGAAAAAGAGGACGTCGACTTAGTCCTCGAATTGCCGCGAGCGATACGCTCTTCGGCCGACGGACTTCTCGCGCTGCGCGTGCGTTCGGGCGATGCCAACGCTCTTCCCGAACCCGGCGCCGCCGGAAGCTCGCCCCCGCTGGTCCCTTTGCGCGAACTGGTACGCGTCGAACATACGACAACCGATAAGAGCATCTACCACAAGAACCTGCGTCCGGTCACCTACGTCGTAGGCGACGTCGCCGGCGCCGTCGAGAGCCCCGTCTACGCGATATCGACGATGAACGACAAGCTGCGCGCGCTCGACATGCGCACCTACGGAAACCGGAAAAGCGCCATCGCCCTATACAACTTTCACCTGCCGTCCGACGACCGCGAACTCGCGATGAAGTGGGACGGAGAATGGCACATAACGATTCGCGTCTTCCGCGACCTCGGGGCCGCGTTCGCCGTCGTCCTGATCCTTATCTACGTCCTCATGGTCGGCTGGTTCGGTTCGTTCTTGACTCCTCTGGTCGTAATGGCCGTCATCCCGTTTTCGTTGATCGGCATCCTGCCGGCGCACGGCGCACTCGGGGCCTTTTTCACTGCCACCTCGATGATCGGGTTCATGGCCGGCGCAGGCATCGTCGTCCGCAACTCGATCATCCTCGTCGACTTCATAGAACTACGGCTGACGCAGGGTATGCCGCTCGCACAAGCAGTGGTCGATGCCGGCGCCGTGCGCTTTCGCCCGATGATGCTCACCGCCATGGCCGTAGTGGTCGGAGCCAGCGTTATTTTATTCGATCCAATCTTCCAAGGCCTCGCGATTTCGTTGATGGCCGGCGAGGTCGCCTCACTGCTGATCAGCCGCATGGCCGTGCCGGTACTCTACTACATGGCCTACCAGCATCGTCTGCCGAAGATGTGACTCATGGCGTTCAGCGTATGGTCGAGATCGGGACAGCCGTTACCCGCGACGATTGAAGCCGGCACGGTCGCAGCGCTGCAGATACTCCTCGATGAACATACCCCAGACTTTGATCATGCCTTCCAAGCCCTGTTCGATGTGATCGAGTCCGCCGCCGAGGAGAATCAATACTGGTTCAATCACCGTGGCCTCGGTGAAAGCCGTTAGAATGATCTGCTCGCTGACGTCGGCGAAACGGTGCATCTCTTCGACTGCTCTTCCAAGAACGTATCATCCGGACGCCGGCCGCAACGATTGAGCGTGGGCAGCGTGACGGCGAGGTCTCTCCAAAGATAGACCCGGAAGACAACGCGCGTCTGATAATCGGCGCCGCGCACATGATCACGCAGATGAGGTTTACCGGTCAAGCCACCGTACCCGCTTTTCTCAATCTGAGGATCTCTTCTTCGCTGTAGCCGAAAGAAGCCAGCACCTCATCGGTGTGCTGGCCGAGTTCCGGCGCCATGCTCGGTGGTACTTTTTCCTGTCCCTCGATCCAGATCGGAGAGTTAACCGTCAGCAAACCCTGAGAGCGCGGATCCTCGATTGCTACAAACACATCATTGGCCCGCATTTGTTCGTCGTCCGGCAGGTCTTCGGTGCGAGAGATGACTCCAAAGGTGATGTTGTGCCGGTCCAGCATGTCGCGCCAGTAGGCGAAATCGTGAGCTGCAAATAGTTCGTCGAATATGCGGATAAGTTCTGCAACATTGGTCCGACGTGCCGTCCGATCGGCAAAACGCGGGTCGGAGGCCAAATCGGCGCGATCTATGGCATCGGTGAAGCGCTCCCAGTCTTTTTCCTCTTGTACGAGCGCAAGCACGAACCAGCGGTCGTCGCGGCAGCGATACATGTTGACCAGCGCATTGGGCATATCCGCATGAACGGCGCGCTCGAAAGGCGGGGCACCGCACAGCCGGGCCTGCATGGCTACGCCGTTGGCCCACACGCCATTGGCCATCAGAGAAGAGGTCACTCGCGTCCCTTTGCCGCTACGCTCGCGGTCGTAGAGCGCCGCCATGGTTGCACCGAACAGCGACATGGTGCTGGCATAGTCACCCATGGCCGGCATTGGATAGCCGGGTTCGACGCCACGTGCACGCACGACGTCCATCAGGCCCGAGCGTGCCCACCAGGCCGTGGCATCATAGCCGGGCTTGTTGATCTCGTCACCGAAATCGCCGTAGCCGGTGGCATGCGCATAGACCAATCTTTCGTTCGCTGCGCTCAGTCGCTCATAACCAAGGTCGAGCCTCTCGATCACCGCCGGAGGGAGGTTGGTAATGAACACATCAGACTCGGTCGCCATCTTGAGCATCACCGCGTGCCCCGCGGCGCTCTTCAGATCCAGCGCGATGCTCTTCTTGTTTCGCGAAGTCAGAATCCAGCAATAAAAATGCTCGCTTGCGGGCAGAGGAGGCATCAGGGACAGGTAGCGGTAGGGATCGCCGATACCCGGGGGTTCGACTTTGATGACCTCGGCGCCAAAGTCACTCATCACGGTGGCTACCGCGGGTCCGAAAACGAAAGTGCCGACATCTAGCACCCTGATGCCGTCGAGGATTCTCCGAGTCTCGCTCATATACGCCGCGACTCCGATCTACTCAGCCACTGCCAAGGAGCGTAGCAAGAGTCCAAGCCGTGAAACCAAGTAGTATCCATACGGGAACCGTCATCAATCTCTCCTGTCGCTACAACGATCGGGGGTGGCCAGGCTCGTACTGCTCATGCTACATCATATGAAACCGGGGTCGGCTGTTGCAACGTCTTAGAATCGCCATGTTCATCCCGGATACGCTCTATGCGACAAGGACGACCGTTATAGACGGGCATGCCCGAGAACTCATCCAGTGAACGATCGTCATGGAGAAAGTTCACATTCGTGCCCGGGTACTTGCGGCTCGTCATCGTACCGCTGTCGTAAGTATGGCCCCAGAATTGGTGAACGGAGACGACTCCTCGCCGGATATCGGGAGATGTGTGGGCTTTGATGTCGAGCGAGCCCACCTCGGTCGTGATTCGGATCGTTGCGCCATCATTGAACCCGAGTTCGTTGGCGTCCTCGGGATTGAGCGTCGCCCAATTGCCTTTCATCTTGTCCATGAGGGCCGGAATGTTATGCGTCCAGGAGTTGTACGATGCCGTGCGGCGTGCGCCGGAAATAAGAAGGAACGGGTAGCGCTCGGTCGGCAGCGGCGGAGCATCGAGAACTCGACCCAGCGCTTCGAGAAAATCGCTCGGCGCAAGATGGATCCTGTGATCATCTGTCTGCAGTCCCTTCCGTAGAAACTCGCCCCACTCGATGTCTCCGAACTTGATGCCGCCGGAGGTTTTCTTAAGACCTCCGAGTCCGCTCTTTCCAAGCAGCAAGTAGCGGTAGAGACAGTCTTCCGAGAACGTCAGGCCGACAGCCTCCAGTACTTTCGCCGCACGGTCGACCAATGGGTCGTTCAAAAACGGAACCCGGGCAGCCCGTGCAATACTCTTCACGATCTTCCATTCGCTTCTTGCCTCTCCTCGAGGCTCTACGACTTTCGGTTTCCATTCCGCGTATGGGTAAGGCTCGAAGGTCGACGTGAGAAAGTGAAAGCTCCCTTTCTCGTACGAAGTCGCAGCCGGCAGATTGTAATGCGCAAACGAGCCCGTATCGGAGCGATAGAGGTCAACGCAGACGAGGAGGTCGAGTCGTCTCAGCGCGTCCTCTACGCGCGGAGTGTTAGGAAAAGTAATCACGGGGTTGCCGGCAACGACGATCAACGCTCGGATGCGGTCAGGGTCGTCAGACAGCACGTCGGTGGCAAATACCGAAGCCGGAGGTCCTCCGAGGATTTGAGGATAGTTGCCGATTCGCGACGCTGCCGGATTTCTGCGCTTGGTAAACTTCTCGATCAGAGAGGGAACATCGACAGCACCGGGGTTGAAGTAGACGCCGCCGGGCCGGTCGATGTTGCCGGTGATCGCATTCAGGGCCTGCACTGCCCACTCGGTGAGGGTCGTATTCGGGCTGGTTTGGACGCCGACGCGGGTGGTCGCGAAAGCTCCGTCGGCCGAGGCGAATTCGTCGGCCAGACGCTCGATCGTGTTGCGAGGCAGGTCGGTCACGCTGCTCATGAGGTCGAGATCGACCTTCGCCAGCGCCTCATCGAACTCGCTCCAGCCGGCACATTGCTCCGCGATAAAGGCTTTATCGCAGGCGCCGTGAGACACGATCCAGCGGATCATTCCGAGGAGGAGAAAAAGATCCGTGCCCGGGCGAATAGCGACGTGCTCTTGCGCAAGACGAGCGCTCTCTGTGTAACGTGGATCGACTACTACCACCTTGCCACCGGAGCGCTCGACAGCTTTGAAGTCGGCTGCGATACGCGGGCGGCGTTGGAGAAGCGTCATTCCCTGAGTAACCAACGGGTTCGTACCCAGTAGAAGTGCGAACTTGGCACGGCCGGCGTCGGGCTGAAGGATGAGGTTCTCGTTTCCGAGCATCCGCTCGGCCACCACCCCTCGGTCCGTGTATTCGAGCGAAAGTACGTTGAAGGAATTCGGGGAGCCGAACGAGTGGCACAGCGTATTCGCCAGTGTGATGGAAATACTATCGGAGGCGTTCCCCCAGTAGGTAGCGATCGCGCGTGGGCCGTGCTCATCACGGATCGTGCGCAGCTTGCGACCGATCTCGTGTGTAGCGCGATCCCAGCCGATTCGTTCCCATCCGTCCTCGGTTCGCTGCTCTGGATGGAGAAGCCGATCCGGATCGTTCTGATAGTCCGCGACGTGCATACCCTTGATGCACGCGTAGCCTTTGCTTATCGGGTGGTCAGGATCCGGCCGCACGGCCGCCATGCGACCGTCTTCGACATCGACCCGGAGGCCGCAAAACGGTTCACACGCGCCGATTTTGCAGGTAGTTCGATAGGTCTTCATATTCACGATCTCCCCTAGTAGTCCGTGATGATAACGCGGGAAGCCCACCGGGGCTTGAACAGGACGGCTGTTTTCGCAACCTGATTGCGCCTATTTTTCGTTCTCTTGAACGAAACGGCTATCGTGGTTTCGCGACCCGGCCGTTACGTCAGTAACTGTTGGGCCGCCACGCGCAATGGCAAGTTCGGACACTTGGACCGGTCAAGTCTTTCTGTCAACGACACGTGCACTCTACCTAGGCCCGGCATCCGACACACAGGCGCACGCCCACCATGCGATTCAAGCGTGCTTTGCAGTAGATAAACCGTTCGAGCTTCGCAAGAGCGCCGCCGGCCCTTGGAACAGCTACGAAGCGGCCATCGTCGGTAGCAACGTACGTCATCAACTAAACGGCTGCGGAGGACGTCTTGTACTCATGTACTTCGAACCCGAGCACGTCGGCGGACGACGAATCGGCGACTCAGGCTCGGTTACTGGAATCGATCTGCTCGGTTCCGCGATCTTAAAAAAAGTCCGCGCCGCCGTTGGGCGAGCGGAGACCCAAGGGCCTCAGGACTTCGCCGCGCGTGAACTGTTTGCGGCTGTCTCCCGAAATCTCAACCTGGCCTCGGTCGCGAAACGGCCGCTTGACCAACGAATCGAGAGCATCGTCAGGCGACTTCGGACCGATCCGAATCGCTACGGCTCGATCTCGGCTCTTGCTGCTCACGTCGGGCTCTCCTCAAGCCGCTTCCGGCACTTGTTCACCAGCGAAATGGGGGTAAGTTGTCAGCAGTTTCTAGTCTGGCTCCGTCTATACAACGCAGTGCGGGCGCTCGCGAGCGGCATCTCGCTTACGGAAGCAGCGCATCAAGTGGGCTTCACCGATGCTGCCTACCTGACGCGGACGTTTCGGCGTATGTTCGGCATCGTTCCCTCTGCCATCAGTCGCTCCGTTCATTTGATCGCGGAGGACGAGGACCGGCGTTGCCAACTCGAGCGACCGGCCGGCAGACTACCGGTGTGAACAATTCGGCGGCGTCAATCGGACGGCTGACGGAGCGAAACAAGAAGGGCTCCTCATATCGTCAGGACTCCGCCCCCGTTAGCCTACGCGCCACTATGTTTGGAAGCGGGTCCGCTCAGGGCTCGAGAATCCGGTGCACGGTGGTCACGAGCGTGCGACGGAGCGCATCCGCATCCTGGAAGGCGCTGCGATCTATGAACACCTGCAACAAAAGCCCGTCGAGCAGGCCCACGATCAGGGCCGCGACGAGGTCCGGTGAAAGACCGGCGGCGATTTCTCCCTCGCGCTGCCCTTCGCGGATCGTATTGCTCAGGCGTTCTCTAACTCGCCGTAAGAAGGGCTGAACACGCTGCGGCTCGTGAGCCCAGAGCTGTAGCAGAAGTCTCCCCACACTAGTCCAGTGATCGATGAGTCCCGTAAGCGCAGCTGCCAACCGTTCTACTCGCTCCAACGGACGGTCGGAACCGTCAAGAAAAGACGCGAATAGCGCTTCTTCTTCCGCCAGCAGCTCATCGGCCATGGCACGGATCAACGCTTCCTTGTCCGTATAGTAGTGGTAGATGTTCGATCGGCGCATGCCGGCCGCGGCAGCAACGTGGGTCAGACCGGTACCCGCCAGCCCTCTTTCTGCGAAAACGCGGCAGGCCGCCTCGCGGATCAGCCGGCGCTGTTCGGCTTCGTCGACGATCTTCGGCATCGAGTATACTCCCGAGGATGGCCGTCCGTGCTCAACCGGCGTCGAGCCTGCCCGCGAAGAAGTTGAGCAGAGCCTCGGTGTAGGCCTTGGGCTCCTCCTGCATGGGCATGTGAGCGGAGTTCTCCATCCACTTGATACCTACTACGCCCGGGATGTCGCCGGCAAGCCGCTCGGCTATCGGCGGTCCAAAATTGGTATCGCGTCTACCCCAAAGAACGAGCGTGGGTTTCTCGAAGCGGCGCATGCCCTCGAGTGCATGCATAGTCTCCAGATTGTGCTCGCGATCCAGCTGCCAGCGAAAGAAACGTTGCAGGCGCTGCCAACGTGCCGGCGTCGAGATAAGCGCACGCGTGTAAGCTGCGAGCACCTCGTCACTGAACGCTTCCTTGCGGTGCACCGCGATGCTGAACACCTCGCGCTGGACGACGGAGAACCCCAAGGCGAAGCGGAACAGCGGACCCAGCACCGGGCTCACCACCAGCTCGACCTCGGGCCGTTCGGGCTCACTCGGCCACTGGTCGTAGGCTTCGGCGTTTGTGAGTACGGCCCGTCGGATACGTTCGGGATAATCGCGCATCATGAGTTGCAAGGTCGCCGCGCCGTGATCGTGTCCTACGAAGGCGGCTTCTTTGATGCCTAATGCATCCATGAGCCCGACGA
Source organism: uncultured Myxococcales bacterium (assembly GCA_964553415.1). Classification (GTDB taxonomy): domain Bacteria; phylum Desulfobacterota; class Binatia; order UBA1149; family JAJCZL01; genus CAZKLE01. Next base: position 8,743 of record CAZKLE010000026.1, read on the forward strand.
CCATCTTTTCATCGTTAGGTAAGCGGTAGTCATCACTAAGACGAACCTGCGTGTCACCGAGTCCGAGCAAGTCGGGGGCGATGACACGGTAGTGCCGGCTCAGTTCCGGAATCACTTCGCGCCACTCATAGGAGTGAAACGGACAGCCGTGGAGCAGGAACACCGGCTCCCCGCGGCCGGCGTCGATGTAGGCTACGCGCCAGGGTCCGACATCGATCAAGCGCTTGCCTCTGGAAAACGCCTCGATGCCGGGCTCATCCATGGAGACGGCAAAAGAGTCGCGGTCGACGATAAAGTTACCCGCCCGCCAGGCCGCCAGTAACCAGACTGCGCCAAGCACCGCCACGGCGCTGACCAGCATGACGGCCACCCTCGAGCGAGAGCGGCGCAGGGGGCGGTCAGTCACGTAGCCTTGGTTTTGTGCCGATACGGACGGTGTTTTTCGGGTTCGCATGATTGCCCTCCTCGCCAGCTCTTTGCCGGTGGCTCAGAGCTTAATTATTATTATCAACAGTGTTGTTAATAATAATTATCCCCCTTCTGGTCCCTGTGCAAGCCCCACCTCCGCCCCCCATCTGCGCCAAATACAGCCTAAGAGAGGAAAGCCATGGACAGGACGGAGCAACAACAACTACAGTGTTCGCGGTTTCCGAAGCGCGGACGCCGCTTGCCCAAAGGGAGGGACCCATGATTGTTCGACTAGTTGTTGCGGCACTCTTCTTTGCTTTTTCAATACTGCAGATCTCAGCAGCGCCGGTACAGGCGCAGGTCCAGAACAAGTCGCAGCAGAAGTGCGTAAACGCCATGAACAAGGCCGGCGCCAAGCTGGCGAAGACCCAGGGTAAAGAGAACGCGAAATGCGTGAGCAACGCCGGCAAGGGTAGCGAGACGGATGCACAGGCTTGTCTAACCGCCGACGGTAAAGGAAAGGTTGTCAAGGCGGAGGGTAAAACCGGTGCCACGGAGGCCAAGAGCTGCACGACGGCGCCGTCGTTCGGCAAGCGTCCGGCCACCGGTGTGAACGCCGCAGCCAAGGGCGAAGAACTCAGCCTTGTATCCGACGTATTCGGGAGCGACCTCACGGCAGCCATCATCCCTGCGGCTACTGATAAGGCGGCTGCAAAATGCCAGGCGGCGGTGATCAAAGCTTACGAAAAGCTCGCCGCCACCAAGATAAAGACTTTCCTAAAATGCAAGAAAGACGGTCTCAAGGACGGGGCGATAGATTCGTCGGTGGCTCTGGAGACCTGCTTCGATGCCATCGTTTCCGACCCCAAAGGCAAGGTGGGTAAAGCGAAACTCAAACTATCCTCGACCTTCACCAAGAAGTGCCCGAGCCCTGCCGTGGATCTTGACATCGTCTTTCCCGGCAACTGCGTAGGGTCCTCTCTCTTTTCGGATTGTGTTGATACCGCAGTCGAATGCCGCGTCTGCCTCATGCTGGACGCCATCGACGGACTCTCACGCGACTGCGATCTCTTCGACGACGGCGTAGCCAACTTGAGTTGCGCGATGCTCCCGTCAACAACGACCACCACGTCAACCACGAGCACTTCGACGACGCTCACCACGCTGCCACCGCCGCAGTGGGGCCTGGCGTGCTTCGCCGACGACAGCTGCGGCGCGCTCTGCGGCGCATCCTCGTGCAGCTGCGACTCCTACCTGGGCAGTATCGGCGTACCCGCACCGATGGCTATGTGCTTCTTCGACTGCATGGATGCGCCCGGCACGGTCGACAGCTGCCGCGCCGCCTGCGGAGGGCCGAGTACGGCGCCGCCCTGCGACACCGGCGTTGCCGGGAGCGGCGGCTTTACCGGCATCGTGACGGGTCCGGGCGCTTGCGAACCTTCCGGCTTCGGCGCAAGCGTCAGTGCCGGCGGATCTTCGACGGAGATAAAGCGTTTCGAGGTCTCGTTTACCACGATTATCGACGAGTCCACGATGTTCGACGGTCCGCCACCGGCCTGTGCGTCGAGCTGTCCAGGCAGCGGCTGTGTTCCGACCGCCGTCAAGCCTCTGGCTGATCACGTGCGAGTACAGATCGGCGCTCCGCCCGCGGGTTCGGAAGCTGAAGTCTGCGATCGCGAAGGCGTCGCCATGAGCGCCTGTAAGTTCGGTCCCGCCGACTACGTGCTGCTCTTCGACGCGCCTGTTTGTACGGCATCGCCCGTGGACCTCACCTTCTTCATGAGCTGTCACATCGGCGACGGAGGAGGTGGCTTCCTGCACTTCTCGACCGGAGACTTCTACTTTACGGGATCATTTTAAGGGCAGCCACGTCGGCCTAGTTCGCCGGCCAAGCAGCCGGCGCGAGCATAGAGACCATGGGCGCAAACGGAGCCGACAAGCTGTGTATCGTTGCCGGCGTAGGGCCGGGCAATGGGACCGCGTTCACCCGTAAGTTCGCCGCCGAGGGTTACCGCGTCGCAATGCTCGCACGAAGCGCAGACCGTCTGGAGCAGTTGGAAAAGGAAGTGCCGGGCACCAAGGCTTACCCCTGCGATCTGGCCGACGGCGAGGCTACGAGACGAACCGTTGCCGCAATTGAGCACGACCTCGGAGCGCCGGCGGTGTTGGTTCACAACGCCGCGGCAGGCGCCTTCGACAACTTCATGGACGCGGCACCGGAGACCCTCGAGTTCACCTTTAAAATCAATACCATGTCTCTGATGCATCTCGGGCAGGCGGTCGTGCCGGCCATGCTCGAGGCCGGCCGCGGCGACATCATCGTTATCGGCAACACCTCGGCGTGGCGTGGGTCGGCTAACTATGCAGCGTTCGCCCCCTCGAAAGCGGCCCAGCGCATACTGGCCCAATCGATGGCACGCAGTCTCGGGCCGCAAGGCATACACATCGCCTACGTCGTCATAGACGCCGTCATCGACGTCCCCTGGGCACGGTCGTTTAACGCCGACAAGCCTGATGAATTTTTTGCACGACCCGACGATATCGCGGAAACAGTTTATTATCTGACCCAACAACAACGCTCAGCCTGGAGCTTCGAAGTTGACCTACGACCCTTCGGCGAGACGTGGTAGAGAACAAAAGGAGGCTCAATGGCTGCGCCGATCACCGCTCTTTACGCGGGCATACTCACCATACTGATTCTCATCTTCGCACTGCGCGTGGTCGCGATCAGACGACGAGATCGCGTGGGCCTGGGAGACGGAGGCAACGCTGAGCTTCTTTCGCGCATCCGCATCCACGGCAATGCGGCCGAGTACGTTCCGATCACGCTATTGATGATCCTGATCCTCGAGATCAACGGGCAATCGGCGGCGATGCTACACGGACTCGGCATCACGTTGACGATCGGACGCCTGGCCCACGCCCAAGGCTTGACGAGTGGAACCGGCACCAACCCGGGGCGAGTTATCGGCAACGTACTTACCTGGGTAACGATGCTTACTGCGTCGATACTGGCGATTGCCAAGTTTGTGGCCTAGCGATCCCGCCGGGGCACCGACAGCGCTTCCACCAACCGCGCGTTAGGACTAGGTTCCCCGCCTTAGAGCATCCTCGCATGGACGCGCGTACCTATTGTCAGGAGGTTGGACGATGGCAAACTACTTGCTGATCGAGTCTCGGGATCCGTTCGATAGCAACGATGTCGGCAACTATCTGACCCTGGCCGCCGACCTGGTTGCAGCGGGGAACGAGGTCACGTTGTTCCTGGTACAAAACGGTGTTTTTCCCGCAAGGCCCGGCCAATACTCAGCCGGGCTGACGCATCTGGCGAGTGCCGGCGTTGAAGTCTTGGCCGATGAGTTCTCTCTGCGTGAACGTGGAATCGCGAGCGGTCGACTCGTGCAGGGCGTAAGCGCAGCGCCCCTCGACATCGTCGTCGATCGACTCGCCGACGGCTGCAAAGCCATGTGGCATTAAAAGGAAGCGATACTATGGCTGACAACAAGACGATCACTTTCGCGATCATGGATGCACCTTACGAGAATCCGCGCAGCACCACCGCCCTACGCTTGATCGGGATCGCGGCCTCTCGCGGCTACAACATCAACGTTTTCGCCTACGAGGGGGCCGTCTCTCTGGCGTTTGCGCAGCAGAACCCCCACCCCAATGCCGTGCACGGCCGTGACGTGGAAGAGGAAAACCACCCGCTGACCTACAAATGGATCTCGGCGTTGATCGAGCACGCCGAGAGCAACGGCGGCAAGATCGACTGGGTGAACTGTGGACTATGCGTCGACGAGCGTGGCGTCGGCGAAGCAGTCGAAGGGATACGGCGAGGAACACCGGCCGATTTTTGGAAGTTCGCCGAGGAGTCGGACAACACTCTGGTGATTCCGACCAAGTCCTAGGAGATGATGCGATGAAAGCACTAAACATAGTCGAGACGGCCTATCGCGGTACGATCGAAGAGCAGGATGACACGATCGTCTGGCTCACCCACGCGATGAAAGGCGCCGGCGCCGATTTGTCGCTGCTCTTGCGCGGCAATGCAGTCAACTACGCAGTTACCAACCAGGACGCATCGGGCCTGACCTTCGGCGCGCAAACGCAGACGCGACCGCCCGAACTCGCCGAAGACATTGCCAAGCTCCTGCCCAAGGGCGTGGATGTATACATAGTCGAGGAAGATTTAGCGCAGCGCGGCATAAGGCCCAACGAGCTCATCGCAGGGCTAAAGCCCGTCGCGCAAGGCCAACTGGCTAAGTTGTTCGAGAGCTTCGACCAAGTCTGGCACTGGTAAAGCAGCGTTATTTCCACCCGGCCCCAAGAAGATCGCCGGGCAGCAAAGCGCCGGGGAGGCGGAAATGATCAACCCTCGAATCGCAGTCCCTTTTCTCGTCGTCGCTGCCTGTATGATATGCAGCGGTCCCGCAGCGGCCGAGCCGGTACCCGGAGTGTGCAATAGCTTGCGGTGCCCCCTAAAGTAGATAGTAGTACTATCGGCCGCTTACCTGGAGGGAGGGAAAATCCATGGCTCAGACAGCGCAACTCAAGCATTTCGAAGTTATAGAAAACGAGGCGCAGAAGGTATTTACCGCGCAACGAGAGGCCTATCAGCGCCACCCCTATCCAGGGCTCGAGGAACGCAAAGAGAAGCTCAACAAGCTCGAGCGCCTGCTGATCGCGAACGCCGACGCCATTGCCGCAGCCATCAATGAGGACTTCGGCTGTCGGTCCACGGTGGAATCGAAACTCGTCGAGGTTTTCTCCTGCCTGGACGGAATCAGACATACGCGCAAGAAGCTCAAAAAGTGGATGAAGCCGCAACGCCGCCATATCTCGTTGCTGTTCGCCACGGGCTCGAACCGTGTCATTCCGCAGCCGAAGGGCGTCGTCGGCATCGTATCGCCATGGAATTATCCTCTGTTCCTGACCATCAGTCCTCTGACCAGCGTGTTGGCGGCGGGCAACAGAGCCATGATCAAGATGGCGACGAACTCAAGCAACCTGTGTAAATTGCTGGCGGAGAAATTCCGCGAGCAATTCTCCGAAGACGAGGTGGCGATCCTGCCCGGCGTGCGCGGACAAGATTTTTCGACCTTACCTTTCGATCACATCGTCTTTACCGGCTCGGCCGACGCCGGCCGCACGGTTATGCGCTCCGCCGCCGAAAACCTGACCCCTGTGACGCTCGAGCTGGGCGGAAAGTCCCCGACGATCATCGCCGAGGACTACGACGTAGATAAGGCCGCGTCGCGGATCCTTTATGCGAAGTTTCTCAACGCGGGGCAGACCTGTCTGGCACCCGATTACTTGTTTGTACCGGAAGCAAAAAAGGATGAATTCGTCACGGCCGCGAAGCGCATCCTTCCCGAGCGCTATCCCGACACCAACGACAGCAGCTATACCTCGGTGATCGACGAGAAGTCATATCGCCGGCTGCGCGCCACCCTCGACGACGCGCAAAGCAAGGGTGCCGAGATCGTATCGCTGGTTCCGAACGCATCCTACAACGACTTGCTCCGCAAGATCCCTCCGCACATCGTCCTCAATCCGACAGAGGATATGAAGCTGATGCAGGAAGAGATCTTCGGCCCGATTTTCCCGATCATGACCTACCGGCACATCGATGAAGTGCTCGACTTCATTAACAAACGCGATCGCCCACTCGGGCTCTACCTCTTCACCAACGACAAGCAACTAGAGCGGAAGGTCTTGTATGGAACGATCTCCGGCGGTGTGACTATCAACAACTGCATCATGCACATCGCCCAACACGACCTACCTTTCGGCGGGGTCGGAGCCAGCGGCATGGGGCAGTACCACGGATACGAAGGCTTCGTCGAGTTCAGCAAGATGAAACCGGTATTCTCCAATCCGAAGGTTTCGGGGCTGGAGATGTACTACCCACCCTATACGAGCAAGCATAACCGGCTGTTCAATATGCTGGTCAAGTTCGCACGCTGACGCGCCGGATGCTGCAGCGCCGGAACTGCCGACGACGACACGAGGGGGGACACCGTGACATCGGTCTTTGAGAACAAGATAGCGATAGTAACCGGCGCGGCCTCCGGCATCGGCCGCGCGCTGTGCGAGGAAATGGGGCGGCGAGGGGCGATCGTCGTCGCAACCGACATCAACAAGGAAGGAGCCGAAACGGTCGCCGAAACAGTCAAGTCGGCAGGAGGTAAAGCCCAGGCTGCGGCGCTCGACGTAACCCGCGCCGAAGATGTCACAAAGCTGGTCGAAGATACCGCCTCCACTCACGGCAGGCTCGACTGCATCTTCAACAACGCGGGCATCGCCGTGGCCGGAGAGGTCTACGACATCAGCCTCGAGCACTGGCGCCGCATAATCGACATCAATTTGTGGGGTGTCGTATACGGCACGCACGCGGCCTACCCGATCATGGTCAAGCAGCGTTTCGGTCACATTGTAAACGTAGCCTCGACGGCGGGTCTGATCGCCTTCCCCACCTGCACACCCTACGCGACGACCAAACACGCAGTCGTCGGCTTGTCGACTTCACTTCGCGAGGAGGCCCGTGAGTTCGGTGTGAAGGTGAGCGCCGTGTGCCCGACCTTTATAAAGACGAACATCTTCGATGCAGCCGTGACCGTTAACACCAGCCGGAACGCCCTGTTCTCGTCCGTCGAGAAAGACGCGATGGACGTCGATCGGGCCGCGCTCGAGATTCTGCGCGGAGTCGAGCGCAATCGAAGCATCATCGTGTTTCCTCGGCAGGCGCGTCTGTTCTGGATGCTCCACCGGTTACATCCCAACGCCATGGGGTTTGTTTACCGCAGGATGGTCAAAGAACTGCGTGCTCACGGCTCCGACAAGTAGCGACAAGCACGAGGGTACAACGGGAGGTAAGAACTTGGCCAACGTTAGTTGAATTCGGCCATGGGCAGTCTGGCTATCGTCGTCTCCACCCTCTTGTGGGGCACACTGTGGATCCCGTTGCGCCACATCGACGGCGCAGGCCACGGAAGCGTTTGGCCCACCGTCGTAAGCTTGATGACGCCAGTGCTCATCGTCATTCCGCTGGCGATCCTTCGTTCGAAGAAAATCCACGCCGGCGGCCGCCTGCTCCTCGTCGCCGGGCTCTCCAACGCGGTCGCGGTGGCGCTGTATTCCGAGGGACTACTGCGCGGCCAGGTCGCCCACGTCATCCTGCTCTTCTACTTGACGCCGGTCTGGAGCACATTGCTCGCCCGCATCATGCTGGCCGAGCCCATCACGCGACCGCGCATCGTCGCCGTCACTCTGGGTCTGGCGGGCATGTGGGTTGTGTTCGGTGCAAGCGGCGGGTTTCCTTTGCCGCGCACTAGTGCCGAATGGATGGGACTGCTCTCCGGTATGTGTTGGGGATGGTCAATGGTTTACATAAGGCGCTCGGAGGCGTCGGCGTCCATAGACAAGCTGCTCGTCCTTCTCCTATTCCTCGGCCCGGCCTTCCTGCTGGTCACCGCGGTCCCGGGAGGCCGAGCGTGGAGCCTGCCCGAGGCCGATGTGCTCCTACGATCGTCCACCTGGATGCTCGCCTTCGGATCGTTGTGGATGCCGGCGGTTCTATGGCTGACCTTGTTTGGGGCCAGTCGCGTCGAACCAGGTCGGGTAGCTATCCTCCTGATGCTCGAGGTCGTGATCGGCCTGGGCTCGGCTGCCTTGCTAACCGACGAGCCCTTCGGCGCACGCGAACTGCTCGGCGCCGTCCTCGTCGTCTCCGCCTGCGGGGCTGACTTCCTGCCGGCTCGGCGGGCTGTTGTTTCACGGCGATAAGTCGACCCTGGGCGAGCTTGCCCTCGCGGGCTAAAGCGGCAAGAAATCCGAATTCTGCCGCTATCCCCTCCAGTGTGTTCATGTCGAAGCCGGCAATCCACAGCGCATCGTAGTAGACACGGCAATTGAAATGTCGAGGCTGAGGCGTATGCCTTTAGTCATAGCCAACAGGGGGGAGGGCCATGACGGATTATTCACTGTTGCGCCAACAGATGGTGCGTCAGCAGATCGAAGCGCGAGGCGTGCGCTCGCCGAAAGTGCTCGAGGCGATGCGAAGCGTTCCCCGGGAATGCTTTCTTCCGCAAGAGCTTCGTGAGTTCGCTTACGAAGACACGCCGCTGCCGATCGCAGCGGACCAGACAATCTCGCAACCCTACATCGTCGCCTTCATGACCGAAGGACTGGCGCTGCAAGGCGGCGAAAAGGTCTTGGAAATCGGTACCGGCTCCGCTTACGCGGCGGCGGTGCTGGCGCAGATCGCCGGCCGCGTCTACACGGTCGAACGGATCGAGGAACTCGCCACCCATGCTGCGTCAATCCTCGCCGAACTCCACTACGACAATGTCGAGGTAATCCATGCCGATGGGACCCTTGGCTTGCCCGCACAAGCCCCTTTCGATGCCATCGTCGTCACCGCCGGAGGCCCGGAAGTTCCCGATTCTCTCAAAACACAGCTCAAAATCGGCGGCCGCATGGTGATACCCGTCGGTGTGTATCGGGACGTCCAGGAATTGGTTCGCATCACCCGCTTGTCGCAAAGCGAGTATCGGCAAGAAGACCTCGCCGACGTCCGCTTTGTCCCCTTGGTCGGAGCGGAAGGCTGGCAGGCCGAAGGCGAGGTCGCCGGTCGGCCCGCCCGACAAACGAAGAGCGTCATGCCGAGCGACGAGGAACTCCGAAACATCATCGTCGATCGCTGCAACCCTTTCGATTCGGTCGAAACGGTCGATCTCGATCCGCTACTCGATCGTATAGGTGAGGCAAAGCTGGTGCTGATCGGCGAAGCGAGCCACGGAACCTCTGAATTTTACAAGATGCGCAGCCGTATTTCCCGTGAGCTGATAGTCAAAAAGAACTTCAAGTTCGTCGCCATCGAAGGTGATTGGCCGGATGCGGCACGCATCGATCATTTTGTGCGGCACTTCGATACGCCGCCTTCCGAGTGGACCGCCTTCGCCAGATTCCCGACCTGGATGTGGCGCAACAACGACGTACGGGAGTTCGTAGACTGGTTGCGCATACACAACGCCGATCAATCGCCGGAACAACGGATAGCGTTTCACGGTCTGGACCTCTACAGCCTATACAATTCGATCAGATCGGTGCTGGAATACCTCGACGATGTCGACCCGGCCACCGCGGAGCTCGCACGACACAGATACGGCTGCCTCACACCGTGGCAGGCCGACCCCGCAACCTACGGCAGAGCGGCCCTCACCGGCTCCTACCGTAGTTGCGAGGCGGAAGTCATACGCATGTTGAGAGAACTCGCCACCAAGCAGCGCGAATACGCCGAGCACGATGGCGAACGATTCCTCGATGCCGTTCAAAACGCGCGACTCGTCGCCAATGCCGAACGCTATTATCGCGTCATGTACTACGGTTCGCGTGGGTCCTGGAACCTGCGTGACAGCTACATGTTCGAAACTCTCAACATCTTGCGCAACTTTCACCGTCCGGACAACAAAGCCATCGTCTGGGCGCACAATTCTCATGTCGGTGACGCAGCGGCGACGGAGATGTCGAGCCGAGGAGAATTCAATATCGGCCATCTGTGCCGCAAGGAGTTCGGCGACAGCGTCTATTCCATCGGCTTCGGGACCGATAACGGCACGGTGGCTGCCGCCTCGGACTGGGACGGCCCTATGGAAGTCAAGACGCTGCGGCCGTCCTTGACCGATAGCTACGAGCAACTTTGTCACGAAACCGGCCTGCCCGCCTTCATGCTCGGACTACGCGGCTCCGGGTCGGAGCCGCTGCAATTGGGATTGTCTAAACCGCGCCTGGAACGAGCCATAGGCGTCATCTACAGACCGGAAACGGAACTCGCGAGTCATTACTTTCACGCCGTGCTGCCGCAGCAGTTCGATGAGTACGTATGGATCGATACGACTCATGCCGTGCAGCCGTTCAACACGGATGAACTCGAGGGCCTCCCCGACACTTATCCTTTCGGCCTATGAGCGACTCGTCTACCTCGTCGGTCAGGCGACGAATACGATCGTGCCGCCATCATTCGCTCGACTTGGAGCTCTCACCCTACCGGAAAGCCCAGCCGATCGGGAACGGGTCTGCCAGTAGTCAGGTATGAGGTTACGTGCACGGTCCAATGCCAAGCTTGCTAGTGATGAACCAAAGTCCGTTGGAGCTTCCCCAAGAACGAGCGGTAGCGAGGTGTCTGGTGCGCGAGATGGCGATAGACGTGAACCTTGACCACGTCGGTGATGAACGCCGAAGTGATAGAATAGGCCCAGATCAGGCCGATGTCCGCCCATGGGATGGGCGTAATGAGACCGAATCCGTAGGCGGCCAGCAGAGTGCTGATGGTCTGGGTGATCGCCGAGGCCCAGATCATAATCGGCGCGGGGAAAGGCCGCTCCCAGAAATGCCCCTGGGTGCGCGCGACGAACAGCACCATATGGCCGGCGACCGCCATCTTCAGGAATACGTAGGTCTGGATCTGAGGGGTGCTCAGGTGAAGCCAGTCCATGGCTAGAAGCAGCATCCCGAAGCTGCCGATGATGCCGACCGCGCCCATGGCGCTGGCCACCGTGATCACCCGTTGCATATTCCACCGCACCGGCTGTTGGTCCAGTGGAGTGTGATCATAGGCGATGCTCATGATCGGCACATCGTTGAGGAAGGCCAACAGAATGATGATCACCGCGGTGATGGGATAGAAATCAAAGAAAATCATCGCTAGGACGACGAAAAACATGATGCGCAAAGTCTCGCTGATGCGGTAGATGGCATAGCTGTTCATGCGCTCGAAGATCTGCCGGGCCTCTTC
>CAZKLE010000027.1:0-19645 GCA_964553415.1 uncultured Myxococcales bacterium
TGGTTGTTGCCGACGAGGCCACTCCACGCTGTTGGATCGCCGGTGACGTGGCGGCTCTATGTGTCGATCGCGGTTTTGACTTCCTGGATGCGCCGGTCAAGCGGGTTACCGCGCCGCATACGCCGGTGCCCTTCAGCGGTCTGTTGGAAGCCGCCTATATGCCGTCGGCCGACAAAATTGTTGCGGCGGTCCGTGAGCTGGGATGAAGGCACGGTGCGGCGAAGTCCGACCGGCGGCGCGGTAAGGAAGATGGCGTCGGCGGTGCGAATGCCGAAGTTCGGCATGACGATGAAGGAAGGGACCGTCGTGGAGTGGCCGATTGCGCTCGGTGTCCATGTTGATCGCGGAGAGACCGTCGTGATCGTGGAAACAGAGAAGGCCGAGGTCGAAGTCGAGTCTCCGGCTGCGGGTTTTCTCCGTCATGTTTACGTCGAGCCGGGTGAGACGGTGGCCTGTGGAAGTTTGCTCGCGGCTCTCACGGAGCGTGCCGACGAAGCCTTCGATATTGAGGACTTTGCGCATGGACAGGGGCGGCCGGCGGAGTCTTCTACCCGCGGCGCCGACGATGATACGCAACCCTCGGGGACGGCACCGCAAGCTAGAGTCGCGCAGCACGGCCGCTCGGTATCCAAGCCGGCGGTGGCGCCGGCCGCGCGGGCGCTTGCGCGAAAGCTCGGTATCGATCCGGCATCGCTGGTCGGAAGCGGGCCCGGCGGCCGCGTAACTCGGGCGGATGTGCAAGCGCGGGCGGATGTACGAGAGGGGTTGCGAACCGTCGCCGACGGTGTGGCCGTCGAGGTCGTGACCGCCGGCCGGGGCGATCCTGTGCTTTTGCTGCCGGGCTTCGGCACAGATGTTTCCGCCTATGCGAGGCAAACGCCGGTTCTTGCCGAACGTTATCTGGTGCTGGCGATGAATCCGCGTGGGGTGGGCGAGTCGGATGCCCCGGCCGGCGATGGTTACGGTCCTGCGACGATGGCTGCCGATGCAGCGGCCATACTCGAGGAGCCGGCTCATGTGATCGGTGCGAGCATGGGCGCGGCCGCAGCGGTGGAACTTGCCCTGGAATATCCGCGATTGGTTCGTTCCCTGACCCTGATTACGCCCGCCTTGCGCGCGACGCCAAGGCTGCGTGCCGTGTTGCAAGCCTGGTGCGCTGGAGCCCATGCGGGGCCGGAGATCTTGGCGCGCATTCTACTCCCCTGGTTATTCTCCGAAGCGACACTGGCCGACGAGCGTACGCGTGAGCGAACTCGACGTGGCTTGACGGTGATCGCTTCGCGAACCGCGCCGGAAGTACTCGAGTCCTATGCTGCGGGTTTTGACGCTTGGGCGGGTAGCCGCGATGATGATCTTGCGGCTCTGGAGGCTGCCACGCTGGTGTTGGCCGCCGAGGGAGATCTGGTGATCACTGATGCCGGCGCGGCAACGGCGACGATCGCCGGTACGACCGTGGTCGTCGTGCCGGGGAGCGGGCACGCGCTGGCCCTCGAGGCTCCCGATGTCGTCAACGAGTCCATCCTGGAGCATTTGGCTGGGAGGAGACCGTCGTGAGTACGCAGCTGCGAGAGAAACGTGTTCTCATCACCGGTGCTGCAAGTGGGATCGGCCGCTGTTTTGCGGAGACGCTTGCCGGCGGCCATACGGCGCTGGCGCTTGTCGATGTCTCGGAGGATGCTCTCGGCGAGGTTGCCGCGGGTGCCTCTGTAGGCGGCGCGAGGGCGGTAACGCGGATCGCCGATGTCGGCGATCCGAATGCCGTGGCATCCGCCGTGGAAAGCCTGACGGATGAATTGGGAGGCATCGACTGGGTGGTGCATTGCGCCGGCGTTCTTGGTCCGGGAAGCTTCGCCGAGCAAGCGGCGGGGGAGTTTGATCGGGTGGTGGGCATCGATCTACTCGGTACGGCGAACGTTGCACGTGCTTGCTTCGGGCCGCTGAGGGATTCGCGCGGCGCCCTGGCCTGTATGGCCTCGACGGCTGCATTGCATGGTTGGCCCGAGATGAGTGCCTACTCGGCCGCGAAATTCGGCGTCTCCGGATTTTGTGATGCCGTCCGTCCGGAGTTCTCACGAGTCGGGATCTGCGTGACGGCTGTCTATCCTTTGCTGATCGACACGCCTCTGCTCGGCGGCGCCGATCGCGCGCCGATTTTGAAACAGGGCAAGGCGATTTCGCCGCGGAGGGTGGTGGATAAAACCCTATCCGCTCTCAGCAAGCGCAAGACGCGCGTCTATGTGCCCGGTTACGTCCGCGCGATCGCCGCCGTTCACGGTTTGGCACCAGGATTGCTCGATAGATACGGCAGGCGCTTCGGCTTGCGACACGGAAGCGACTGATACGGCTTGGCTACAGGTAGCCTTCGAGTTCGAGCAGCCATTTGATTTCGCCGTTGGCGCTGCCATCGGTCAGTCCGAACAGATAGCCGAGTTCGTAGCGCAGGTGAAGCGTGCCGAAGATGCCGAGAAGTCCGCGCATCACCGGACCGATATTGTGCTTTTGCTGCGAGCCTGACTTGAAGTCGTCGATTGGCCCGAATTCGCCGAAGGCTTCGATCGAAGGCTCGAATTCAGGCATCAGCCGCAGTCCCGTTCGCCAGGCGTAGCCAAGTTCGACGCTGTCTTCAGCGCCGCTGCCGATTTCCTTTTCGAAGATAAGGTTGGCTGTATGGACGAAATTGCCGACGGGTTTTTCCAACAGGACTTTGGCCTCGATCTTGTCGGGGCCTCCGCGGGTGGAGGCTTCATATTCGCCATAAAGTCCCGCGTCGATCCATTTTTCTCCCTGCTCGAAGAGCTGCAAGATGTTTTCCCAGGCAACGGCTTCGGTTTTTAACGATCCGCCCGGCGGCTTTTCCAGTTCAGCGAAGATTGCCGTCGCCCAACGGTCGGTTGGCGCGTAGCCGATCTCGTAAATCTGTTTCTGTTTGTGGTCCTTCGACGTGTTGCTGTCACGGTCGACTACGCCACGTGTTTCCAGCTCCCACTCGTGACCGATGACGACAGGCGAGTAAACCTTGAACGCCGCCTGCGCGGCACCGGGGTTCAGCAGCAGAAGCGCCAATACGGCGAGGCCGACGGCGGTTGAGGCTCGTCTGTTTGTCGGCGATTCGTCGGGGATGAGAAGCATCAGGCCTCCTATGATCGCGATGGTGACAAGGTAGAAAACAACTTGGATCCCTGCCGGCCGAGCTATGTATCCGACCAACGTGTGTAGAGTTTGTCCGAGGATGCTGCGCTCGGAAAGGAAGCCTGAGGTGTTCCAGACTTGATTGCCGAGACTCGGCAAGACGTCCGCCTGCACGAGGTAGCCGGCTCCCTGCGCGGCCATCCCTGCCGCCAATAGTAGAATCATCCAAGAGGTCACGACAAACAGGTGACGCGTAGGTATGCGAAGCAACCCTGCATACAGCGTCCCCCAAGCTGCGATGCCTCCCGCCAAGCCGAGAAAGCCGCCGGCGAACATCGCTCCGACCGCGGTCTGCGAAGCTGCGATCCCATACAAGAACAATACGACCTCTGAGCCTTCGCGCAGGACGGCGAGACCGCAGACGAAAGCGAGTGCATAAAGCGGACGACCGCCGTTGCTTACCGAACGACCGAGTTCTCCGGCGTGTCTGCTGAGTTCTCGTCCGTGTCGGCCCATCCATACGTTGTGCCAACCGAGCATGATGACGGCCGCGAACAGTGCTGACGCGTTGAACATCTCTTGGCCCATACCTTCGAGGGCGCTGGAAATGGAATTGGCGAAGACGGCGACGAGGCATGCCCCGATGAGTCCGGCTATGCAGCCCGCCGAGATCCAAAGGCCGCGTCGGCGTACGCCTTTGGCGGCGGCCATGACGATACCGATCACCAGAGCAGCCTCGAGTACTTCTCGAAAAACGATGAGAGCGCTTGCTAGCATGATCCTTTCCTACTCTACGTGCAGAACACCCTTGGCGGTGTCTTGGTTGAAGTCGCCGAAGAAGGGGTAGGTGCCCGCTTCGAGTGGTCCGACAAATACGATGCCGGACCGGCCGCCGAGGATTACCTTTTCTCGATTGAGTTCGTAGCTCTCGAATTCCTCGGGAGTTGGGTCGAGATTTTTGACGATGAGCTTTACCTTGGTGTGCGCCGGAACCGTCAACTCCGAGGGTTCGAAGCGGTGGTTCTTGATCTCGATCGTGTAGCTGTCGATAGCCGTCGCAGTGCCGGTCGCGAGTGGCACAGCCAACATCGCAAGCAAGAACGTGACGGGCATGGGGTGTGTTTTCGGCATTTGGGCTCCTCTCCTTATCCGTAGCGGTTCGGCAGGCTCAAAAGAGGCGCCAAACAACGAGAGAGATCTGATATTGATAATCATAGTCAAAGTCAAGCGTTGATCGGCAACATTTCGGAGCCAGGTGGACATTCCCGGCCTTGGGAGGGCCTGTTCCCGCTCGCGAGAAAACACGCGCGCTCAGTTCCCAGCACTGGGAAGTGGAGAGTATAACTTGCTACATACTTGTCTAGCTTCAGCCCTTGGTTTTGCGACGACTCGGCCGAGGACAAGTTTAGAAAAATCAGTAGTTAGCCGGCCTCATGCAGGCGTATTCAATCTACGCAACGGTTTTGGCAGGCCTTTTGCTGTGCGGGAGGGGGGGGAGTTGGACGAGTACGGAACGGCGAGTTCCCGGCGGCGGGAACCCACCGTTCGGGCTCCTCGAGCGTAATGACGGCCCGAATCGACGCGGAGTCTCTCCGCCGCGGCGAGGCAGGGCCGGTTTGAAGAGGGGACGGCATGGCGACTGCAAAGTTTTCTCGGCGACTGTTTCTCAAAACGTCGGCTCTGTCGGTTTTGGCCTTGGGCTTGGGGCGCTTGCAGCCGCTCGACGCAGTGGCGGCCGGGGCATCACCGCCGACAACCGTCGGCGCGGCAGCCGAGTACACAGGTTTTCGCCAGCTGCTCGCGGAGAAGTGGACCTGGGACCGCACTGCCAAAATCACCCACTGCGTCGATTGCTATCCGGGCCAGTGTTCGTGGACGGCCTATGTCAAGGACGACATGGTCATTCGCGAGGAACAGACCGGCCATTACCCACGGCTGAACTCGGACCTGCCCGACATGAACCCGCGGGGCTGTCAGAAAGGCGCTTCCTTTGGTGACGTCATGTACGGAAGCGAGAGAATCCGCTATCCGCTCATGCGTGTCGGTGAGCGTGGATCGGGCAAGTGGCGTCGAGCGAGTTGGGACGAAGCCCTGACGACGGTTGCCGACGCGCTCATTGATGCTCAGCAGACCGTCGGGGCCGAATCGTGTGTGATGGAACAAGGGCCGGGCAACATCGGTATCTTCCAAGCTGAGGCGGTAGGACGCTTCGCCATGACCTGGGGCATGACCTCCTTGGATACCGACGGTCTCATCAACGATTTCAACATCGGCCAGTATATGACTTTCGGTAAGTTCCAACAGGCCAGTTCGGTCGATGATTGGTTCAACGCCGAGGTGCTTCTTATTTGGCACAAAAACCCGATCTATACGCGGATTCCCTCCTATCACTTCATTTCCGAAGCTCGCTACAAGGGCGCGACGGTCGTCACCATTGCTCCGGATGCGAGCCCGTCGACGATGCACGCGGATCTATACGTCCCTGTCGACTTTGGCTCCGATGCCGCCCTCGGCCTTGGCATGGCGCAGGTCATGATCTCGGAGGGGCTGGTCAAGGAAGAATTCGTCAAAGAACAGACGGATCTGCCGCTTCTCGTGCGCAGCGATACCGGTCGGTACTTACGCGGACCCGATATCGAAGGGGGCAGCGCGCGCGAGGACCAGTTCTATTTCTTGGACGCCGGCAGCCGCAGGCCGTCGCCCGCTGCCCTGGATACGCTGCGGCTCGAGGGTGTGGATCCGGTGCTGGACGCCAAGGCCGAGGTGCAACTGGCCGACGGAACGCGCACCGAAGTACGCACGGTGTTCTCGATTCTTCGCGAACAACTCGACCGAAACTATACCCCGGAACAAGCCGGTGCGATGTGCGACACGGCGCCCGATCTGATCCGTAAGCTTGCGCGTATGATCGCGACCAAGCGCACGATGATCATTCTAGGTTGGAACTCGGCCAAGTATTACCACGGTGATTTGATCGAACGGGCTCAATCCTTGGTGTTGGCGCTGAGCGGGAACTGGGGCCGGGAAGGTACGGGGAGCGCCGGCTGGAATCAGTCGGGGGATGCCAAGAGCATCTCTGTAGGACGCAGAACACTGGACGACTCCGAGTTCGATCGCGTGGTTGCCCAGCACGAAAACGTCATCAAACTGCTCAAAGAGAAAGATCCGACTCTGACCGACGAAATGGCGGCGATTGAATACGAACGTACGGTCGGACCGCTCACCTCGATGGTGCCGCCGGCCTTCTACTGGTACCACCACGCCGGTTACAAAAAAGTCTGGAACAACCCGGATTGGGGTGATCCGACGATGAAACGTCGTTTCGACGATTATTACAACGAAGCGATGGAGAAAGGTTGGTGGGAAGGCGTCGTCCGTCCGGCGCCCGACAAAACCCCGCAAGTTCTGATCGGCGCCGCAGGGAGCACCCTTAGACGAACCCGTGGCGGTCTTAAACAGCTCCTCGAAAACACATGGCCCAAGCTCAAGATGATCGTGAGTATCGACCCTCGCATGAGCACTACCTGCCTGTATTCGGATGTTATCCTTCCCCCGGCGTGGTTCTACGAGCGTGAGGATTTCCGCTTCCACTCACCGTCGGTGACCTACAACACCTACACGGACCGGGCCGTCGAACCTTTGGGCGAATGCATTACCGAATGGGAGATGATGGGACGGCTCTCGGCGAAACTGAAAGAACGTGCCGCCGGTCGTGGAGTCGGATTTTTCAAACAGGAACGTAAACTCACCAAGGCGTTCGTCGAGCTGCTGCCTTCGACCATGCAAGCCGTGTACAAGCTGCTCGGCGCCGCCGTGCTCGAGCGCGCCGTGGCCTGGATACTGCCCGACATGGCCAGCCGCCTGGGGTTGAAGCGTTCCTACGCAGATGCCCACGAGCAGTATACGAAGAAAGAGCCCGTCAATCGCGAGGGCTACCTGCGGACCTTCAACACCTGGATAAAAGATCAATCGCGTCTTGGCTTGTTCCCTAAGGACGCGACGCTGGAGGCTTACAAGGAGAGAGGCTTCATCCGTATGACCGGGCTCGATCCTCTCGATCCGGTCTCCCTGAACACCTCTTGCGATATCGAGCCCGACAAGCCGGTCGTCGCGTTGCAGTGGCACGTGCGCGACAAGGTCCCATACCCGACTCTGGTGCGCCGCGCTCAGTTCTATATCGACCACGATTGGTTCCTAGAGGCCGGCGAACAACTTCCCGTTCACAAGAAGAACCCGAACATGGGCGGCGACCACCCTCTCCGGATGACCAGCGGTCACCTTCGATGGAGCATTCACTCGATCTGGGTGGTCAATAAACTGATCCTGCGGACCCATCGCGGACGTCCGGGTATGTTCGTCAATCCGGGAGACGCAGAGCGCAAGGGCTTGGAAGACGGTGATCTCGTAGAAGTGTTCAACGATTTCAGCTCTTTCAAAGTGCATATCATTACCGCGACGTCGGTCAGGCCGGGGCAAGTCGTGATCTACCACGCTTGGGAGCCTTATCAGTTCCCGGGCTGGAAGAGCTACGACGCGGCCATTCCGGGCATGGTCAAGTACCTTCATTTGGCCGGAGGCTACGGGCAACTGCGCTACTGGCGGTGGAATTGGCAGCCGGTACAGTCCGACCGCGCGATCGCCGTCGATATGAGAAAGGCTGCATGAGCGACGATCGGGCAGCGGCACTTGAACCTTCGCAGGACGAAGAGTTCGACCCTTTGATCGGCTCCGACGATGAACAAGGGGATGCGAATGAGGGCCCTGCGCCCGGCGCACGTTATCGCTGGGTGCATGCGATCTACGCCGCCATCGTCTTGGTCCTGATCGCAACGGCGATTCCCATCCAATTCCCGGACTTGCGGGCTTCCTTGATCGGAGGCTACGGACGTTCGTTCGCGACCGTGCACGACTGGGCGGGGGTCGCCATGCTGGCGTTGCCGGTGGTTGTGTTTGCCGCCACGCCGCGCCGGGCTTTGGAGACGATTGTTATCCGTTCTTATCGCCGGGAGCATTTCCGGCTGCACGCGGTCAATTTGTGGTTCACGCTCGTCTCGGGGCTGCTCTTTGCCGTAACCGGCTTCCTGATGTGGTTCCCGGCCCAGCTTCCCGATGCGGTCGTCGACGCTTCGGCCGACGTTCACAGTACACTCAGCTACGTGCTGTACGTCGTGGTTCCGCTTCATTTGGTGATCGCAAGCAAGAGAACGTGGGAGGTTCTGCGCGGCTGGGCCGGCGCTCGCATCGGCCGGCGTCCTCGCGTGGAACTCCCTGCCGACACGCAACGAAAAACGGAGGATCTCATATGCTAGTGGTAGCGAAACTGAGTGCCGACCACGGTACTCTCATGGACCCGGCTGCTTCGGTGTGGCGACCGATCGTGCCGACCACATTGGCGCTCGAAGGCACGCCCACGGGTACGCAGCCGACACCGTACACCCGTGCCTCGTGGAAGGATCGTAAGGTCGGAGCCGTTTCCCAAGTCGCCGTGCAAATAGCCCACGACGGCAAATCCATCTTCATTCGTCTGGAGTGGGCCGATGCTACGGAGAACCGCAGCGTGGAGGACAACAACGTGTTCCCCGACGGCGCAGGAGTGCTGTTCCCGATCAAGAAGACGGCGCCCATCAACAAAATGGGTAGCGAGACCGAGCCGGTCAATGCCTGGCAATGGCAGGCAAATTCCGAGCGCGGGCGTTCCGTGATTGCGCACGGTGTCGGTACCACCGAACCGACGCCCGATACCGTGGACGTGGCGGCCGTTCGCAGCCGCGACCACTGGCAGGTGATCCTTTCGCGCACGCTTGCCGGCGACGGAGACTCGGTGAACCTCCGGCCTGGGGCAGCGAGCCGACTAGGAGTTGCGGTGTGGGAAGGTAGTAACGGAGAGCGTGCGGGCTTCAAGGCCTACACGCCCGATTGGACCGATATTCGGCTCGCGGACGCATAATCGCTCCGCTCGGGAGGTACTGAGAAATGCCAAAGACACGTAAAGGCGCCGGCCGGAAGCCGAAGCATCAGGTAGCGATGGTTTTCGATCTCAACAAGTGTTTGGGATGCCAAACCTGCACGATTGCTTGCAAGCGACTATGGACCCGAGATGAAGGCATGGAGTACATGTGGTGGGCCACGGTCAACACCCAGCCCGGGCGTGGTACACCGCGCGATTTCGAGAAGATGGGCGGTGGATTCACCGACGGGGTTCCCAACACCGGGCACCTGCCGACCCGCGGCGAGTTCGGTGATGCGTGGAAGTTCAATTACGACGAGGTCTTTTACCAAGGCAAGGGTTCGAAGGTTCATCTCAAGCCCGAAGGCGATACGACTTGGGGACCAAACTGGGATGAAGACCAGGGCGGCGGGGAGTATCCGAATAGTTACTTCTTCTACCTTCCTCGTATCTGCAACCACTGTACGCATCCGGCGTGTTTGGACGCGTGCCCGCGTGCCGCGATCGAGAAACGGAAAGAGGACGGCATCGTTCTCATCAACGAGGATCGTTGCCGCGGCTATCGCTTCTGCATGGAGGCGTGTCCGTACAAGAAGATTTACTTCAATCAGGCACGGAAAGTGTCACAGAAGTGCATCTTCTGCTTTCCGCGTGTTGACAAGGGCGTAGCGCCGGCCTGTGCACGTATGTGTCCCGGGCGGGTGCGTTTTGCCGGTTACCTCGACGACCAGGAAGGGCCGATCTACAAGTTGGTCAAGGAATGGAAAGTAGCCATTCCCTTGCACCCGGAATACGGAACCGAGCCCAACGTGTACTACGTCCCGCCGATCGCGCCGCCGCGTTTGGACGAAAACGGTAACGTCGATGAGTCCAACCCGCGCATCCCCGTCGAGTATCTCGAGCATCTGTTCGGGCCCGCCGTGCATGGGTCTCTCGAAATCCTGAAAGGGGAGATGGCGAAGACGCGTGGGGGAGGTAAGTCCGAGCTGATGGATCTTCTCATTTCACGCCGCTGGTTGGACATGTTCCACAAACTCGACCGTGACCCGGCCACTCTTGAGTGGACGTCGAAGGCCTGAGGGCGGGTGGACCGGCGGCATGGTGGCGCTGACGCGAAGGCGCTTTCTGGTCGGCAGCGGCCTGGCTTGCGCCGGATTGCTTCTTTCCGGATTGAGCCCCATTGCGCCTCCCTGTGCGCTCGCCGCACCGAACGCGCCGGCTGCCGGGATGGAGCCCTACGGCGATTGGCGCGATGTGTATCGGCAAAAGTGGACCTGGGACAAAGTCGTCAAGAGTTCTCATTTCACCAACTGCTGGTATCAGTCTCACTGCGCTTGGAACGTGTATGTCAAAGACGGGGTGGTGTGGCGGGAAGAACAAGTTGCGGCTTATCCGCAAACGCGGCCCGATGTGCCGGACTTCAACCCTAGGGGTTGCCAAAAGGGCGCTTGCTACAGCGAGCGCATGTACGATCCGACGCGGGTTCGGTATCCGCTCAAACGCGTGGGCCCACGCGGTTCCGGAAAATGGAAGCGTGTCGGTTGGGAGGAGGCGCTCGGCGACCTGGCCGAGGAGTTCATTCGCGTCGTTACCGAAGAAGGCAGCGACCGGGTGATATGGGACAACGGCCCTTTGTTCACCTTCGGCGCGATGGCGGCGGCCGAAATGCGGTTTATCGATTTGACCGGCAGCATCGGTCTCGACATGAACACCGAGATCGGTGACGGCCATCGTGGTGCGGGTGAGACCTTCGGTAAGATTGTCTTCGAACGTTCAGGGGATGATTACTTCAACTCAGATGTAATCCTGATTTGGGGATGCAACCCCGTTGCAACGCAGATCCCGAATGCCCACTTTCTGACCGAAGCCCGTTACAAGGGTGCCAAGCTTGTGACGATTGCCCCCGACTACAGCCCCTCGTCGATTCATAGCGACATGTGGGTCCATGTACTGCCGGGGACGGATGCGGCTCTTGCGCTCGCGCTTGCGGCGGTCATCGTCGAGGAAGAACTCTACGACGCCGCGTTTATCAAAGAGCAAACCGATCTCCCTCTACTGGTTCGCGACGACAACGGGCGGATGTTGCGTGAAAGCGATCTCGAAAAAGGCGGCGATGACGAGCGTTTCTACTGTTTCGATTCCAAGTCGGGGAAGATCGTCCAGGTGGAGTCCACGACTCTCGAACTCGGGTCGGTGGATCCGGCCCTGCAGGGAGAATTCGAAGCGCAAACCGTCTCGGGTCCGGTGACGGTTCGGCCCGTGTTCGAGAAACTCAAAGCTCGACTCGGCGATTATGCGCCCGAGGCCGCAAGCAAGCTCTGTGGAACGCAGGCACCGGTAATCCGCGAGCTCGCTCACCTTGTTGCCTCGGCAAAGGCCGCGACCAATGTTACCAGTTCGAATTTTTCCAAGTACTACCACGGCAATCTCGTCGAGCGCAGCCAAGCTCTCGTGTTCGCGCTGTGCGGACACATCGGCAAGAAGGGCGGCGGTTTCGTCGCCTTCCCGTTCCTGACCAACGACGCGTTCGACATGTTCTCGATTGGACGCACCGGCATCATGGACACGGCCCGGCTTTACGCCAACATCCTTCCCAAGACCACGTGGCTGAAGTGGAAGGGCTACAGCGAGGAAATGGTGGCCTACGAACTCTCGCGTAAGGCCCACGCCGTAGGAGCCGGCTTGACCTGCGGGACCTTGTTTTGGGCGGTGCATGGAGGGTTGCTCGAGTACAGCGGTCGTTCCGCCGAGTGGGATCCCTACATGAAGCGCCCGCTCTCCGAGTACCTGAAAGAATCGATGGACAAAGGCTGGCAGCACGTGTGGCCGCGCCCGGGGAACGATCCACGCATGATGTTCAGCTTCGGCTCCAACATTTTGCGGCGGGTGCGCGCCTACCCGCTGCTTCTCGAGCATCTCTGGCCCAAGCTTTCCAGGATCGCGGTTTTGGACTGGCGCATGACATCGACCGGCATGTTCGCCGACTACGTGTTGCCGGTGGCGGCATGGTACGAGCGTGACGATCACAAGTGGGGAACGCCGCTGATGCCCTTCCTCCACGCCGGCACCAAAGCCGTCGAGACCGGGGAGGCCTACCACGAATGGAGGATCTTCGAGAACTTCACGCGCAAGATCAGTGAGCTTGCCGACAGCAAGGGCGTAGATCGCTACACCGATCATCGTGGCCGCGAACTGTCGTTGGTGGGCCTGCACCGTGAGTTTACCTACGACGGGAAGTACGGTGAGAACGCCGAGAGCAAAGTTGCCGGAGAATTGGTGCATGCCTCGACCAACTTGGGCGGGGCCGAATGGGAGGAGGTTCAGAAGAAAGGATTCACTCGATTTACGGCGCCGGGAGGCAGCGCGGTGTCGATAGGCAACGCGACCACGTTCGAAAAGAACGACACGATCACGCCGCTCACCGAACACGTCGATAAGAAGGTTCCCTATCCGACCGATACCCGGCGAATCCAGTTTTACATCGATCATCCATTCTATATGGAACTCGACGAAGTCTTGCCGCGACACAAGGCGTCTCCTATCGCAGGTGGCGACTACCCCTTGCAACTCACGGGTGGACATACGCGCTGGAGCATCCACGCCCAGTGGCGTGACGACGCATTGATGTTGCGCCAACAGCGCGGCGTGCCGGTGGTGTACATGAGCGAAAGCGACGCTTCTGCGCGAGGCATCGGAGACGGAGACGAGGTGATCGTACGTAACGATCTCGACGATTTCAAAATTATGGCCAAGGTCGCCGCCGCTGTGCAACCGGGCCAACTCATCATCTATCACGCGTGGGAAAACTATCAGTTCAAGGGGGGCAAGGGATTCCAAAATCTGATCCCGAGTCCGATCAACCCGGTGGAGCTTGCGGGCGGGCAGTTCCACCTACGGCCGATGGTCATTTGTATGCAGCCGGGGCAGTTCGACCGCGACACCCGCGTAGAGGTCGAGAGGGCCTGAGGAGAAACGTTCATGGACAGCAACATCACACGCCGTCAGTTCTTGCGTGCATCCGGCCTGACCGCGGTGGTGTTGGCGACCAGTTCGCTACAGCTGCTGTCGACCGCCGGCAACGCCCGCGCCGACGCCGGTGCCGAAGTGGGGACGACCTGGACGGCGCGAAGCGGGAACTATGGAGACTGGCGCGATGTATACCGCGAAAAGTGGACGTGGGACTCGGTGGCGCGCTGTTCCCATACCCGCGCCAATTGCATATCGGCTTGCGCGTGGCGGGTCTATGTGAAGGACGGTATCGCGTGGCGGGAGGAGCAGGCGCAGGTTTACAACGAGCCGCGAGCCGGGTCGCCGGATTTCTTCCCACGCGGTTGTCAGAAAGGTGCGTCCTACACCAGCCTGATGTATGCGCCCACGCGTCTTCGCTATCCGCTCAAGCGAGTCGGTGAACGCGGAAGCGGCCGTTGGAAGCGCGTTTCATGGGATAACGCTATCGATACGCTCGCCGACGCGATTATCGACGCGGCGGTCGAACACGGCCCCGAGACGGTTGTCTACGACCAGGGAACGACCAATATCGATTTCGGTCCCGGCACAGCGGGCGAGTTCCGCTTGGCCAATATCCTTCGTGCCTCACATATCGACGGCTGGGCGGGCGTCGGCGACATGCCGATGGGCTGCGTGCAGACCTGGGGGATGTTCAACTGCGAGGGGACCAGCGACGATTGGTTCCGTTCCGACTGTATCGTCGTCTGGAGCGGCAATCCCGTTTACACGCGTATCCCCGAAGTGCACTTCATGACCGAAGCCCGCTACCGGGGAGCGAAACTCATCGTCATCGCGCCCGATATGAACGCGACCGCCATTCATGCCGACCTTTGGGTCAACCCACGGGTCGAGTCCGATCCCGCTCTGGCGCTATCGGTAGCCCAGGTATTGATAGCCGAGAACCTCATCGACTCCGACTACGTTCGCGAGCAGACCGATCTTCCTTTTCTCCTGCGCAAAGACAACGGCCGATTTTTGCGCGAGAGCGACGTCAAAAAGAAAGGGCGCGATGATGCCTTCTACCTCTGGGACGAAACCGCCGGCGGGCCGGTATTGGCGCCAGGTAGCCAGGGACGCAGCAAACCGACCCTCGTGCTCGGCAAGGTCCGTCCGGCTCTCGAAGGAAGCTTTGAGGTCAAGCTTGCCGGCGGCGAAACCGTCGAGGTCGAGCCGGTTTTCGAATCGATGCGTCGTGATCTGAATGCGAACTATCGCCCGGAGACCGCTGCCGAGGTCACCGGGGTTGCGGCGGATATGATTCGTAAACTCACCCACGAGATTGCCGGCGCGGGTACCGCAATGATCTTTGCCTCTTGGGGTGCTTGTAAGCACTACCACAGCGATCTCATGCACCGGAGCATGGCGTTGCTGATGGCGCTTACCGGCAATCAGGGCAAGCCGGGTGGGGGTCTTCGCATTGCTGCGTGGTGGACTGTGAGCGGGTTCGAACGATTCAGCTCTCAGTACGATATCAAGTGGTGGCAGAGCTTGCTCATGAAGTTCGTATCACGTCCTCCCGTACGCGACATGGAGCAGCTGATAACGGAGCACAGTTCCAAAGATCTTTATACTCCGTTGATACCTTGGCTGTATGTACATGCCGGCTACGATCAGACGATGGGCAATCCTGACTACAACGATGCCGCCGGGGGTTTGAGTGTCGACGATGCGTTGAAGACTTCCCTCGAACGCGGTTGGGTGCCGGTGTATCCGCCGCCGGGCAAGGATCCGAAAGTGCTGTTTTTCAGTGCGCCCAACCCGCTTCGTCGCTGGCCGACTCCACAGGTCGCACTGAAAAATCTCTGGCCGAAACTCAACCTCATCGTCAACGTCAACTTTCGCATGTCGACCACCGGCCTGCACAGTGACATGTTGCTGCCCGCCGCAGGCTATTACGAAAAGGACAGCCTCAAGTACTCTCAATCCTATCTTCCCTACATCGTACTCGCCGGTAAGGCGGTTGAGCCTATCGGCGAGTCGCGCGAAGAGTGGTGGATTTTCGGGCAGTTGGCCCGCCGTATTCAAGAGCGTGCGAAACAGAAAGGTGTCGGCAAGCTCAAAGACGTATTCGGCAACGATTTCGCCTTAACCGAGGTTTTTGACCAGTGGAGTGAGAACGGCACATTCGTTCCCGAAGATTCCCAGCCCGTCCTCGATCGAATATTCGAGCAATCCGAAGTCTGCGACTCGATGACCTGGAAACAGGCGCTCGAAAAAGGCGTGATCCCGATCAAGCGCAACGGCCACTACTCAACGGTAAGCGCGATCTGCAACGACCAGGACATTAACAAACCTCTGTATCCGCACGCGTGGCAGGTCGAAGGCAAGGAATCGTGGCCGACGTTGACCGGCCGCCAGCAGTTCTACATCGACCACGAGTGGTTCCTGAAGGCGGGAGAGCAACTGCCCGTACACAAGGAGCCCCCGGCCGCGGGTGGTGATTACCCGCTGCGTATGACCGGTGGACATACTCGTTGGAGTATCCATGCAATCTGGCGCGACCATGACTTGATGCTGCGCCTGCAGCGGGGTGAGCCGGTGCTGTACATGAACGATAGCGACGCGCTCGCACGCAGCGTTGCCGACAACGACCGTGTCCGCGTGTTCAACGATGTGGGCAGCTTTGAGACCCTTGTAAAGACCAGCGGCGCATTGCAACACGGGCAGGTGATGATTTATCATGCCTGGGAACCGTACCAGTTCCCGCGCCATGCCGGCCCGCAAGAGCCCGTGCCTTCCCCGTGGAAAGCGCTGCATATGGCCGGCGGCTACGGGCAGCTTCATTATCGCATCAACTACGGTGCTCCGAGTCATGGCCCTCGCGGGGCGGCGGTCGAGGTCGAGCCGGTATGAAAGCGGTCAGCAGGCGCCGGTTCCTGCAACTTTCTTCCGCCGGCGCGCTGAGCCTGATGATGGGTCGGCTCGAGGTCGCCCGATCTTGGGCTTCCGGAGCCGCCGGGCGCGCATTGTCACCGACCGCATACGGAGACTGGCGGGACCTGTACCGGGATGCCTGGCGTTGGGATCGCATTGCCAAGGGTACTCATTCCAACGCCAACTGTGTATCGGCCTGTGCGTGGAACCTGTATGTACGCGACGACGTGGTATGGCGTGAGGAGCAGTCCGGCACTTACAAAGAAGGTTGCGGTGAATGCCCGGATTTCAATCCTAGGGGCTGTCAGAAGGGAGCTTGCGCAAGTCATCTTTCGCTCGGCCCGACACGGCTTCGCTATCCATTGAAGCGTGTAGGACCGCGCGGAGGACGTCGCTGGAAGCGAATTTCCTGGGACCAGGCCCTCGACGAAATAGCCGAGGGCTTGGTCACTGCGGTGGAACGGAAAGGCGGACAGGGGGTGGTGGCCGAGTCGGGTCCGGAGATGGGATACGGGCCCAACTCGGCGGCACCGTTACGTTTCTTCAAAATGCTGGGCGGGCCGATCACCGATTCCATGGCGATGATCGGCGACGTTGCCTTTGGTGGCACGATCACGCTGGGTACCGCCCATACCGACGGTAGTTCGGATGACTGGTTTCGCTCGGGCCATGTCGTACTCTGGGCCTTCAATCCGGTCTACACGCGGATCCCCGATGCTCATTTTCTCAACGAGGCGCGCTATCACGGCACCCGCATCACGAGTATTGCCCCCGATTACAATGCCTCTTCCATCCATGCCGACGAGTGGATCAATCCGCGCGCCGGTACCGACGCTGCGCTCGCTTTGTCGGCGGTGCAAGTCATCGTCGATGAAGGTCTTCATGACCGGGCCTACATGATCGAGCAGACCGACCTGCCGTTCCTGGTCCGCAAGGACAACGGTCGCTTCTTGCGCGGCTCCGACATGACGGCGCGCGGCAGCGAGGAAGCCTTTTACGTGTGGGACACTCGGCGGAGAAGGGCCCGGCGCGCACCGGCAACGGGGGCACACCCGCAGGGAACCCTCGAGTGGGGAGAGACCCGGCCGGCGTTGTCGGGTTCCTGGACGATTGAGTCGGAGCTCGGAGAGCGATTCGAAGTGGAGACCGTGTTCGCCCGGCTCGAACGGCTTCTCAACGCGGAGTATCGACCGGATGCGGCTGCGAAAATCACCGGCGTGTCGGCCGATACGATCCGTCGTTTTGCCCGTGCGTTCGCTTCCGTGCCCAGTGCGTTGATCCTTTCTCAGTATGGCTCGTGCAAGTTCTATCACTCCGACTTGTTGCAGCGGGCACAGATTCTCCTGGCTTCGGTGACCGGCAACATCGGCCGTACCGGTGGGGGATGGCGGTCGGGGGCTTTCGTCGGCATGGAAGGAATGCCTGTCCTGGCGATGCAGAAGGATCTCGGGCTCATCGACCTCATTATTCTCGCCACGCGCAGCTATTTCCGTGACTCGGAAGAAAAGCTTGCGGATTTCTCTCGCTATTTCGTGCCCTCGGGTCTGTGGCATTACGTGCACGGCGGCTTGAGCAAGGTCAGCGCCGAGCCCGCCTATGGCGATCCTCTCCTGGCTGACGGCCCTGCCAAGTACGTACAAGAAGCCCTCGACAAAAAGCTCTACCCGATCCACAGGGATCAGACCCCCAGTTTCCTCCTCTCGGTCTTCGGCAACGTTGTTCGCCATTCGCGCAGCGGACAGTTGTTGGTGGAGAACCTGTGGCCGAAGCTCGACACGGTAGTCCACGTCGACATCCGCATGAACGAGACAGCGCTGGTCAGCGACATCGTGTTGCCCGCCGCCGGCTGGTACGAAAAAGTCGATTTCAAGTACATTCCGTCTCTCGTTCCCTACGTAACGCTCGGTGATCGTGCCGTGCCTCCGGCCGGAGAAAGTAAACCGGAGTGGGAAATCTTCCACCGACTGGCACAGGCCGTGTCGCGCCGCGCGCAAGAGCGGGGTGTAGGCGAATATAGCGACTATCTAGGCGTGGACCGCGATCTCACCGAGTTTGGCGACACATTCAGCGACGACGGCCGCTTCGGGCCGCTCGACGAGGCGAAGCTAGCCGACTTCATCCTGCAGGTCTCGAGTGCGTCCAAGGGAATGGATCTCGAGGGGTTGCGGAAGTCGGGTACCGAACGGATCAAGTCGCTCGGGCAACAGGGAGCGACGACCGGCATCTATTCGGATTACTCGGAGAATGAGCCGATTGTTCCCCTGCGGTGGTTTGTAGAGAAGAAGCAGCCGTATCCCACCCTGACGGGGCGGCAGCAATTTTACGTCGATCATCGTTGGTTTTTGCAGCTTGGCGAAGAACTTCCCCGTTACAAGGCGCCTCCGTTCGCCGGTGGAAACTATCCGTTGACGATGTCGGGCGGGCATGCGCGCTGGAGCATTCACGCTATTTGGCGCGACAACGAGCTGATGCTGCGCTTGCAGAGAGGAGAACCTGTGGTCGTGCTCGGCGCCGGTGACGCGGCGGAACGCAACATCGGCGATCATGACCGAGTCAAGGTGCACAACGACCTCAGCAACTTTATCGCACGCGCCAAAGTCATCCCGAGTCTACCTCGGGGAGTAATCTCGGTGCACCACGCGTGGGAACCGTTCCAGTTCGAAGGGGGGCGTAGTCATCAACACCTGGCGCCGGCTCCGCTCAAGATAACTCAGTTGGCCGGTGACTACGGGCATCTGGGATGGGAATTTGCCCATTACGAGCCGGGACAATCCGATCGCGACACGCGCGTTGAGGTCACCCGCTTGGGCTAACGTCTACACGATGGACAAGAGACGAGGAGAAGCGAACATGCAAAACGCCGCTGAAAACGTGACGACGATCGAATCCATTGCTCCGGGTGGCGAGCGCCACGCTGCAGCTCGCAGCACCCTTTACAGCTTACTGTCGGCGTGGTTGCGGTTTCCATGGGAGGAGTTCCACGAATTGGCGATGTCCGGCGAGCTGGTTCCGGCTGCCGAGGAGTGCCTGGCCGCCTTGCCCTATCGCGTGGAACACATGGAACAAGCGCTGGCGGACCTCGGCAAGGTCGAGAAAAATTACGACGAATTTCAGTCCGCCTACGTCGGGCTATTCGATGTCGGCGCGGGTGGGCCTCCCTGCCCTTTGTACGGGGGGCACTGGGTCGGTGATCGGCAAAAGGTCATGGAAGAGGCACTGCGCTTTTACCGCTTTTTCGGGTTGACCACCGCAAAGCAGGAGAAAGATCTTCCCGACCATCTGGCGACCGAGCTCGAGTTCCTGCATTTTCTCACGTTCAAGGAGTTGGAGGCCTTGCGCGCAGGCTCGGATACGGGTTCGCAGCGACGTGCCGTGCGGGACTTCCTCATTCGCCACCCCCTGCGCTGGATGCCTCTTGCCTTGAAAAAACTCGATACGATCGAGGCGCCGCCGTTCTGGCACGGATTGCTTCGTCTTACCGTCGCTTACTGTAAGGCCGACGCTGCGTATCTGACCGCGGCGGAAGGGCCCATACAGGAGTGAGGCAAGCAAGGAACTTGGTTTGATGTTCGTGGTCCGCCGATCAGTGATGGCCGCATGTGTTGCGTGGGCGATCGTTGCGATAGCGGGAGGTCCGGCCCGTGCCGCCGATGCAAAGCGGGGCGAGACGATCTTTCATCGTGAATG
>CAZKLE010000028.1:0-19572 GCA_964553415.1 uncultured Myxococcales bacterium
GATTCCGTGCGCGAGTTCGAGTTCACCGCGCGTGCGGGGTTTGAGCATGGCGATATCGCGCAACGCACGATCGCTTGCGACCACGTAGGGCGGCACGGCCGCAGCGCGCGCCAGCGACAGACGATGACGGCGCAGGGCTTCGAACAACGCGCGCCCGGTCTCGTCGAGCTCTGCGATGTCTGAAGCAGAACCGGAACGCGACCGGCTGCCTGCGGGGCCGCCGCGTGTGAGACTGCGACCGCCGCTGCTCGCTATATAAGCGCGCGGCAGCAGCAGGCGAGCCGGACGCTCGGCCTTCATCACAGCGCTACCGGCCTCGGTCAGCACCGCCACGGGGCGATCGCCGCCATAAAAATCCACCCAGCCGGCCGTCACGCATCGCCGCAGCAAGCGCGTGAGCCACTCTTCGCTACGGTCGGCGAGAATGGCGTGCGTGCTGCTGCGATCCAGCCCCGCCGCGGCCAGCCTGGGGTCGGCGGCGCCGCGCAGCAGTTTCGCCGCAGCGCTGAGCCCGAAACGGCCGTGTATGCGGGCCACACCGCTGAGCGCTTTGCGCACGAGCAGCGAAACTTCGACGGGGTCGTCGTTGTCTTGGTCAGCGTCGAGCCGCAGGCAGTTGTCGCAGTGTCCGCACCCGGCCAGGGTTTCCTCTTCGTCGCCGAAGTAGCGCAAGATTGCATCGTGGCGGCAGCTTCCTCCTTCGGCCCAGCGCATGAGTTCGAGAAAAAGGTTCCAGCGATGGGCTACCGCCTCGGCATCGGGTGCTCCCGTTCCTGAATCAGCCTCGATAAGATACCGGCGAGTTGCCATGTCGCCGGGAGATATCGTCAGCAGGCCGACCGCGTCAGCGCCGTCGCGCCCGGCACGCCCGACTTCTTGGTAATACGCCTCGATCGATCCAGGCGGTGCTAGATGTGCAACCAGGCGAACATCGGCGCGATCGATGCCCATGCCGAAAGCGTTGGTGGCAACCACCACTTCGGCGAGCCCGTCGATGAATTGCTGCTGCACGCGATCACGCTGCCTACCGCCCAATCCCGCGTGATAGGCGAGGGCGCACCAACCGCAGGCGGCCAAGCGCTGGGCCTCTTTTTCGGCCAGCCGCCGGGTGGGCGAATAAATGATTGCCGTGCCGGCCCCGGCACCGGGTCGTTCGAGACATTCGGCAAGCGCGGTATCGACGAGCTTGTCGCGCTCGCGTCTGGTTCGGACTTCGCAGGCGCGCAAGGCAAGATTGGGACGCGCAAAACCGTGAACGAGTTGCGGTGTGGATGCCCCGAGCCCGAGCCGTTCGATGATTTCGTCGCGCACCACCGGGGTGGCGGTCGCCGTGCAGGCGAGAACCCGTGGGACTTCGAGCAGGCCGATCACTTCGCCGATCTGCATGTAATCGGGCCGGAAGTCGTGGCCCCACTCGCTTATGCAGTGGGCCTCGTCGACGGCGACCAACGGACACTCCAGCCCGCGCAGCAGTGAACGGAAGCCGTCGAAGGCAAGGCGCTCCGGTGCGACGTAGACGATCTTGAAGCAGCCCTGCTTGATCGCCCGGGTTCTTTGCCGCAGTTCGTCGACACCGAGGGTCGCGGCCAGGTACGTCGCTTCGATACCGCGCGCCTGCAATGCGGCTACTTGATCGAGCATGAGCGAAACCAGAGGAGATACGACCAGCGTGGTGCCGGGCAGCAGGAGGGCGGGCAATTGATAGATGAGGCTCTTACCGCCGCCGGTGGGCGCAACCAGCAGCAGCCGGCGTTCATCCAGGATCGTACGGACAGCTTCGTACTGGCCCGGACGAAAGCTCTTGTGTCCGAGCCGTTCGAGGCCGGCCAGGATTTCCGCGTCCGTAATGTCCTGCGCCGCCGCCGGCCCCTCCTCACTCACCCGTGAAGGCTACGCAAAGCGGAGCGACATCGCCACCCGAGCCGGTTTCGGCTAGGACATGCCGGGATGGCCGACCGCAGCTTCTTCGCTACTGCCGCCAAGGGGACCGAAGGCGTCCTGCGCGACGAACTGCGTGGCTTGCGCATGCCCAAGGTTCGCGCGGCACGTGGCGGGGTAGGGTTTGCGGGAGGTCCCGAGCATGCCATGCGGGCGTGTCTTCGCAGCCGTATCGCCCTGCGTGTGCTCGAAAGCGTGGCATCGTTCGACGCTTCTGACGCCGATACACTCTACGAAGGAACGGCCGCAGTCGACTGGCGCCGCTGGATCGACGCAGCGAACACGCTCGCGGTAACGGCGAGCGAGAAAGGCTCGGCGTTCGCGCACACGGGATTTATCGCCCAACGCGTCAAGGACGCGGTCGTGGATCGCTTGCGACGCGAAACCGGCAGCAGGCCCGACGTCGAACGCGCCGACCCCGATCTTCACATCGTTGCCCGCCTGGTCAAGGACCATGCCGAACTGTTCGTCGACTACGCCGGCGATCCCTTGTCGCGGCGTGGATACCGGACCGAGGCCGGTCAGGCTCCGCTGCGCGAGACGCTGGCCGCGGCGATTCTCCGTTTGAGCGGATTCGTCCCCGGCACGCCGTTGCTCGATCCCATGTGCGGTTCGGGGACCTTTGCGATCGAGGCGGCGATGTGGGCTCAGGGCTTGCCTGCCGGCGGTCGGCGTCTGAGTGGTGGCTTCGGCTTCCAGCGATGGCGATGCTTCGATGCCGAAGCGCGCGAACTTTGGCAGGCCGAATGCGAGCGTGCACAACGCTTCGCCGATCCCATGCCTACCAGCGTACGTGGCAGCGATTGCGACGCCGATATGATCCGCATCGCCGGGGCCAATGCCCGACGCGCGGGTGTGAGCGTTCAGTTCGAACATCGCGCCCTGGCTGAACTCGATCGGCCGCAGCCCGGGACTCTGTTGGTGTTGAACCCGCCCTACGGCAAACGCCTCGAACAAGACCCGCACGCGCAATCGGACCTCACGCGCTTTCTTGACCGCGCCGCAGGCTACACCGTTGCCGTTCTGAGCGCCGACCTATGGCTGCCGCGCACACTCGACCGTCGTGCCGATGCTGAGCACACCCTTTACAATGGCGACGTAGAATGCCGCTTGTTCAGGTGGGATCCCGTGTGAGGCGCCGAGGCCCGCGCTCGACCGACATCATGCAGGAACTTCCGCAGTGGGCAAGCGAGGCACGAGCACGATGGTGCTACACCGGCAAGAAGCGCCCGACGATTGCCGGCGCTCCGGGCGAGGGCCAACGATCGGTTTGGGATTTTCCGCGACCGCCGGCCATCGAGAGAGTTTGCGTCGAGGTCCGCGTGCTCGCAGGAGCGACGGAGATTGCCCGTTCGCAGCAATGCTTGCGCGTGCTGGAGACGGGGAATCCGCCTACGTATTACGTTGCCGCGACCGACGTCGCATGCGACTTGCTTGCACCGGCGGCGGCTGCCGGCTCGCGCTGCGAGTGGAAAGGCGAGGCTCGCTATTGGGATCTCGATCTCGACGGTGAGCGTCGGCTACACGCAGCATGGTCCTACCCGGCACCGTTCCCGGACTTCGAGAATCTGCGCGACCACTTTTCGTTTTACCCCGGACGCGTCGAGTGCTTCGTTGATTCTGTTCGCGCCCTTCCTCAGCCCGGGGGGTTCTATGGCGGTTGGATCACTCCCGATCTAGTGGGCCCTTTCAAGGGCGAGCCCGGAACTGAGTCGCTCTGAATCCTACGATCGACGCATCGCGCCAGAGCTTTCTATTCAGAGCGAACGGCCCGTGCTATGCATTGGCGTCTATGTGCTGTACTCGCGCTGTAGCTGCACTAGCTTGCGATCGCCTCCGGCCGGTCTCCGCTGGGGCGCGACCGGCCACGGTGGGCACGCAGTTTCAGGCCAATACCTACACCTCCGGAAACGTCCTCAACTGTCCGGCCTGTTCCGGTGGTTAGGACGCTCGTTGATGAATCCTCCCAGGTTGAAATCAGCCGACATCCGTGACGTGGTCGACAGCTTTGCGATAGGCTTCTTCGACGATCCCTTCATGTCGTGGATCTATCCCGATGAGAAAACCCGTCTGGATGCTTTGCGCGCTTGGTTTTCATGCTGGGTCCGCACCTACGGAGACAGAGGTGCAGCAAGTGCCCGATGTCCTTCTTGAATCCTTACGTGCGGGGGTGGCCGCGTCGGTTCTGTTCGCGCTCCTTCGCGGACAGCGCATACACGAATTGCGCGATGTCGAGGGATGGCGCCCTCTGTTGTTCGGCTTTTCTTTGATCTTGTTCGCAACACTCATCGACATCACCGAGGACTTTCCCAGCCTTGACCGCTTCGTGATCGTGGGGGATACGCCGGTGGAGGCGTTCCTGGAACAAGTGGTTGGCTACCTACTGGGATTCGTGTTCCTGTCCGTCGGTGTTTGGCGATGGCTCCCGAGGATCGCCCAACATCAGAAGATGATCGCCAAAGACCTCGAGAAAGCTGAGGATGAGCTGGCCGTCATCCACGGCCTCCTGCCTATCTGCGCCTCCTGCAAAAAGATCCGAGATGACCAGGGCTACTGGCAACAAATCGAGGCATACCTAAGCGAGCATTCCCAAGCCATGTTCACCCACGGCATCTGTCCCGCCTGCGCAGAAAAACTATACCCGGGCATGCAAGAGCGGATCGAGGCGAAACGTGATCGAGAAGACCTCGACGACGGCGACGACGGCGGCAAAGGTCAACCGTGAGACAGCGATACTACCAGAGGGTGGGTTTAGGACTGGCCGCGTGTCTGCTCGCGCTGCTGCAAGTCTCGGCCACAATGCCTGCCGAGCGCATGGACGCGCGGCAGGTGGAGCTAAGCCCTGCGCTCTGCGAACCAGCCGCGGTCGAGTTCAACGATGCCGCCTCGAGCCTGCCACATGATCCCGATGCAGCCTACTTCGGCAAGCGCTGTCGGCTTGGATATCCCCAGGAATGCCTTCGCTGGTGCTATGCCGTGCAACGCATCAACGCGCGTTTCTATGCCGCGCAGCGCGAGCGCGACACTCGCTGCTCCAGTCCCGTAGACGACGCCGCTCTCGATTTCGCCGCAACGGATTCCACTGCGGATGAGGTTGCCGCGATCACAGAGGCCTGTGCAACGCTCGATCTCAATGCAATTGAGGGAATCCTACTGGCCCGCCCTACGCGAGGCCCTCGACCGACGCCATAGAAACCGCCGACTGGACAGCTTGCTGCGCTAAGCCGCTTGCATGGCGTTCTTCAACTTCAGGTGATGGTGGAAGGCCAGAAAGTCTTTATCGCAATGCAGGAGGGCGAGTTTGTTCGCAATGCAGTAGGTGGCGATGATGGCGTCGATTGTCTTACGCACAGTGACGCCCTTCTTTCGCAGGGCACGGGAATTGGCTGCACTTTTTAGCGCAATCGTTGTGTCGAGCATGTTCACCACATTGAGAGACATCAGAAGTTCCTTAGCCCTCCGGAAGTCCTTGTCGGCGCGAAACCCCTGCAACACTTCAGCAAGTACAAGGTCGCCGATCGCAATCGGTTCTTCGCCAAGCAGAGAATCAAGTCGGTCGGTTTCCCGAGTAAGCCTGCCGCCGAAGTAGTCAATCCACACGCTCGAGTCCACGACAATCATTTATCAGTTCTCATAGCATCGAGATTGCCGACCCAGTGAAGCTTGCCTCGAAACCTCCGGATGTCCCCTTGTTTCTTTAGCTTCAGCAGGGCCTTGAGCCCCATTTCCACCGTTTCGCGTTTCGTTTTGAGGCCGGTCAGTTTCATCACCCGTCTTATCAGGACGTCGTCTATTACGATGTTTGTACGCATGTCGCTATTCCGTGTGTATAATATACCTACAATGTACACATTGCAGCATCGAATGGGTACGGCTTCAACCCAATCGGCGTCCTTCTCGACTCACGAACTCGTATCGGGATAAACTCTCGGCATGGGTTCGCTGCTGATCTGGGGAATGCTGTTCGGGACCATCGGCTTCGGCTTTTTTTCTTACGGGAAGAAGCAAAACGCGCTCGTCCCTATGCTCACGGGAGTCGGCCTGATGTTCGTGCCGTATTTCGTATCGAACGTCTACATGCTCGTCCTGATCGGCGCTGCGTTGGTTGCGGCACCGTATTTCGTCAGCCTATAGGAGGGGGTTATGCAAGCCGGTTCGATTGGATCGATAAAACAACTGCGCCGTTATCCGGTGAAGAGCATGGCCGGCGAGGTTCTCGAAGAGGCGGATCTCACACAGTCCGGCGTTGTCGGCGATCGTGCCTGGGCCGTTCGCGACGAGCTGCGGGGAGGGATTCGCGGCGCTAAGAAGATCCCCGCACTGATGAGACTACGGGCCGGCTACCCGCAAGCTCCCGCCCTCGGTGGTTCGAGCCCCGTCGAGATTTCGCTTCCCGACGGATCGACCGTCGGCAGCGCAGACCCCGAGGTCAACAACCGACTCTCCAAGGCTCTCGATCACCCGGTCACGCTGTGGCCCTTGCTGCCGGCCGATGCTTTGGATCATTATCGTCGAGGCGCGCCCAGCCATGAGGATTTCGATCAGGAGATGCGCGCGATCTTCGGCCGCTCGCCCGACGAGCCGCTCCCCGACCTGTCGCTCTTTCCGCCCGAACTCATCGAGTTCGAATCGCCGCCGGGTACATACTTCGACGCCTTCCCACTGCTTTTGCTCTCGGAAGCTTCGCTCGACGAGATGCAGGCCAAAGCGCCTGAATCGCTCTTCGACACGCGCAGATTCCGGCCCAATTTGCTCGTATCGGACACGCGGTCGACCTCGCCGTTTCCCGAGCAGGACTGGCGCGGACAACGCCTTCAAATAGGCGAGGCGACCCTGCGTGTTACCGTCGAGTGCCCTCGCTGCGTCATGGTGACGCACGGGTTCGAGAATCTACCCAAGGATCCTACCGTGATGCGGACCATCGTCCGCGAGGCGGGAGGAAACCTCGGGGTGTACGCTACGGTCGAGGTACCGGGCCGTGTACGAGTCGGCGACCGGATCCGTCTGCTTGAGTGAACCCGCGTTAGCCCATGAAGAAAGCGTTGAGCTTATTGCCATCGGGATCGCGGAAATAGCCGGCGTAAAAGTTGTCGCTGCCACGCGGACCCGGTGCACCTTCGTCTTTGGCACCGAGCTCCATCGCTTTCTTGTGGAGAGCGTCGACCTGTTCTCGGCTCTCCATCGACAGAGCAACCATTACGCCGTTACCAACCGTGGCCGCGTTCTCGTCAAAGGGTTTCATCGCACACAGGGCCGGCGCCCCCGGCGACACCGCCCACGCGACGAAGCGATCGTCTTCCATGAAACGGCCTGCGCCAATGGTGGCAAGCAGTTCATCGTAGAACTTGGCCGCACGTTCTAGGTCGTTGGTTCCAAAGGTTACGTATCCGATCATCGTCAGCCTCCTTGCTTTGGCTCTCGTGCGTCTCTCTGCTCAAGCTCCATCCCGCGGTCGAGACAAAAACGCCCTGACATCCCCGGCGGTCGCGGGGCAACCCTGCTGTGGGCTTCTAATCGTTTCGCCGGCTATGATGCAAACACCCTCGAGATTGACGGCGCTGCCGTCCCGGCTACATACTTTGCCTATGGTCCAGGACTATCCCGTCTCAGAACAGCCCCCTTGGCGCTTGATCGCCCAAGAAACTCTCAGCGTTGCGGCAACGGCCCTGCTGTTTCCCTTCGGCATCGGTCACTCGCGACGTCGCACTGCCCGCCAACAAAAGCAGCGTACCGTTGTCCTCGTGCACGGCTATCTGTCGAACCAATCCATCCTGTGGCCCTTGGCGGCCTACCTCAAACTCCGCGGCATCAGGCAAGTGCTGTCGTTCAATTACGACTCCAGCGCCGGCATCGACCAGGCCGCACTGGCGTTACGCGCGTATCTTCGCACGCACGTCCGCGGCGGTCGCATCGATCTTGTTTGCCACAGCCTGGGCGGACTGGTCGCACGGGTCTATCTGCAAGAGCTTGGCGGCTCACGAAGGGTAGATCGCTGCATCACGCTGGGCACGCCTCACCACGGCACCTATGGGTCCTATTGGCTCTGGTCGCGTGTCGGCCGCGAATTGCGACCGGATTCCTCCCTGCTTGCGCGCTTACAGGCCTCGCGCGAGAAGGCCTCGGGCGTACGCTTCATCTCGCTGGTGGCAGGCTCCGACAATCTGGTCTTCCCACGCGTGTTCGCCGCCCACGACCACGAGATTCACCTGGCCGATCTCGGTCATCTGTCGATGCTTTTCTCTCCGCGGGCGCTACGTGTTGTCGCCGACCAGCTCACGGGCACGCCTTCGCCGGCCGCGATGGCGCAGCCGGGGGTTCTTGCGGCCAACGCGCGGAGGGGCCCCGCTTGCCGCGTGCGACTGCCGGTGCGACTATGATGGCAACGCTGCACACGACTTCCAAGGCGGCAGCCTCGCCCGCGTAAGCAAGCGGCCCGCCGCACTTCGGTCCGTCCATACAGCACGTTGCCCCGGTGGACGCGGATGCGCCGTGCCGTCGGGCTTTGTCGTCCGGCACAAACGAGGGAAACAAAATGGAATACCATCAGGGCGACCGCGTGCGCCATCCAAACATGAAAGAGTGGGGGATTGGCCAGGTCTTGCAAGACTCCGCCGGGGAGAAAACACGCGTATTTTTCGCCGGTGCCGGCGAAAAGGCCATTTCAAGCCGATACGTCGCGTTGCTGCCTGTGACCGGCGCTGATGCCAAACACCCGCTGCTCGACAATCTACACCTGTCTTCGAATCCAAAGCTCAAGTTCCGCTCGCTGCCTGAGTCGATTCAGCACTTTACGGATCAGTATCCGCAAGGCTTTTACGGCGAGCGCTTCGGCAACCAAGAGCGCAACTACAAAGTCGCCGCACACGAGCTGGCACAGGAGACGCTGAGTAAGTCGCAGCTGACCGAGCTATGCGAGACCAAGGCCTACGAAGAAGTATGCAAGCGAGCGCGGAAGCTTGTCGGCGCCACCAATCTGATGTTTCCCAACGATAAAATGGGATTCAAAGATAGCCTGCAGAGTACGGATGCGCAGAAGGCATTTTCCGAGGCGCTGACGGACGTCCTCTACGGGACCGACAAGCTCAAACCGCGCTTCGAGCGATACGCCGGGGTGTTGCAAGAGATCGGCGCGGGCAAGTGGACAACGGCGACGTATTTCCAATTCATCCTATCGCCGGACAAGTACATGTTCCTCAAACCGACCGTCACGCAGAACGCCGCGTCGATATCCGCTTTTGAAATCAACTACACGCCGCAGCTCAACTGGCTGACGTACAAGCGGGTCTTGAAGTTCGCGGCTTATCTCCGAGATGCTCTCACCGAACTCAGACCCCGCGACATGATCGATATCCAATCCTTCATGTGGTGCATCAAGCCGGCATAGTCGTGTAGACGTCGCCGGCGGCGATTAACGCTAGGTTCAAGCGCTACGCCAACACAGACCTACGACTGCCATATGTGCTCATAGTCTGACATTTATTGACATTACCGGTCGTTCTTGAACGGTATTCTGCGCGCGCACTGATTGCCGCAGAATTCGATGCAGATTTCCGTCCGTGAAGCGGCCCGATTGCTCAGCGTGTCCGAACGCACGGTGTACCGCTGGATCCGTGAACAAAAGATCTCGGCCTATAAGATCGGGGAGGCCTACCGCTTCAACCGTGCCGAACTGCTCGAGTGGGCAACGGCACGGCGCACCCCGGCCTCGCCCGAGATCGTCGCCGAACCCGAAGATGCAAGCGTCTTGCAGCCGAGCTTGTGCGAGGCCCTGCACGCCGGCGGCATCCACTACCGCGTTGCGGGACGGACGAGGGAGGAGGCCCTGAGGGCCGTCGTCGACTTGATGCGCCTGCCCGATGGCATGGACCGCAGCTTTCTCTATCAGGTACTGGCCGAGCGCGAGGCCTTGGGTTCCACCGCGGTGGGCGACGGCATTGCCGTACCGCACCCGCGGAGCCCTCTCGTGCCGCACATTACAAGCCCGAGCGTTACCTTGAGTTTTCTCGAGCAGGCCGTCGACTTCGATGCCCTCGATGGAAAGCCCGTAGACACCCTGTTCACCATCGTTTCGCCGACGGTCCGTTCCCACCTGCACCTCTTGGCCAGACTCGCGTTCGTCCTGCGTCGTGATGCCGTCGCTGACGCGCTCCGGGGTCGCGCCTCACGCGAGGCGATCGTGGAAGCGCTCGCGCAAGCGGAGTCCGACATTCCCGAGCGAGAAGAATCGAAGGAATGACGCTGCTTCTCCTTGCTATTGGGCTGCCCTTCGTAGGGGCGGTCCTGGCGCCCCTATGTGTGCGCCGACCGCGCTGGGCCGCTCGCGTAGCCGCCGCGTGTACATTGACCGGCTGTGCACTGGGCATGCTGCCGGCGGTGGTTGCGATTACGTCGGCGACTCCGCTCGAGCTTCGACTTGCCTGGAACATCCCCTACGGTTCTTTCCACATCGGTTTGGACGCGCTGTCGGGGTTCTTCCTCATCCCAATCTTCGTTTTGTCGGCAGCGGGTACCGTCTATGGGCTCGGTTATTTGAAACCGGAGCCACAACGCTCGCGAGTTGACGCCTGGGCCTTCTACAACATTCTCGTAGCGAGCATGGCGCTCGTGGTGGTCGCCCGTAACGGGGTGCTATTCCTGATCGCATGGGAGGCCATGGCACTGTCGTCGTTCTTCCTGGTCACCCAC
Source organism: uncultured Myxococcales bacterium (assembly GCA_964553415.1). Taxonomy (GTDB): domain Bacteria; phylum Desulfobacterota; class Binatia; order UBA1149; family JAJCZL01; genus CAZKLE01. Next base: position 10,624 of record CAZKLE010000028.1, read on the forward strand.
GAACTCGTCAGTGCACGCGGCGAATCCCGACGCGTCGGCGAGGCCGGTAATGTGTACCTGGTAGCCACCCACCTGGGTAGCGCGTTCCTGCTGGTCCTTTTCGTACTGCTCGGCCGAGCTTCCGGATCGCTCGAGTTTGAAACGTTCACGGCCGATCCGACACTGGCGCCGGCGGGACTGGCCTTCATCCTCGCGCTCATCGGGTTCGGCTCCAAAGCCGGATTCTGGCCCATGCACGTTTGGCTCCCCGAGGCTCACCCGGTGGCACCCAGTCACGTCTCGGCGCTCATGTCGGGCGTCATGATCAAGACCGGCATCTACGGCATCCTCAGAACATTGAGCTTTCTCGGCCCCCCGGAGCCTTGGTGGGGATGGGTTCTCGTGGCTATCGGAATCACCTCGGGCATTCCGGGAGTGCTGTTCGCGCTGGCGCAGCACGACCTCAAGCGCCTTCTCGCCTACCACAGCGTCGAGAACATCGGCATTATCGCGCTCGGGCTCGGCGTCGGACTGATCGGTCAGCAGACGGGCATGCCCGTCGTCGCCGCGCTCGGCTATGCCGGCGCGCTCCTGCACGTAATCAATCATGCACTGTTCAAGGGGCTGCTGTTTCTCGCGGCCGGCTCGGTCGCCCACGGAACCGGCACGCTCAACATCGAGGATCTCGGCGGACTCGCACGTCGGATGCCCTGGACGGCTGCGCTTTTCCTCATCGGAGCCGTGGCCATCTCCGGTCTGCCGCCGCTCAACGGATTCGTCAGCGAACTTTGCATCTACCTCGGCGCTTTTCACGGGGTGGGCGCGGGACACTCGGTACCCGTCCTTACTGTCGTCATTGCCGGGCTGGCCCTAATCGGCGGGCTCGCCGTCGCATGCTTCACCAAGGCATTCGGCGTGGTTTTTCTGGGCCGGCCGCGCAGCGAGCAAGCCGTCCACGCCCACGAAGCGGGGACCCTCATGCTGATTTCCATGTCGGCGCTCGCGCTCGCGTGCGTGGGCGTCGCGTTCTTCGCCTGGGCCTTGCTGCCGCACCTGGCGCCTCTGGTCGGATCGATCGCGCACACGGATGCATCCATGCCCCTCGCCCACATGTCGAAGGTATTGGCGAGCGTGGCGGCTTGCGGCCTGGCCTTGGCTTTGGGCGTCGCCGGGCTCGCGATCCTGCGCAACCGAATTCTACGTGACCGCCGCGTCGATGGCGCCCCTACCTGGGGATGCGCCTACCCGGCACCGACCCCGCGCATGCAGTACACGGCCTCGTCCTATGCGGCGCCTCTCACCGGACTGTTCCGGCCGCTTTTACGAACCCGCGTCCACATCGAGCCGCCGCAAGGCTACTTCCCGCACGCGGCGTCGTTTGCGAGTCATACCGACGATGTGGCCAGCGTGTGGATCTATCGTCCCGCCAGCCGATTCATCCAGGCGGTCGCCGCCACCCTACGCTGGTTCCAGCAGGGCCGCGTGCAACTCTACATCCTCTACATCGCCGTCACGCTCTTGGTACTTCTCGTGGCGACACTCGGAGGCTAAGCGATGCAGATGTATCCGCTTCTTCATCTCTGCATCGCGCTGATCGGCGCTCCCTTGCTGCCGTCGATCATCACCCGTACCAAGTCCTGGTTCGCGGGCCGTACGGGGCCGCCGCTTATGCAGATCTATTTCGATGTTGCCAAGCTTCTGCGCAAGGGAGCGGTGTACAGTGAAACAAGCACTTGGGTGTTCGCCGCCGCCCCTCTCGTGGGACTGACAGCTACCTTGGTCGCGCTCCTGTTCGTTCCCCTCGGCCGAGTGCCGGGCCTCGTTCGCTTCGACGGTGATCTCGTCCTGGTCGCGTACCTTCTGGGTCTCGTACGATTTTTTACGGTCGTTGCCGCACTCGACACCGGATCGAGCTTCGAGGCGATGGGAGCAAGTCGCGAAGTTCAGGTCTCCGCGCTCGCCGAGCCGGCTCTTCTACTCGCGCTGGTGGTGCTGGCTGTCGATACCGGCCAATTGTCGTTGAGCACGATCTTCGTTGGTCTGGCGGGCGACGGCGGGCCCGCCATCCCGCTGGTATTCGTCACCCTGTTGGTGGTCTTTCTCGCCGAGAACTCCCGCATCCCGGTCGATGATCCCACCACGCACCTCGAACTCACGATGATTCACGAAGTAATGATACTCGACCATAGCGGACCGGATCTGGCCCTGATCGAACTCACCAACGCATACAGAATGTGGATTCTCGGTGCACTGGTGGTGGGCACACTCCACCCACTGGATCCCGGACCGGGCGTCATCGCCGTGTTTGTGGGCGTCGCCGGGTTGGCGCTGTTGGCCATACTGGTCGGCATCATCGAGAGCTCGATGGCGCGATTGCGGCTTCCGCGTTTGCCTCAACTTCTCGTCAGCGCCACGGCACTCGCTGCGATCGGTCTTATCGTGATGGTGCTGACATGAGCGCACGCGACTGGATGGATGCGTGTCTGGTGTTGATCGCACTCACCGACCTGCGTGTCCTCGGGGGAAGCCGCCTGCTCGCGTGCATCTCTACCGTCGCCGTTCAAGGATTGCTGCTCGGCCTGTTGCCGATCCTTGCCCATGACGGCGGCGCGCTCGCGCGATCGATCGAATTCTCGGTCCTGAGTATTCTTATCAAGGCTTTGCTTTTGCCTTTCCTCTTGCGCCGCGCACTACGCGAAGCTCAGGTCCTTCGTGAAATTCAGCCCATCGTCAGCCAAAACCTTTCGCTCGTTTTCGGTTTTGGCGCTCTGGCCGCGGGCGCGTGGCTGGCCTCAGGGCTGCCGCTTCCCCCAGGAGTCTCAACGTTGGGCGCACCCGTGGCCTTTTGCACGGTGTTTACGGGATTGTTTCTCATCATCGCCAGGCGTCAGGCCCTCACCCAGGTGATTGGGTATCTGATCGTCGAAAACGGCATCTTCACCTTCGGCATGTTGTTCGTGCGGGGCACCCCCTGGCTCGTGGAGGTCGGCGTCATGCTCGACGTTCTCGTCGGTGTCTTCGTTATGGGCATCGCGCTATTTCACATCAATAGGGCTTTCGATTCTCTCGACAGCGGCCGGCTTGCGCTGCTGCACGAGCTCACGGTCGTGCGCGCACCGCTCGAAAGGGATCAACCGTGATCATCGGGCTGGTAGGCATCCCTCTTCTCGGCGCGGCTGTCGCGCTGATCTTGCGTCGCGCCGCACTCGTACGTGTTCTTCTGCCGGTGACCGCCGTGCTGCATGCCGCCCTCACGGCGGCGACGTTTCTCCGGCCCGTGGAGCCGTTGCTCGGCGGTTGGCTCGCACTCGACGCCCTCGGCCGGCTTTTTCTAGCGGTCACCAGCGCGCTGTTTCTCCTGGTGTCGTTTTACACCGTCGGCTATCTAGCCACCGAGACGGCAGAAGACCATCCCGGTACACGCGGGGGTGGGTTTTTCCCCAACGCACCGCAGGCGGTATTCGTCGCCTGCCTGCTCGCGTTCCTCTCCATGATGACGCTGGTCACCGTCAGCCAACACTTCGGCATACTCTGGGTGGCGGTCGAGGGAACGACGCTGGCGAGCGCACCGCTGATCTACTTCCACCGCCACGCCCGTTCGCTCGAAGCAACGTGGAAATATCTGCTCATCTGCTCGGTGGGCATCGCAATGGCGCTGCTGGGATCGTTTTTTCTCGCCATCGCCGGCGAAGTAGTCGGCGGCGGCGCAACGCCGATGGACGTTCCCTCGCTTCTCGTGCACGCGTCGGGAATGCATCCGCGATGGCTGAAGGCATCCTTCGTCCTGTTACTCGTGGGCTACGGCACCAAGATGGGCCTTGCGCCGCTGCACTCGTGGCTTCCCGATGCACACAGCGAATCGCCGTCGGCGGTTTCCGCTCTGCTATCGGGAGCGCTGCTGAACACGGCATTCCTCGGTATTCTGCGCGCCCACCAAGTGCTGCTGGCGGCAGGGCAGGGGGCCTTCAGCAGCCGCCTGCTTTTGATCTTCGGTCTCTTGTCTATGGGCTTCGGGGCAATCTTCATTTTGGCGCAAACCGACTACAAGCGACTGTTGGCCTACTCGAGCGTCGAGCACATGGGCATACTCGCGCTCGGAGTGGGCGTGGGCGGCGCAGCAACGGCCGGAGCGATGTTGCATCTGATCAACCATTCGATCGCCAAGGGGCTGTTGTTTTTGGTCGCCGGCAACATCCTCGCAGCGTACAAGACACGCTCCATCTTTGCCGTACGCGGGCTTCTGATCTCGCGGCCGGTTTCAGGAATCCTGTGGATGATGGGCCTCTTCGCCATCGTGGGCTCACCGCCCTTCGGGACATTTCCGAGTGAGTTCGTCGTGCTGCGCGGCACCCTGCAAGCCGGCGGCTGGCTGGTGCCGACGCTCTACCTCGGTGCATTGGCACTGGCTTTCATCGGACTGACACGCACCTTTCTCGGTATGGCCCAAGGGCTACCGACCACGCTGCCGGCCGCCGCGATTCCGGGCACGCAGTCGGGCACAGTCTCGGCGGAGACCGGAAACAAGCGCGAGCCGCTTTTGCTGATTGTACCGCCGGCGATTCTTGCCGTCCTGAGCCTTGCATTCGGGCTGTACCTGCCCGAACCGCTACGCGAGGTCCTGACCCATGCAGCACAGGCGCTCGGTGGGGGCGGCTTCTGATGGCAACGCCCGAACTCCTGCAAGTCGCCCTCGATGAAGCGCTGCCGATGTCGCGCATTCCGGTCGTACACGCGCAAGAGCTGGGGACGCTGATCACCGACGCTATCGCTTCCGGGTGCCGGCTCGCGGCGCTGTTTGGATGGCCGCAGCGCAAGGCGACGCACCTGGCCGTGGTGCTGGCTGATCCGGCAACGGGAAAAACACGCGTTGCAATCACGCCGCTTGCGGACCGCTGGCAGGCACTTACACCCCGATGCCCTCAGGCTCATCTATTTGAGCGCGAACTGGCTGAACAGTGTGGGCTACAGATCGACGGTCATCCGTGGCTCAAGCCGCTGCGTTTTAGCGAGGCGGGGCGCACGACGGGCGGCACCGCCAAACAAGTGGGCGTCATGGACTTCTTCCGAGTCGACGGCGACGAGGTTCATGAGGTTGCCGTCGGACCCGTGCACGCCGGCGTCATCGAGCCGGGGCATTTTCGTTTCCAGTGCCACGGCGAGACGGTTTTGCATCTCGAAATCTCACGCGGCTACCAGCACCGAGGGGTAGAGCCTTCGTTGGCCGGCGGTCCGGGGCCTCGCACCATACACACCATGGAAACTCTGGCCGGCGATACCAGCGTAGGGCACGCAAGCACCTACTGTCAGGTTGCCGAAGCCCTGGCCGGGCATCGCGTGCCCGTTCGGGGACTATTTCTGCGCGGAATGGCGCTCGAACTCGAGAGGCTCGCCAATCACGTCGGCGACCTCGGCGCACTCTCCGGAGATATCGGCTACCTTCCGACGGCGTCTTTTTGCGGCAGGATCCGCGGAGACATCTTGAATATGACGGCCGCGCTGTGCGGAAGCCGTCTCGGCCGCGGCCTCGTGCGCCCCGGCGGCAGCGCTTTCGATGTCGACGACGCACTGGTCGACGACCTACGCCGGCGTCTCGACACCATCGACAGCGACTTGCGCGCGGCGGTGTCTTTACTATGGAACACGCCGAACGCACGCGCGCGATTCGAGCAGGTCGGCGTCCTGAGCGCAGATGACTGTCGTGCCCTGGGAATCGTCGGCCCGGTTGCGCGGGCGAGCGGGCTCGCGATCGATGCGCGCGCCGAGTTTCCGACCGGAGTGTTTACCTCCGCCCACATTCCCGTAGCGACGGTCGGCTCGGGGGACGTGTTTGCACGCGCGCAGCTACGATGGCTCGAGGCTCAACACACAATCGCCTTCCTGCGCGAAACTCTCTGCAACCTCCCGGACGGCGCCGTTCGCGAGGATGTACCGGCCAAACTCGCCGACAACGCAATGGCCATTTCCTGTACCGAAGGCTGGCGCGGCGAGATATGGCACGTTGCCATCACCGATTCCTCCGGACGCTTCCTGCGTTACAAGGTCGTCGACCCCTCCTTTCACAACTGGATCGGCCTTGCCTTAGCGATGCGCGGGCAGGTGATCTCGGATTTTCCTGTCTGCAACAAGAGTTTCAATCTGTCCTACTGCGGGGTCGATTTATGAGGGCACCATGCTGAAAAATCTCGCGCTTCGCCTTCGCCAAGGACATCGGACTTTGAACTTTCCGCGCGAGCCACCGACGTTACCACCGCGCTTTCGCGGACGCCCACATCTACACCCGAGCCGCTGCGAGACGGCATGCTCGGCATGTGTCGCCGCGTGTCCGACCGCGGCCCTGCAAGTGGGAAACGAGCCGGGGGACCTCAGCCTCGATCTCGGCCGCTGCCTTTTCTGCAACGAGTGCAGCGAAGCCTGCCCGAGTGGCGCCATCGAGTTCTCACACGATTATCGCTTGGCGGCCTCCAAGCGCGAGAATCTGGTCGTAGACGGGAACAACGAAGCAACACTCGCCGCCGCACTCGACCACAGGCTGCAGCGGCTGTTCGGCCGTTCGCTCAGGCTGCGCCAGGTGAGCGCCGGCGGCTGCAACGCCTGCGAAGCCGAGGTCAATGTTTTAAATACCATCCTCTACGATCTCGGCCGCTTCGGAATTCAGCTGGTCGCCTCGCCGCGGCACGCCGACGGATTCCTCATCACGGGGCCGGTTACCAAAAACATGCACGCAGCGCTCGAGGCCACCTACGCCGCGGTGCCGTCACCGAAAATCGTCATTGCGGTCGGTGCCTGCGCGATCTCGGGCGGACCGTTCGCCGGCAATCCCGAGGTTCATGACGGCGCCGGCCAAGTGCTGCCGTTGGACCTCCTCATCCCCGGCTGCCCGCCGCACCCGTTTACGACTCTCGATGGATTGCTGCGCCTGCTCGGACGCATCGAGCGCGATCCCGCCCGGCGGCCTAGCGCAGCAGAGCAAGAGCATCGCGGTCCTCGTCCGGACTAGGGCGTATTGCGCAACAAGAACGCCAACAGCGGGTCGTACACGTTGTTGTGAGCCGGATCGTCGGGCGCGGTGACGACGTCGATGTGCGCGTAGCCCTCGCTCAGGTGCACCTCAAAACCGCCGTCGGGACCACCGTAGACGGTCTTCACATTCAAAGGATTGACCACCCGGGGCGCACCCGTGCAACTGGGCGCCGTGCATGGGCCGATGGCCTCGGCGAAATCCTTGAACGAACCGTTGCTGGGGGCCAGACCGTTAGTGCCGCCGAAGGCGATCACCGGGATATCGATGTTGGCGGCCTGTGTGAGGTTTTCAATATCGGGACGCCCGCGCACAACCGACAAGGGTGTCGTGTCCACGCCTCCCAGCTCGGAGGTGACGCCGAGCCCCGAAGAAGCGAAATACCAGTCGCCGAAGTTCGTCTCGCCGGCATGGATCAGACTGAACATGGTCTCTATCGGGGTGACTTCAACCTCGACGCCGTTGACACTGTTGGGGAAAAAGAACGGGCCGCCGTTGTCGGGCACGGCCGCCACAGGCACCGGCTCGCCGGCGTTGATCCAGCTGCGCAGAGGATCGTTGCTGGCAGCGCCGGCGACCAGAAAGTCTGCGCCGGGGAAAAGCTGTATGTTGTTGCCGTTGTTTGTAAAGCCCATCGAGGCACGAAACGCCGGCTGAGGTGAGAAATCATCGTCGAGAAATGCGCCGAGCGCCGCTTCCGTGGTACCCGCCTGCAGCTGGTTGAGCAGAGAAAGCCCAGGCACGAGCGAGACCGCCGAACCGCTTCCCTGGTCGGCTTGGACGATGGCCTGCGAGTCGGGATCGATACGACCCTGGACGGCAATGATATCGCCCGCCGCTTGGATCTGCGGCGTAAGCAGCACCAGACCGACGCTGAGATCGGCACCCGTGTAGGCTTCGACCGGCTCGACGCATACGCTGGTGAGCGCGCCCGCGGTCGGCGTGACCGCCGAACAATCGGCGTTGGTCGTGCAGGGAGTGCCGTCGGTGCAACTGGCGGCGCCACTGAGAACGGCATTGTAAAGACCGCCGTCGGCGCGCGCGATGATCGTGTCCAACTCGCCGTCGGTCGGAGTGGTCGAGGCCGGGCTGCCGAACAGCACACCGCCTTCCATCAGAACCAAGCCCGCAACCTTAGTATAGCCGGCGCTCACGCCCGGCCCGATATCAAAGTCGGTCGCTGCGTAACGGCCCGTAAACGTAGTACCCAACGAGTGCCCGCCGAGGAACACCGTCGGAGCGCCGGGAGAGGCGGCTGCAGCATCGACGATGGCGTCGATATCGCGAGCAAAAACGTTGGGCGTAAAGTTGGCGATGAAGGCAACGTCGGCGCCGGCGTGGAAAACCGCCCTCCGCGACAGCCGCGGATCGAGTGTGAAGCCCAGCTCACCGCCGAAAAACCAATCGAGTCCGAGACGCGGATCCAAGTCGTTTTCGGCCTGGATCATACCGCTCAGATCTTCGAGCTGATTGGTACGCCGATCGACGGCCCAAACCTCGAGCACCATCGATGCCTCGCGTGCGGCTTTGTCGATCATGGTCTCGGCAAAGGTCTTGAACGTCTGCGCCCCGGCGGCAAAACCGGGGATCATCACCAGGACGGCGTCCGCATTGCCCGCACCCGGTGCAAAAAACCGCACGTAGGTCGAGTTGTTCAAGTTAAAGATGGTCGAGCCGAACTGCGTTGCCAGGGTGCCGCCTGCTGTCACGGCATTGCCCACCGTGCCGTCCGGGGTATGCGCCGGCGCCGCGGCGCTCGGGATGGTCACCAACGCAAAGTCGGTCGGACCCAAGACGCATTGATTTGTACAGGTGTCGAAGGAATCACGGTTGCCGTCGTCGCAGCTTTCGTCGCTTTCCAAGATACCGTTGCCGCAAAACGGCAAGCACACGTCCTCCAGGCCGCTCAAGCGCCCGTTGACCTCCAACAGGTCGCAGGTACGAGGCTCCGC
>CAZKLE010000029.1:0-16987 GCA_964553415.1 uncultured Myxococcales bacterium
CTCCAACTGGGCCTCCACGGCTCCAGCCTGTTGCGTTTCTATCATTTGGCTCGTTCGTGTCTGGTCAAGAACGAGAACCACTTTGACGCTTTCGACCGCGTATTCGCGCGGGTGTTCAAGGGCGTGGAGGGTGAATTCGACGTGGCCGACGAAGTCCTGGAATGGCTCGCGGACGCGAAGAACCTTCCGCATTTGAGTGCGGAAGAAGTCGCCGAGCTGGAACGGCTGGGTTCCGACGAATTGATGCGGCGATTCCTCGAGACCTTGGCCGAACAAGATGAGCGCCATGACGGCGGAGGGCGCTGGGTCGGCACCGGCGGCCGCTCGCCCTTCGGTCACTCGGGCGTGCACCCGACCGGGATTCGTGTCGGCGGGCCGGGTCGCTCACGTTCGGCGATGAAGGTCGCCGAGCAACGTCGCTTTCGCGATTACCGCAGCGACGTGACCCTCGACGTCCGCCAAATCCGCTTCGCTCTCAAGCGTCTGCGTCGGCTCACGCGATCGGGCGCGGCGACCGAACTCGACCTGGATGAGACCATCGACGAAACCTGCCGCAATGCCGGCGAAATCGAATTCGTGTTCCGCCCGCCTCGCAAGAACAATATCCGTGTCGTTCTGCTGATGGATGTCGGCGGCACCATGGACCCGTATTTCGAACCGGTCAGTCGATTGTTGACCGCTCTACACGAGGAGCGCGGCTTGAGGTCGCTCGAGGCGTTTTACTTTCACAATTGCGTGTACGACCACGTATATCGTGACGCGCTGATGACTCACTCGGCGAGCGTGCCGACGGCGGATCTTTTCCGTCGTTACGATGAGCGCTGGAAGTTGATCGTACTCGGCGACGCGGCAATGCATCCGGTCGAACTGATGGAGCCTTACGGCAACATCGATCCCCGGCGTAGCGCAGAGAGTGCAGGGATTGTCTGGATGCAGAAGCTCGCCGATCACTACCAACGTGCGGTGTGGATCAATCCGGAGCCGGAAACCCTCTGGGAACACACCTACACGAACCGGGTCATCCGCCGCCTCTTCCCCATGTACCACCTGAGCGTTGACGGAATTACCGATGCCATCGCTGCCTTGGTAGGCGCGCGTCGCTCGGCGGCCTAATCGTCGAAATAGACGCGCAAGCTGCCGCCGGACCGGCGGAAGTGGTGCTCGGCTTCCCTCCACGGAACGTGGTGCACGTTGGTGATGTGGCGGTAGAACTCGATCTGCGTTTGCGCGTGATAGCCGTGGCTCGGGCAGTAGTAACCGCTGGTGTAGCCGTAGTCTTGGTAGGCGCCGAGAAGAGGCAGACTTACGGCGATGGCTGCGCCGCTGTGCCCGCCGAAACGAAGAACGCCGCTGAGGTGGCCGCCGTCGAAACCGGGACCGTAGCCATAGCCGTAGCTGGGACGGAATCCGCGGCCGTATCCATATCCGGGTGGGAATCCATGCCCGTAGCCGTAACCGTAGCCCGGGGAAAAGCCATGCCCCTGGCCGTAACCGTAGCCCGGGGAAAAACCGTGCCCGTGGCCGTAACCGTAGCCCGGGGAAAAACCGTGCCCGTGGCCGTAACCGTAGCTCGGGGAAAAACCGTGCCCACGCCCGTAGCTGTGTCCGTAACTGGGGCGGAAGCCATGCCCGCCGTAGCGCCCGTAGCCGCCGGCGACGGCCACGCCGCCACCGATGTGCTCGGTCAGGGCGCCGCCGGTGCCGATGTGGCTGCTCAGCATCTGTGGGCGAGACGGCCGTCGGTCGGCCGAGGCCGCCGGGGCTGTCGCCATGATCAACACGGCCGAGGCAGCCGCTGTAAAGACGATTCTGGTTCCTCTCCCGGTTCCTTTCATAGTGCCTCTCCTTGTCCCCACGGCGCCCCCACCGCATCCCCCTCGTGGGCTCCGCATGTGCAATATTCGACGAACGTAGCCTCGAGTTTATTGCGCAAAAGTTTCCCTAGCAATCTTGGGCACTTGCCGGCAAAGCTCCGGAAGGGAGGGGCTTTGTCCCGAAACCCTCCATTCCAGCGGTCGGGTGGCGCACGTTTTTGTACGGAACCGATCCGGCCTTGCTGTTTTCCGACCATCCGCTAGTTTCGAAAATATAGGTTGCAGCAGCGAATACTGTGCGTTAACGCATCGACATCCGGGCACGTTGCGACTAGGTTCACTGCAGTACAACGATTTGGATTGCGGCTGCGCGCCGAGATCGTTGATGCGCTCGCTAGGGCGGTCGCGGCGTTGGCCGGGCAGCGAATCCCGACGGCGGATGGACACGAGGATGCGGAAGAGGCTGATGCCGTCCGAGACGGCTGCATAACAAAGAAAATTCCGTTTGTTTCGTACGACTCCTAGGTAGTCGCGATTGCTACGACCGCTGTGGGCGAGACGGCCGTTGCTCGTCCGAGGGTCGAGTTCCGGAAGGGTGTTATAGACGCGGCGCGGTTCGGGACCGGCGCACGGATAAAAACAGGGTGAAGTTCGAAACCGTGAATTCTCATCGCGTGCCGCGAGCTATTCGCGTGCTTACCGCTGTAGTGGTTGTGACGGCGTGGTGGATGACACCGGCGCTCGCTTTTGACGCCAAGCTCGCGTGGCGACCGGTCGAGGCTGCAGCCGGCTATATGGTGCACGTTCGCTACGATGGCGGAGAACTCGAAGCGCCGTTGTTCGTCGGCCCCAAGGCTCCGGGCAAAAACGGCGTCGTACGCTTGGTCGTAACAGGTGTGCGTATCACCAAACGCGTAACCTTCTCGATTCGCGCTTACGATTCCGAGGAGCGCGCCGGACCCCCTTCCAACGAGATCACTCTTAGGTACGCTCAGGTCGCGGCGGTGATCGATTCGGACGGCGACGGTCTCACCGACGCGGAGGAGGACACCAATCTCAACCGCGTGGTGGATGCCTGGGAAACCGATCCCAACGACGCGTCGTCGGTCATCGTCAACGGTTGCCGTGGAAAGACCAACGGGAGCCTCTGCGACGATGGAGTTGCGTGTACCTATGGCGATCGCTGCGCGGCGGGCGTCTGTCGCGGGGTGGCCAGTTGTTCGGGGGGTAGGGTTTGCAGCCTGGAACGGGGCTCGTGCGTCGGGTTCGGTAGCAACGACGCGGTATGGATTGCGCCGGCCAACGATCCGACCGCGGTGTTCAGCGGCACCATGCTGGTGGCCAACCAGTACGCCGGAGGGCACGATCAGGATCCGAATGCCGACAGCATTGCGACCCAGTTGCTCTCGGTCAAGAGCGGCGCCAGCGACTACACAGGAGGTAGCGGCGACCAGGTTGACTACGACGTTGCACTCGACCGCTCCGGCATGTGGTACCTGTGGGGGCGATTCTATTACCCGGACCCGACTACCGACGGTTCGAACTCGTTTTTCGTCCGCCTTGACGGCGGCGACCCGCTACGATTCGGCAACAATTCCGATGTGTTTTTGACCTGGCATTGGGACGGCGACGGTACCATCGTGACGGGTGACCCGGAGCCCTTGGCCGTGGGGTATCTGAAGGCCGGCTCGCATAGGCTGACGATCGAAAAGAGGGAAGCGGGCGCGAAGCCGCCACAGTTGGATGTGTTGGTGCTCACGACCGATGCGTCCTATGTGCCCGATGACCAAGACGCCCGCATGGCCTTCGGAACATGCGGTGACGGAGAGGTCGGACTCGACGAAGAGTGCGATGACGGCGACGCCAACGGGGACCCGGCACTCACGCGCTGCCAGGATGACTGCTTTTGGCCGAGTGTCTGCGGCGATGCCAATCACGACGGTTTCCTGCGGGCCAGCGACGCTTGGCTGGTGCAGTGGGCGGCCGTGCGTGCGGAAGTATCGTGTCCGTACTGGCGCTGCGACGTCAATGAAGACGGTGCCGTCACCACGACCGACGCTCTCATCATTCTGCGCGCAGCGGTGGGCCGCCCGGCCGAGCTGAAGTGCGCTCCATTGTAGAGGTCTACGCGTAGGCGGAGACGGCGTGAGAGCGCACTGCGCATGTACTCCGACCTCGGCCATGTTGTGGCGGGCTTAACGCATACCGCCTTGACGCGGCAGTAGTAGCGCCGATGGCGCTATATTTTCGCCGCACCCACGCTCCGGATCTACAAAACTCCAACCTTGATCGCCGCGCTTAGCAAGGCTTTCTCACGATGGCGATGCGGCACGCGTATTGCGTTCGGGCTCTCGAGGCCCGTTCTGTATGTTGCGCAATCTTCGGCTCCGTTCTTCCTGTTTTGCTGCCCTCGCAATGCTCATATCGAGCTTGGCTGCACCTGCCCTCGCAGACGCGTACCAAGTGGCCGTTTCCTGGCAGCCACTGGTGTCGCAAGGCGGTGGGATCGCCGGCTACCACGTTTATGTCCGCCAGGGAGTTGATTATCAGGGTGTGTCTCCTGTGGACGTCGGGCTGCCCGTCGCCGGCAGCGACGGTGCCCTGAATGTTCAAGTGTCGGGGATCCCCATGGGGCCGACGAGCTGGTTCATGGTGAGAAGTTACGATAGCTCCCGCATCGAAGGGCCGAGATCCAACGAATTGGCTCTCGACTACGCCACGGCGGCGGCTGTTGTCGACTCCGACGGTGACGGCCTTGTAGATGCCGACGAAGACGTCAATCTCAACGCTACGGTGGATGCGGGGGAGAGTGATCCGAACTCGGCCGATACCGATGGAGACGGTCTCGACGATGGTCGCGAGAGCGCACTGGGTACGTCGGCGACCGACAGCGACAGCGACGACGACGGCTTGAGCGACTTCGACGAGGTCGAAGTGATCGGCACCAATCCTCTGCTCGCCGACAGCGACGGCGACGGTGAGCTGGATGGCGTGGAAGTCGCGGCGGGAACCGATCCGACCGACGCGAATTCGAACAGTACGAGCGCCGATCCGGTGTGCGGCAATGGAATCCTCGAGGCCGGCGAGGAGTGTGACGACGGACCCGCCAACAGCGACGCCGACCCCAACGCGTGCCAGCTCGATTGCAGCCTTCACCCCGCATGCGGTGATGCCACGGACGACGGCATCCTGACGGCGACCGATGCTTTTCAAATCCTGCGTGCGGCCGTAGAACTTGGACAATGTCCGTTGTCCAACTGTGATACCGACGGCGACGGCACTTTGTCGCCCAGCGACGGCCTGCGCGTTGTGCGTGCGGCCGTCGGCCAGGACGTGTCCTTGCAGTGCGGCTTGCTCGTGACCCTTGCGCTCGATGCTTCGGTTCCGACCGGCAAAACCCGGGCCGTTGTCGATTACCGTGATACCGGCTCAACGTTTGTCGGCGAAGCCGGGGAAGTCCGCTGCGAAAGCCTCCTGCCGGAGAGCGCGAGCGTCGACTTTTTCAACGACACCGTCGGGGGAAGGCTCGAGTTGACGGTCGTTGCCACCGAGGATGTGGCGGGTGGTCTCGACGTGGCTCGCTGCCGCTTCTACGCGCGCCAACAGGCGCCTGCACAAGATACCTTCGTCGTAGACGTGACCGACTATCCGGTCGTCCCGGTCACCGGCACGGTGCCGAGCATGCGGGTGTATTATTGATCACGCTGCGCGGTGCGGCTTGCCGCTAGGCCGTCAGCCAAAACTCGAACAATACGCCCGGCCGCCCGACCATCACCGAAGGGGTTGACGGCGGTGGCCATCTTTGTGTAGGCCTGCTCATCGCGCAGTAGGTGTTCGCTTTCCGCGATGATTCGTTCGCCGGTGGTTCCTACGAGCACGGCGGTTCCGGCCTCGATACCTTCCATCCGTTCGGTCGTGTCGCGCATGACGAGAACCGGCTTGTGCAGGGACGGTGCCTCTTCCTGGATCCCGCCGGAGTCGGTTATCACCAGGCAGCAGCGCCGCAGCAGATCGACCAGCGTCAAGTAGTCGACCGGTTCCACCAAATGAATACGCGCGTGGCCGCCGAGGATACGGTGAACGGGGTCGCGCACGTTGGGGTTGAGATGAACCGGATAGATCAACTCGATATCGGGATTGCGTTCGGCCAGCGAGCGCAGGGCCCGACAGAGTTCTTCGAAGCGGTCGCCGAAACTCTCCCGGCGGTGGGCGGTGACGAGTATGAGCCGTTTCGACGGGTCGAGATGCGCGAGGACGGTTTGGTCGCCCATGTCGCGTTTGCGTACGACCATCTGAAGGGCGTCGACCACGGTGTTGCCGCTTACATGAATTCGGTGGGGGGGAACCCTCTCGGCGATCAAGGCCTCTCGTGCGCGCTCGGTGGGGGCGAAATGCCAGTCGGCGACGAGCGTCGTCATCTGCCGGTTGATCTCTTCGGGAAAGGGCGCGTGACGGTCATAGGTGCGCAGCCCGGCCTCGATATGGCCGACGGGAACGTCGGCGTAGAAGGCGGTCAGAGAAGCGGCGAAGGCGCTGGTGGTATCGCCTTGCACGAGTAGCGCCGCCGGACGTTCCTGCTCGAGGACGGCGGGTAGGCGATCGAGCACGCGTGCTGCGATTTGCGCGAGTGTTTGTCCCTTGGTCATGATGTCGAGGGTGTGGTGGACCTCGATATCGAAAAACTCGAGCACCTGGCTGAGCATTTCACGGTGCTGATTGGTGATGCATACGCGGGCGGTCAGGCCGTAGCCGGGCCGTGACAATTCGGCGATGACGGGAGCGAATTTGATGGCTTCGGGTCGTGTACCGAAAACGCACAGTACGCTCTTTGCGTCGCTCATGATGCGAAGAGGTTTTGCACGACCGCGTGGTAGGTGGTCGGTTGCCGTGCCGCACGGATCTCCGAAACGATGGTCTTCAGGAGCGCCAATTTGTCGGCGAGCGGTAACTTCATGCCCGGATGACGATCCATGCGCGGGTCTACACCCTCGTCATCGAGAGCGAGAAGGTCGGCGGCGTGAAACTCGTAGCATATGGGCTCGTTGCGCTTCAAAAGAGAGCGCAACGCGCGCATGTACAGCGGCCGGGGGGTTAGGTAGGCCAGCGTGTGATAGGTCGGAAAACGCAGCCAACGGGTAACCGCCACCGGGAATTCGATCATGCCCGCTCCTGCGCCCGTCAAGCGGTAAGGAGTCCGCCGCGCGAAGGCGTGGCCGAGTAGATCCATGGAGAAGATCGATCCCATACTTTCGCTGCGCCGGTAGGCGGACAAGCGGCTGGCGATGAGCGCGGGGGTGGGGAAGAAGGATGCGTCGTAGAGGTAGCCCGAGCGCGCCAACTCCGCGAGCACGCGATCGTC
The DNA here is from genome assembly GCA_964553415.1 of uncultured Myxococcales bacterium. Taxonomy (GTDB): domain Bacteria; phylum Desulfobacterota; class Binatia; order UBA1149; family JAJCZL01; genus CAZKLE01. The sequence continues at coordinate 7,174 of CAZKLE010000029.1, forward strand.
GACGTCCCAAGCGGGGGCTCGAAAACCGACGACTTCACGCCCGCAGGCGTCGCTCAGACGGGCGCGCGAGTCTTTGATCTCCGTAGTCAGTTGCGCGGCGGGTAGTGAACGAAACGGCTGAGGGTGAGTCATCGAATGGCTGGCGACCTCGTGGCCGGCCTCGGTGATTCGAGTGAGTAGATCGCGTTGGCTGTGGGCATCGCGGGCGATCGTGAAGAACACGCCGCGAACCTCGAGTTCGGCAAAAAGATCGAGCAGCCTGGGTACCGCTTGCCGGTAGATGACGTCGCAGGGTGCTAGGCCCTCGATCCCATAGCCTTGCAAATGGCGGTCGACGGTGTCGAGATCGCAGGAGAAAACGGCGTAGGGTGCTACGGTCACTCGCCGGCTCCTGCGACCCCCTGCCGCTCACCGATTCCTCGGCCGAGCGCTTCGACCGCCTCGCGCACGCTGGCGGCAATGAAAGCGATGTGCTCGTCGGTGTAACGCTCGTTCCACGGCAGCACGACCACTCGTTCGAGCCCTTGGCGCGTCCCCGGATACTCGGCTGCGTCGTAGCTGACTTCGCTCAAGCCCATTTGCCGGCGGCAGCTCAGCGGCCAGCCGCTGCTGCCGAAAGTATTGCGTTCGCGAAAGACGCGGCACTCGAAGGCCGGTTTTTGGATGTAGCGTGGAACGCAGAATACACCGCGTTCCTTGAGGGCTGCTCCGAGAGCGTCGGCTCCGCCTTCGATGACGTCGGGATCGACGATCAGCGGGTATTTCCAGTAGACGTGGGTCGAGCCTTGTGCGGCAGCCGGCAGCGTGAGCCCCGGGGTGCCGGCGAGAAGCCGGCTCAAGGCGGCGGCGCCGGCACGCCGCCGCTCGACGACGCTCGGAAGTTTTTTGAGTTGAGCGCGCGCGACGGCTCCTTGAAGCTCGGTCAGACGATAGTTCAACGCCAGGAACTCATGATCGGGATTGGCTTCTCCGTAAGGCCAAGCCTTGTCGCTGAACACTCGCATTCTCCGGGCGTGATCGGCGTCCGAGGTCATCACGAAGCCGCCTTCTCCCGAGGTCATGTGCTTGCCCTGCTGCAGACTGAAACAGCCGATGGCACCGACGGTCCCCACGATGTGACCGTTGTGCTCGGCAAGAAAGGCCTGGGCGCAATCCTCGATGACCGGGATGCCGTGGCGATCGGCGACGGCCTTGATGCCGGTGATGTCGCAAGGGTTGCCGAACAGGTGCGTTGCGATGATGGCGCGTGTGTGATCGGTGATTCGCTCGGCTACCGTCTCTGCAGTCACGTTGAGGCTCAGCGGGTCTACGTCAGCGAAGATCGGCACGGCGAGCTGGTACAAGATCGGCGCAATGGCCCCCATGTCGGTGATCGGCGTGGTGATGATCTCATCGCAGGGCTCGGGGTTGATCGCCGTAACCGCGCTATGGCAGGCTGCGGTGCCCGAAGACACGGCACGCACGTGATCGACGGAGTACAGATCGGCGATTTCCGCTTCCAGAGTGTTCACCTGGGTTCCGCGTGTGCAGTTCAGCGTACCCGAGGCGATGACCTCTTTGAGAAGTTCGAGTTCCTCGGATCCTAGGTCGCGGCCACTGGAATCGGCGTCGGAAGGTAATTTCATCGTCTGTTTCTATCCTCTGTGTTGTATTGCGAAATCGCGGGCTCCGGCTTGGAGGCCGCTTTGGAGGTCGATGCCCGCGCTTGCGGCTGAAAACCCGGCCTGCTCGATGGCTTCGACGGTTTCGCGCGCCAGCGCAATGCTGGTATTCCACGCTGTGACGCGTGGGTATGCTTGTGCGGTGGTGCACAGGAAGAGTCGGCTCTTGCTGACCCGTGCTTGCGGACGCTTGTCCAAGTAGCCGAGTGTCCACACGGGTTCCACGTGCGGCGCGCGGAAGACGCGGATGTCTTCGACGTCCTGCGCTCCGAAGCCCGGATACAGGCGTGCGAGGCCGTCGATTGCCTGCTTGCGCACCGTCTCGTCGCTGCGAGCGTAGATTTCCGAGTCCGCGCTGCAGTAGTTCATCAGATAGGCCAGGTGGCGGTCGCCGATCCATTCGGGTGGAATCACATGGGTCGTTTCGACCACGCCCTGGAAGTCGAATCCGGAGTCCACCACCGCGGTCCAGTAAAAATTTTGCAGTTTGCGGCGCAGAATCACCACGGCATTGACGCAGCCTTGGTAGCGGAGCTCATCGACCGGCAGGCTGACATCCGCCGATCGGGCCAGGATTTGCTTGAGCAGCGGCATCGGCAAAGTTGACACCACCGCATCGAACCGCCGATGGCTCCCGTCGATCAAGATGTCGACGCCGTCGTCGGTCACCTCGACCCCGGCGACCGCCGAGTCGAGGTGAATCTCGCCCGCACCCGCGCGGATGGTCGCACTCAGGGTATCGATGAGGCCCCGGTAGCCTCCGCGTAGGCAGCCCTTGACCTCCTGTCCACCGTCTTTTTCACGATTGAGTGTGTTCCAAACCCAATAGGCGGGTACCTGATGCCGTAGGTCGCCGAACTTGGCCGTGAGCAGCGGGTCCCAGATTTTCTTGAACACGTTGCGCCCGAATAGCCGCGGCAGCCAGTCGACGGCACGAACATTGTCGAGATCGAGGCCGTTGCGTTTGAGCTTCGTAATAAAAAGCGCACCCAGGCCGGTGCGAACGCGATCCACGAGCGAAAGCGCTCGGAATCGTAAGAGGTCGATGGGACCATTGAAGCCGTACAAACGTCCGCCGACGAAAAAACCCATGCCGGTGTCTTTCCATAGCAAGCGGTCGGAAACGCCGAGGTCTGCGAGCAGGGCGATGAGATCGTCATCGCTGTCGAGGGCGACGTGATAAAACTTGTCGATACTCACGCCTTCGTGTTCGAAGTCGGTGCCGAGACCGCCCAGACGTGATGCAGCTTCGAGAACGGTCGCGCGATGGCCCTGCTTCTGCAGAAAGTAGGCGCACGCCAGTCCGGCAATTCCGCCACCGATCACAGCGACGTGCAGCGGGGTGGATACGTTCGTTGCTTTCATCGCGGTGTTTCTTGCTCCTGGCCCCGTGCTGGGTTGGCGACGACGGCTTCGGGGCGCTCGAATACGTGTGTTTTGCCGGCGGGCAAACCGGGTAGCGGATAGGAACGGCCCTCGATCACCACGGCCAATCCGTCGATCTCCGTACTCCCCATGTTACGCACGATCACGTGACCGTCTTCCATTGTTGCACATACGTTCTCGCGTCGGTGCCACCATTCGGCAATCTCCCCCATGCCGGCCAGCCACACCGAGTCTCGTGTCAAGATTTCGTGGACGTAGGCGAGGTGCGCTTCGCGCAGCCTGCTGTCACGGTTCCCAAAGACCCCCGCGTGGACAAGCGCTACGTACAACGACCCGGTAGCGTGTATGTAGTCCGCTTTGCGTTTGATGGTATTGCGCAGATCCGCGACGGACTCTCCGGCAAACAGGGGTTGGATGCAGTCGGGGGCCGTCAACGGCAGTTCGAGACAGAGGCTTGGCCGCGGTCGGCCTTGCTCGTCGAGGATCGGCGGACGAAACGGAAAGTTCAGCCGCACGCCGGTGCCGAAGCCGCGGGTATTCTCGCGGTCGACGTCGGGAAACGACGAGTCGTAATCCCATCCGCCGCGGTCCAGCGCGGAGGCCAACTCGGCGGAGCGGTCCAGCCGTGGATTCCGGTAGCCTAGGATGTTGCGGCCGGTCGTTGCGGCGACCATCGACCGGCTACGCTGCAAATGAGCGTCGAGTAGCTCGGCTCGAGCCCGTACCGGGTCGCCCCGGTGGGTTAGTCCGTGACAGCCCACTTCGTAGGGGCTCAGGCGTTGTCGGGTGGTTTCGCTGAGCAGGCGTGCGGCGGGCTCGGCGACCAGATTGAAGGTCGCCGGGTAGCCGAGACGGTCGACGTGGTCGAGTAGGGACGGCAAACCCGATGTGTAGGCATAGGTCGACGGCTCGATGTCGTGTGTGATGCTCGCGGCCGACGTGTAGGGGTAGGGCCATCGCGACAGACCGACCGACGGGGCCGGGTCGAGGAGGGCGACCAGCGTGCGGATCCATTCGACGAGCAACCAGCCGGTCGCATCGATCGGATAGGCGGATGCAGCTTCGCCGTAGGCGGCGAGCTTGCGGCGCAGCGCCGCGTAGGTTCGCAGCCGCAACGCTTGACGCAAGGCTTCGGGGGCCGCGTAGTAGGCGCTAAACAGCGCGCGCGAGAAGCGGGACGGTTTTTCGCTGTCGGCGGGTCCGTGGGCGAGTTCGGGTAGATACGATTCCGTCAGCAATCGACTCAGCGCCGTACCGGGATCGACCAACGCCCACAGGCAGGGACCGCGTTGCAGCACCGCCGGCCACTCAGCGCCGGCGGGGGCGGCGGGTGAACGAAAGCATCCGTATGGGGCATCGGCGTTGTCTTGCCGGGCTTCGCAGAAAGTGGTCAATGGCAGCGTGAGTTCTTCGATGCCGAAGCGGGCGGCGGTCTCTCGGACCGATGGCCGCCACAACGCTTGTGAGAGAGAAAGGCGGCAAAGGCCCTTGCGGATCCGGAGGCGAGGGTCTGCGAAGGCGTGTTGCGCAAACACCTCACCGCCGGTGATGACCAACGAACGACGTTCGGCGAGGAACTCGGTTTCGCTGCGGTCAAGATCGGAAGCCGCGACGAGCAGAGGGCCGTCGGCGTCTTGCAACGTCTCGATGCGGCGCCACGCGATCCCCTCGATCGACAGTGCCGTGGCGATGCCGTAGCCGGCATAGAGGTCGCGTGCGTAAAGTTGGATCATGACCGCTGGGAACTCAGCTGCCCGGCCGCTCGTTCAGGCGTTTTCGACCAGGGTTCCTCTCTCGACTTTGTAATGACGCTCGCAGCGAAGACAAACCGCCCGCTCGGGAGGGGCCTGAGCCGCCGCTCCAGCCTCCAGGGGCAGGCCGCAGACGCACACCCAGCCACGCAAACGGGCGGGGTTGCCGAAGACGAGAGCATGGGCGGGAACGTCGCGGGTCAGCACCGAGCCCATTCCTACCATCGCGAAACGGCCGATGCCGATGCCGGGACCGATAACCGCTCCGGCGCCGATGGTGACGCCTTCGTGCACGACCGTCTCCGGCGTTTCCTCATTAGGTTCGGAGGCGGCGAGGCCCATGCTCGACGGGTCGAAAGCTCGCGGAAAGCGATCGTTGGTAAAGATCACACCGGCGGAGATCATCACTCGGTCTTCGATGCGGATGCCGGTGCAGATGTAGACGTTGGCATTGAGTTTGACGCCGTCGCCGATGGTGACGCCGTAGGCGATGTAGGTCTTACCCCCTACGATGCAACGGCGACCGACACGCGCGGGCGCGCGGATGTGGACGTGGTCCCACACATAGCTGCCGGCGCCGATCTCGGCACCTTCTTCGACGAGAGCGGTAGGGTGAATCTTTGCGGGCGGAAGACTGCTGTCGGAACTCACACCGAGCGTGCGTGTCACGCACGCATCCTTCGTCCGCCGCTTTTGTCGCCGAGGTCTTTTGCCTCTACCCGCTCCCACAGGTTGCTCTGCAGAGAACGATAGGACGCCTCGACCGCAGCCACCGTGCGCAAGGCATCGACGGTGCTGATCCACGGGTCGCCGCCCTTGCTGATGAGTCGTTCGAGAGCCTCGTACATCGATTGATGCGAGGCGACTTTGCAGTAACGGCCGCCCTCCAGCGCTTGCCAATCCCCGTCTTGACAACGTATGCGCGAGCTTTTCCAGCCGATCTCGACGGCACCCTGAGAGCCTTGTATGGTCAAGTAGCTGTCGCGACCGGTGAAATAGCTCCAACTCAGTTCGATCGAACCGATGATGCCGTTGGCCGCCTGCACCTGGATGAGCGCCGAATCTTCGACCTCGAGATCCTGCAGGGGCCGCAGAAGCGACGTGTGGACGCCCGAGACGGTCCCGAAAAGAAAGGAAACGATATCGAAGGCGTGACAGCCGTTATCGATGATGACGCCTCCACCGGAGGCATCGCGGTGGCTGTTCCAGCGCGAGGACATGTCGACCCGGCTGCAGAAACTGATGGCAAAGGAGAGGGGCTCTCCGATCCGGCCTTCGGCGATGGCGCGGCGAGCCGCGAGCAAATCGTCCACGTGGCGAAACTTGGTGGCCAGAAGCAGGTGGCGCTTTACCCGGCTCGCCGTCCGCATCATTTCCAACGCCTCGGGTGTCGTGATGGCCAGGGGCTTTTCGCACAGCACGTGCACCCCGGCTTCGAGGCACAGACGGCCCAGATCGGGATGCTCGCAGGGGGGGCTGCTCACCGTAACGACATCGGGGCGCGCGTGTTCGAGCATTTCCGCCGGTCTCTCGTAGACGGGCAGTCCCTGCGCGGTTGCGCGTGCGCGAGCCTCCGGCGACGGGTCGCTGACGGCGACGACCTGGGCCGCGGGTACGTGGTCCAAAGCTTGCAAATGCGCCGACCCGGCACCACCGAATCCTAAGATTGCCACTCTCATAATGTTGCCCCCGAAATCATCTTTGTCGTTCCCGCAGCGGCCGTCACCCTCAGCTGAAGACCGTGGTGACGGTCCGCTTCAGGTAACGGGAGCTGATCAAAAAAGCCGTCAAGGTCAGTAGGCTCAGATGAGCCACGACCGCGTCACTGATCTTGAGCTTGGACTCGCCGTGATAGCGCTTGCCGAGGGGGATCGGAACCTCGTCGACGCGTGAACCGGACAGCATGGCCCGCAGCATCAGTTCCGCCACGGCTGCGAAACCGTCGGCTCGAAAGCGCGTTGCTCGCAGGGTCTCGCGGCGGTAGGCGCGGAACAAACAGGTGAAGGTATAGACGTCTTGGCCGATAAGGAGCTTGTAGATCGACGAGACCATTCGGCTCAAATAGATGCGGATCTTGCCGCCTTCGGCCGCGCTGCTTTCCGGGTGCCAGGCCGAAGCCGTTACGATTTCGCTGCCCTCGTTGATCTTCGCGACCAGTTCCGGCAGGCGCTCGGGCGGGTAGGTGCAGTCGCTGTCGATCGTGCAGATTATCGGTGCCGTCGCGTGCTGGAAGCCCGTTCGTAGAGCGGCACCGAGGCCGAGATTCTCGTTATGGCGGACGATGGTCACCCAATTCCGCCCGTGAGTCGCCTCGAGAAGCGCGGTGAACGTCTCGTCGGAGCTGCCGTCGTCGACGAACAGGAAGTTCCATGTCGGCAGATCTCGGTGCATGGCATCGAGACGATCGAAGAGCGAGGGCAGTCCCGCTTGCTCGTTATAACACGGTACGATGACTGTGACGTCTGCCCCCTGCATCATGATTGCACCTGTCAGTGCGCGCCTTGACCGCTGAGCACAGCCGGGATCGTTTTGAACAAAATTTTCAGATCGAGCATCAGCGACCAGTGATCGATGTATTCCATGTCGGACTGGATCCATTCATCGAAAGTCGGCTCCCGTCCGTCCGCCTGCCACAAGCAGGTAATGCCGGGCTTGACGCTGAAACGTCGTTTGTGCCAGCGCACGTCGATGCGGTCGACATCGCGTACGGGAAGGGGGCGTGGCCCGACCAGACTCATCTCTCCCTTGAGCACGTTGAAGAGCTGCGGGAGTTCATCGATGCTCATGCGTCGCAGCCAGCGGCCGAGGCAGGTGATACGCGGATCGTCCTTGATTTTGAATATGGGCCCCTGAGCTTCGTTGAGTTCTTCGAGAGAGTCCTGAAGCTTGTCGGCATTCTCGACCATCGTACGGAACTTCCAAGCGCAAAAGCGCCGCCGGTTGTAGCCCACGCGTTCCTGTCCGTAGATCACCGGCCCGGTTGAGTCCAGCTTGATGGCGATGGCTACGGCCAGGAAGAGGGGCGACAACACGATGAGCCCGAGGCCGCTGGCTGCCAGATCAAGCGTACGCTTGAGCAAAAGCTTGGGCGTCTCGGGCGGACCGCTGAAGATCGTGATGACGGGCTTGCCGCCCAACTCGTCGATCGCGGCTTGTCCCCAGGCCAAATCGGCCACACGAGCCAGCACCCGAACCATCAGGCCTTGTTCTTCGCACAGGGAGATGACCGGCCAGATCAGAGCCTGCGAGCTGTCCAGCGGCAAGGCGACGAAGACCTCATCGACGGGCTGGGCCTCGATCGAATTGCTCAGGTGAGCGAGAAGATCGCGCTTGAGGTCGTCGATCGATTCCACGAGCTTTTTCTGGTCGATCTCGATTACCTCGAGAACGTGGTAGCCGAGATCGTCTCTGCGCGCGAGGTTCGAAGACATGCCGAACGCTTTGGCGCCGTCACCGACGACGATGACGTTGCGAATGTTGTGCCCGCGCTGGCGGAGCTGGCGTGCCGCGGCACGCAAGATTCTGCGTTCGGTAGCCAGCCCCAAGAAGGCGAAGCATCCGAAGGCGGTGAGGAACTGAGAGCTGACATACTCGAACTTGAAAATCAGGTCGGCGGGAACCAGCGGCGCGATGGCGATCAGTACCGCCAATCCGAGATCGCGCGATTCGCGGCTTGCCGGCGACAGGCGGTAGGATCGGTACAAGCCGAGGCTACGCAGAACGAAGTGCCAGCAGGCAATGTATATTGCGACAAACAGCACGTTGCCGACGGCGACTTTCAGCTCGAGTACTGTGATCCAGCTCTTGATGCCGCCGGCATGGCTGGTAACACCGACGGCCAGGATCAGCATCGCGGTTACGACGACGAGGTCGCACACCGTGATCAAAGTCATCAGAGCTTTGCGTTTGGGAGTCATCGCCGACTGGTTCTCACGATCCGACGATTTGTCTCATCCATCTCGGCAAGTCGTCGCGTGCGCCGGCGGCGACCAGGCCGAGGATCTTGCACCCCACCGAGCGGGCGCGTTCGACCGCGTTGCTCAGGTCTTGCTGACCGGTTACGCCGGGTTCGACGACGAGGACGAGGCCGTCGGTGGCACGCGCGATCAGCGCCGCATCTACGGAATGTCCGAGCGCGGGACCGTGCAGCAGAAGTAAGTCGTGGGCCTCCCTCGCACCGTCGAGCCAGGCAGTCAGCGCAGCGGGAAGGTCGGAAGTGCCGAGGTGGAAGGAAATGGCCGGGTTCTCCGTCGGGGTCGCCGCTTTGCCGGTCGTCGGCTCGCTTCCGTAGAGAAGCCTTTCGCTCAGGACGTATTGGCCCTTACTTTCGCTGAAGGCCGCCGTGAGGGTCTGCAATTGGTGCCGGCAGGCTTCCTCGGCCAAGCCGTCGACGACGGGATCGACCGTTTCGGTTGCCGATGCTGCCGCAATAACGACGCTGCACAGTTGGCCGCCGGCGGCGATTGCACGCAAGTTATCAAAAGCTCGAGCGAAAGAATCGTTCCGGTCTGAGGGTCGAGTAAGCGATCGCCGGCTGCGTTCAGGCTGGGCCGGCTGCGTCGTTGCGGCTTGTTCACGGGCGTCGGCGACGGCGACGGCTTTGGCCTCGACGGGTGCCGTACGCTGACCGACGGGACGTCGCGCGGCGGCGGCTTTTCTGCCTCGCGTCGTGCGCGAAGGCCCGCTCGGGGTGCTACGCGTAAGCGGCTTGGAACCGGCATTGAGGTCCGAGTCGGCTTGTTCTTCTTCGACTCTGTTCAAGATGCGAAAATACTCACTCACGGCTGCTGCCTCCGGTGGATAGGACGGTCTGGGATGTCGAAGGAAAGTGAAAACGGTCGCCGGCGAGAATGAAGTCGGGGTTATCGATCTGCGGATTGGCGTGCCGAACTCGGTCGAGCAGGGTGGTCGAGTAATCCCCGTACACCGACAACACCATCTCCGTCAAGGTTGCGCCTTTCGGAACTGCGAGCACCTCGTCGGCCGCGCTCGCGATCGCGGGTCGAGGCTCGGCTG
>CAZKLE010000029.1:17087-19571 GCA_964553415.1 uncultured Myxococcales bacterium
AGCCAGTCGCTGCTCCGGCGCAGCTTTGGCGACGACGTTTTGGTCGCCCTCGGCGATGACGGGCTCGATCTTAGGCGTGGAAACGGAGGCGCGTTCGTCTTCGTGGGCCGGCGCTGTCTGCGCTCCTACCGGCGGGCGGACGATGCCCGCAACATGTTCGGCGACGTCCGCCTTCGCGACGGCTACGGGCACGGGTACGGCTACGGCTACGCGCTTGGCCGCGGTGGCTTTCACGGCTTCCATTGCTGTGGCGTTGGCGGCCAAAGCGGTCGCTTGATCGGTGTCCGTCGCGGTGTCTGTGCGAGCGGGATGGCTACGAGCGGCATGGACGCCTGCGGGCGAGCGCTTGGTCACGACGGGCGAGCGCGTTACGTCGGGCATGGCGGGGGCGGCGGTCGCGCCGGCCGTTGTCGCGACGACGGTCGGTGAGGGAGCCGTTGCGGAGTCCGTGGTTTTGAGAGCCGACATCGAAACGAAGGCACCGAAAATCCCGATTACCAGCCCGGTCAGTCCCCAGGCCAGGCCCGCCGTGCCGATCGAATCGAGCGCTCTCGATAGCGGCCCCGGTCGATGTGTGCCGCTGCGCCGCTTGGCAAACACGACCAAGCCCCTGCCTTCGCGCTCACGTGAGGCCGACACGACCATGGCTTTGTCGATGCGCTGCGTATTGCGGCCGTAGGCGAAGAGCATGGCATTGTGGCAAAGAACGTTGATACGGCGGGGAATACCCTGCGACCGCTTCGCAATGAACTTGAGTGCGCTTTTGCTGAAGATGTCGGAACTGCCACCGACGGCGCTGAGCCTGTGTTCCATGTAGGCAAGCGATTCAGCGTTGCCGAGCGGGTTTACGTGGGCGCGTACGGCAACGCGTTCGGTGACCTGACGTAGGTTGGGCTGCCTCAGCTTCCCATCGAGTTCGGGCTGCCCCACGAGCACAATCTGCAGCAGCTTGCGTTTGTAGGTCTCGTAGTTGGACAACAGTCGGATTTCTTCGAAGGCTTCGTCGGACAGATTTTGCGCTTCGTCGACGATGAGTGCGGCCGTGTGGCCCAGCCGGTCGCAGTCCAACAAGAATGCGTTCAAGGACTCGAGAAGGTCGAGCCTGGTGGCGCCGTCGGCCGCGCAGCCGAAGTCTTTCAATGCGCTGCGCAGCAGACCGTCGAAGGAGAGCTTGCTGTTGGAGACGTACGCGGTTCGAATCCTCGGGCCCAGGCTGCTCAGCAGCGAATACAGCAGCGTGGTCTTGCCGGTACCGACCTCGCCGATCATGGCGATGAGGCCACGTCGCTCGATCAGCCCGAGCTTGAGGGCCGCTAACGCCTCGCTGTGTACCTCGCTCTTGAATAGAAAAGCGGGGTCCGGCGTTAGCGAAAACGGCTCGGCGCTGAGTTGGAAGTGGTCCAGGTACATCTTCGTCTATTCTAAGAGGGAATCTCTCCTATGACCGGGATTCCGGTCGCGCGGGCCGCTTGCGTGGCGCTCTTGACGGTCGGATCGAGCCGGTCGACGAGGAAGGCCACGGCCAGCCCGGCGGCCAGGCTCAAGAACGCCCCCAGCAGGATCTGCAGAAAACCCGCCGAGGGGACAGGCGAGGAGGGTACCTCGGCAGGTTCGACGACGGCCAGGTTGAGAATGTGCGATGCATCGAGCGCATTGGAGAACCGTACTTCCTCGAGTTTTCCTACGTAGGTCGTATAGGCATTGGTGGCCGAGGTGACGTCCTCTTCGATCTGTGCACGCCGAGCACTCACAGAATCAAGCTTTTCCAGCTGCGTCCGATACTTGGACATCTGCCTCTCGAGCTCGTCGACGCGGGCCTGTAAACCTGCTTTCTGGGTCTGGGCTTGGACCAAGTTGAGCGCGACGGTGCCTTGCACCGGTACGAGCGAGGCGGCCGATCCGCCGGCCGTTCTCGGGTTCAGAAGTTTTCTCATATCGGCAATCTGCCGATCGAGGTCTGCGATCACCGTGCTCGTGGGCGCGTAGCGGCCGAGAAGCTGGGTCTTTTGCAGTTCCAGGTCGACGATGCGCTGTTGGATCATGGCCGCGGTCTGGCCGGCAGCGCTGGCCGTCGCGGAAATGCCCGCCGGGCCGCTCACCTCTTTGCTCAGGAAGCCGACGGTCGCTCGTTGCTCGGCCAGTTGGGTTTTGGATGTCGTCAAGTCTTGTTCCGTCTGTGCCAGGCGTGCCCGTAGGGTCGTCTCGTCTTGGCTGAGCAGATCGGCGCCGACTTTCTGGCGGAACGCGCTCAGGGCCTCGTTGGCTGTAGCCAACTGCTGCGCGGCCAGAATCTTCTGTCGCCGGTAGAAAGCTTCGGTGTCACTGCTGTGGTTGCGTTCGGCGTTCAAGCGCAGGTGGGTGTCGAGTAGTTCATTAACGAACTTGGCCGCCCATTGCGGATTCTGCGACGCATACGACAAGCCGATCAGGTTCGAGCGCGGAATCGGCCACACCGAAAGGTTGGCGGCTATGTGCTGAACCTTG
>CAZKLE010000030.1:0-18918 GCA_964553415.1 uncultured Myxococcales bacterium
GGAACGGGCGTGACAAAGCGCGTAGACGGCAGGAGCTTGCTGCCAGTGATGGATGGGACGGTTCTCGATCCGAGTGACGCGAGGGCCAGAGACTTCGCCTATGCGGAGTATTTCTCGGACGCGAACACGATTGTCAGCCGCAAGGGCTACTACTCCGGGGCTGCAAACAAGGTATGTGGCTATGAGTCGGAAGTCGGAATGACGGTTTGCATGAATGGTAGCGTGTCCACCGGCAAGTCGTGTGAAACCACGAATGATTGCGGAGCCGGCGAAACCTGTGGGCCAGGTAAACGGACGGTACGGTTCGTAAGAGGTGGGTCGTGTACGGCTTGCGGTGGCAACGAAGGGGTGTGTACGGATCCGACTATCGGCAACGCCAGTGAACGATCCTGCACGATTCTCGGCGGAGTTTGTCTGGATGAGGGCTCCGCTATTTATAATAGTTGCACGGACGGCAATCCCGACACGTCCTGCCCGATAGACCAACTGCGCCGTTGTGTTACGGCAAAGGACTGCCCGGCGCTGTCCGACGGAACCAAGCTCGAGTGCATCGATGATCCCCCGATCGTGGTTCAGTGCACGGGCTGTTTGGCGGGTTTCGAAGCGGCGTGGAAATACAGGGATGCCGGTAAGGCGGAAAAAGGTCGTACGCGCCTCACGGATCTCACGACCAACCCGGAAGAGAAGAATGGGAATCTGGAGTGCTATGATTCGAGTTGTACTTCGGGTTCCATATGTGACGCTCAAGGTGACCTGAAAGGCTACCTTAACGCTTGGAGAAAATGCGTGGAGAAGTCGGCCTGTGACGACCAGATCTGTGAGGATTTGAGCGCTGTGCCTGCTTGTGCGCTGCCATCACCATGAGGAGGTCGACGGACAAGCACGCCATAAGCGCCAACGGATTCGTCTATGCGGAGAAATCCTGGTGCGTGCGTGGTCTGTGCGCGGTATTCACTGTCACTGCACTGGTGGTTGGCGTAGCTGTGCCCGCAAAAGCCCTCGTCTCGTTCGGCAAGGTGGCAACACTCAACGGAAATGCTGCGACCAAGGACCCGGGCAGTCAAGACACGAGTGCGTCCGTGGCTACAGACGGTAACGGAAACTGGGTCGCGGTGTGGGAGTCTAACGACTCTCTCGGAGGCACAGTTGGCAGCGACGGTGAGATTTTCGCTGCGCATTCAGTCGACGGTGCGCGTATGTGGTCGTTCCCGACGGCTGTGAATTCCGATGCGGCAACAGATTTTGACTCCGAGGTGGGCCCACACATAGCTACCGATGCTGCGGGCGTGTGGTTGGCGGTGTGGCGAAATAGTGGAATCTCGCTATCCGGGGTTGCCCGGTCTACCGACAACGGTGCGAGCTGGACTGTGCCTGTATCGCTTCCGATTGCGACCGGAACGCTGGTACGCATCGCAAGTCTTGGTGGTGGCCACTGGATAGTCATCGTGTCGACGACTGAAGATCTTGGCGGGCTTGGACCGGACCGTGACCTGATTGTCACGCGCTCGCTGGATGACGGTGACACTTGGTCAGCACCGACGCCGCTGAATACGGATGCAGCGACCGACAACCAAGAGGATGCGATGCTGTTCGGGTTTGACCTTGCAGGCGACGACGCGGGTACGCTAATGGCTGTGTGGAGCCGAGACGATACGGTTATAGTCTCCTCAACCTCGACCGACGGCGGTATGACCTGGAGTCCGCCGGTGACGGTGTCGACGTTGAACAATTTACCTGACGGACTGGTACCGAGCGTTGCAACCGACGGAACCGGGAAGTGGATCGTGGTGTGGGGATCAACCGACACACTGGGGGGAACGATCGGGAGTGACAGTGACATTCTGTATTCTGTCTCGACGGATGCCGGCGCAACTTGGTCTGCGGCAGCAGCGGTCGACCCTAATGCCGGATCCGATCTTAGCTTTGATCTCTTTCCTGACGTGGCAACCGATGGTGGGGGAAACTGGTATGCCACCTGGAGCGCAAACGGAGAAGGTGTAGGAATTGGGAACCAAAATGATTTCGACGATGTAGTCTCACGTTCGACTGATGGTGGTGTGACGTGGGCGGCACCCTTTGCGCTCAATATCGACGCGGGACGCGACAAGACAAAAAATGATTTCCGCGCGCAACTGGTTTTCGATGGCACCTTGCATTGGCTAACCGTTTGGGAAGCCTCCGACACGGTGAGTGGGACGATTAACGGTGTTGACATCTTCTTTGCCACCTCCGACGATGACTGTCCGGCGCTGCCTGTGGCCAGCTGTAAGATGCCCGGCAAGGCGGTGCTGGCGATGAAAAACAAGACGGGCGCCGGCAAGGACAAGCTGACCTGGAAGTGGTCCAAGGGCGATGCGACCTCGCCAATGGACATCGGCAATCCTGAGACCAGCTCGAATTATGTCCTGTGTCTGTATGACGGCACCGGTGGTGGCCAGCGTGTGGAGCTGGAAAAGGACGCGCCGGCTGCGAGCACGTGCAAGAAGGACAAACCTTGCTGGTCGCCCACGAGCAAGGGTGAGAAGTACAAAGACGGCCGCGGTGAAAACGGAGCCATAAAGACCATCAAGATCAACACGGGAGCCGCAGGTATAACGTCGGTCAAGGTGACCGCCAAAGGCGTTGCTCTAGGGCTTCCGCGCCTGCCGCTTAGCTCGACTCCCGGGGTGACCGTGCAACTGACCAACCTGGAAAACGGTGTCTGCTGGCAGTCGGACTTCACCGCGGCACCGATTCAAAACACGACGGATGGCTTCAAGGCGAAGTTTTAGGGGGCGCACGGCCGGCTTCACCTTTACTTGCGCGCGTCTTCGAGTTCCTTGATCACGAGATCGAGTTTTTCGGCGATCTGCGGGCTGAGCTTGCCTGATTTCTCGCCGCGAAGCCTGCGCAGCATGGCCGCGGCGTTTGGATAGCGCCCCAGAGCCTCGGCCATCTGAGCGGGATCGGTGGCCAGGAACCCTTCGAGATCGGCCTTGTTGGTGAGAATGCCTTTGGCCAGCTGCTGTAGGGCCGCCTGCCGGTCGTCCTCCGGTTGCTCGCCAAAAGCCGAGCCCAGTAGGGAAGGGGGCGGCTGCCAGGGGCGCCGGGCTTTGTGAAAGCGCGAGGGGCCCCGGCGGTTGGCGCGGGCGGTCTCCGTGTCGCCGATGACGCGCAGGCTGGTGACTCGCGAGCCGTTGGCCCCTGCGAGCGGCTGCACAGTCAAGACGAAGCTTTCACGGGCCAGCAGGCGGCGCAGGAGCTCGGCCAGGGCCATGTTCTGGTAGTGTGCCACAACCGGCCGGTCGGGGGCGTCGTAGGCGCGCAGTTCGATGCCGGCGCGAAAACACAGATCCTCGACGAGCGACTCCAATGACCCCCAGTTGCCCGAGACGGTGGCGACCTGGCGGTTGTCGATCCTGACGGTCTGTTGGGCATGGGCGACGACGGGTGCGCCAGCAAGCGCGGCAGCGGCTGCAACCAAGGCAAGGGCCGTGATGGAACCGCTCGGTATCGCAAACCCCTGTCGCACCCATCCCTCCCAAAGACTGTACGCATGGGCATCCTCCAAGTTTTCGGAGGCTAAGCAAAGCTGCGAGATTTCGGGCCGGCGTCGTATCGGCTACGTGTCATCGCGCTTGTATCTTACGCTGGCGCTCGGTGCCTCCAGCGCCGTGCTGATCTCCTCACCAAGCAGGAGACGGACCTTGCGCTCCGCTCTCTCGACACCAAGGTCAGCGGACCAGGCGTGCGGCTACGCGACCCGGTATAGCCTTCATGCGGTCACGCGTCATGCGCAAGATTTCGAACCACACGCGATCGACCTCGGCGACAGCTATGAACCCACCCTCGGCAATCTTGAGCTCGAGCTGCGCGCGCTTCGCGGCGACCTCGGCGATGTCGACGGCATCGCGAATCGCCTCGACCACTTCGCGAGACAGGTGGCCGCTCGTCGCCCTGTGCGGCGGCGAATTATGACGCCAGCGCGGTTGTGCCGATGGGATTGGCGGAGTAAATGTTCGGTGCCGCTTGGCGGTGTCGCATTGGTTTGCCGGTCGGCTGTCCCCCCTCACGGGGCCGCCGGCCTCTTTTGTGGCACGCACCGGTCACGACGTCTCACTGGCACCATCGGCCGCATCATCGTGAGTATTGCTGCCGGCGTCGCCATTGGACCGCCAGCCGGCCGGGTCCGCGATCCATGCTTCAACTTCACTGCGACGGTATCCCGTTGCGCGCGTGCTGATTACGTAATGGGCGGGAAAGCGGTCCGAGCGTTCAAGTCTCCAGAGGGTAGTTTTTGAAAAGCCCGCCAGCGCGCAAACTTCTGCGGCTTTCAGGAAACTGTCGAGCCGGGTTTCGGCGTGGGTATCGGCGACAATTGGCATAGGATGACCTCATGCTGATCTCATCCTACACACCCGCACACCCGGCCTAATGCCGACGATGCCACGGTAGCCCCATGTCTCGGTGAGGTTGTCGCGCCTCGATTCGCACGTTACTACACCGCCAACCAGAATGGTTCGTACGGTGCCCGAAACCGATACCCGAATCCGAGCGGAATAGTCCGCCAGCCACAACTAACGACGTACGAGCCGCGTGCATATTCAAGCAACCCCGATCGGCACCACCTTCGCCGGTTTCTTTCCCTCGACGAGTTCGGTCACACGCCTCCCCCAAGCGTCGAGTGCGCGTCGTGCTTCGTCGTCGAAGCTGTACCGCTGATAAACGCCGACGATGCCCGAGCGCGAGCCGCCTACGTGCCCAAGTACCGCCTCGATTACTTCGAGCCGGGTGCCGAGACGTTGCAGGTTTGTCGCAACCGTCCGTCGCAGGTCGTGGGTTCGCCATGGGACGATCCGTTCGGGCTCATCGAGGGTCTTGCCCGCTCCGTCGATCCCTGCCGCCAGCTCATCGAGCAGCGCCTTCGCCTTGCTGATGGTGCCTACCGGCTTGCGGCCCGTCGTGGTGAATACGTAGCCATTACTCGCCCGGCCGATATGAGGCAGGCCGTCAACAATTGTGAGCGCCGGCTTCGATAGCGGTATCGAGTGTGGCTTGCCGTTTTTCGTCCGCACGCCGTTGAGGTGAATCGCGCCGGCTTCCTCGTCGACCTCATCCCAACTGAGAGAGACAATTTCACTGCGTCGGGCACCGGTCAGGATAAGAAGCCGGAACGCCGGACCGAAGGGATAGGCGAGGGTGCTTGCAGCCCGCCACACGCGCGCGAGTTCGTCGTCGCTCAGTATCCGGTCGCGAGGAATTTCGGCCCCAGGCTTGGGCAAGTCGGCCACCGGGTTGGCGGCGATGATGCCGCGGCCTACGGACCACCTGAACAGCCGATGCAGATAAGCATGCACACGGCGGGTCTGAACGCGCGCGCCCCGGTCGGCGATCGCGTCGAGAACGGCGATTACGTCCGGTCGTGTAATGCTGGCGATCGGGCGATTGCCCCATGCAGGGAGAATGTCTTTTTTGAAGGCCCGCCGTACTTCCTCGACTGTCCGGTTGCCGTCCTGGTCGCGCTTGAACCAGTCGGCCACTACAGAGTCGACCGTGTATGCCTCGGCTGTTCGACGAGCGGCGAGCGGGTGGGCACCCTGGGCGATCTGCTTGAGTGCCATCACCGCTTCCGAGCGAACGTCTGTAACGTCTAGGTCCGGCCATGAGCCGAGCGTGAATTTTGCCGTCTTTCCGGCCAGCCGGTAGCGTAGAGCCCACGACTTGCGGCCCGATGGTTGCACGACGAGTCGTAGTCCCCTTACTTGCGTGTCCGCAATCTCGATGCGTTTACCGGATGCTTTGATACGTGCTACACCTGCACTCGTGAGTCGTTTTGCGTTCATGTGTCATCGCTCCTTTGGTATCGAACGAAAAGCAGGAAGGTCGTTTCGGGGTAACGCCGGGGTAACATTTTGCGCGATATTGTCTGTTACCCCGCGAAACCGTATGACGCTGGTTTACCGTTTGAACACTAGAGATACAAGTATTTTATGCACCGATTGAAACACCGCGAAATCGTCGCGATTCTGACTCTGGATCAGGGGATTGTAGGTTCGAATCCTACCTCCCCAGCCATCTGACTATGCCGGTACCCGTCCGCGACGCCACCACCATACTTCCTCTTCGTGACGGCGACGCGGGTCTCGAGGTGTTCATGGTCAAGCGCAACTCGCGCATGGGATTTCTCGGCGGCGCGCACGTGTTTCCCGGTGGAGCCGTCGATCCGGCGGACGCTGCCGCCGATGTGACGGCGGTTCTCGGAGGGTTTGCTGCCGACGATGCTCGTGGGCTCCTTGGTCTTGACGACGCGAGCCGTGCGCTCGGATACGTTGTTGCCGGTGTGCGCGAGTTGTACGAGGAAGCGGGCATTCTGCTCGCCAAAGACGGCGGCGGTGATTGGGTAGCGCTGGACGGAGGTTCCGAACGGGCTCGACGCTTGGCGGATCTGCGCCCGCGTGTCGCCGCCGGCGAAGTTTCGTTCGCGGCGATGTTGGCGAGCGAATCGCTGACGATCGCCGCCGATTCGCTTCGTTACTTTGCTCACTGGATCACGCCGGAAAGCGAATCGAAACGTTTTGATACGAGGTTCTTTCTGGCGCCGGCACCCTCCTGCCAATTGGCGGCACACGATCGTGGCGAGTCCGTCGTAGGCGAATGGTTGTCGCCGGCCGGGGCTCTGGGTCGCTACGCGAGACGGGAAATCGAACTCGTTCCGCCGACCATTTGCTCGCTCGACGGGCTTGCCGTCTACCGTAGCGTTGCCGAAGCGTTGCAGGCGGCCGCAGAGTTGGAGGTCGAGGAGGTGCTGCCGAAAATTTCCATGGAGGACGGCAGCGTGACGATCCTGTACCCCGGTGATGCCGATTACGAGGCGGGTCGGGCTCGCAGCGAAGATCGCGGACGCATGCTCAAACGCCTGATTCTTCGTGACGGCTTGTGGGCAAAGCCTTAAAAATCAATAGCTTACCGGTACGTTCCGGCCGCTTCCGCCCTGGAACACGATGTTTACCGTTGGCGGTGTCGTCTCGTGTAGAATGGTCGCCAGCATCGTGAAGTTTCGATGGACGGTTATAGACACGCTCTGTGAGCAATTGGCGGCGCTGTCGGGTCGCGAGGTTGCCTGCTGGGTGGAGCACGCTACGGGCGAAATTGCCGCGGGCTGGCGTCCCGACAATGCTGTCGGCGTCAAGTCGGTGAATATCGAGTCGGGTGTCGGCGGTGGAGTTCGCGCTTGTGCTGTGGGAAGCGATGCCGATCGCTGGGCGAGCTTTCTTGCCGAACGCTGCCGATTGGAATTTTCCGCTCAGGATACAGTCCGCGATATGGCCGAGGCAACAGCGGGTCAGTGGCGTCGTACCAATGCGCTATTGGAAATGCTCGACGGGGCGGCCCTTCATCCCACTCCGGCTGTGGTGGTAGAGAAAACGCTGGCGATTTTGCAGCGATCCAGCTCTATGCACGAAGGCGTTGCGGTTATCCGATTTCCCGACGACGAAGTTTTTACGGCCATCAACCGCTACCGCCACGAGCAGGTCATGGACGCCAAACTGGTCGCCCCGGTTGCTTCGCGTTTGGACGACCTTCGTGTGGTTCGTGCCGATGATCTTCGCGGTGGGCTCGAGGTGTTTTTCTCCAAGCTTCGACGCACGAAACCTCCGGCCATCCTGGCGCCGCTCGGGTCGGGCAGCGAGAGCTGGGGTTTTCTGGTTGTCTCGGTGGACGATCCCGATACGATTGCCTCCGGTGAGCTGAAACTTCTCGCAGCTGCGGCGAAGATCCTCGCCGTGGCCGTCGAGAACCACTATCGCTTGACGCGAGAACGTGACGCCACGCGCTTGCGGGTCCAGAACGAACTTCTCGAACAGCAGACCCACGAGATGGAAGAACTCGTGCACGTTGTCGCTCATGATTTACGGTCTCCGATGACGTCGATGTACGGCTTCATGTACGTTGCGCTCGACGAGATCGCCGACCTGCGCGGGCACCTCGACAAGGGAGACGCCGAGCATGCGGCCGCAGCCCCCGACTTGATCGAAGAACCCTTGCGTGACGGGCTCCGTAGTGTCGAGAAGCTCAATCGAATGGTCCAGCGCCTGTTGGACTATTCACGATCCTCACGTCTGACTTACCGCTTCGAAATGCTTGATATGAACGAGCTCATCGGCGGCGTCGTCGACGCGATCAAACCGGAACTCACCGAGCTGGGTATCGAGGTGACGGTCACCGATGTGCCGCCCTCGGTAGGCGACCGTGTTCAGCTCGAGGTCATCTATAGCAACCTTGTCGGGAACGCCGTCAAATACATGGGCGACGACCTCGAGCGCAAGATCGTCTGCGGCTATCTGGCCGGTACGGAACCGGTTTACTTCGTGCGTGATACCGGTACCGGGTTGAACCCCGACGAGCTGGAGGCTGCGTTCCTACCGTTCAAGCGCTTTGGCGCCGCCGGCACGGTAGGCGAGGGGATCGGCTTAGCTCAGGTTCGCAAGATCGTGGAGCGCCACGGCGGTCGTATTTGGTGCGAGTCGACCAAAGGCAAAGGCGCATCGTTCTTTTTCACCCTCGGGCGTAACGCCGTCGATCTGGTCGCGAGCAGCACCGGATCTCAGGCGGCCACGTTCGCCTCACCGGGGAGCCACTGAAAGCGGGGTGCCCGGGACGGTCGGGCCCCGTTGCTGCCTTACCCAGTCGAGTTCGCGCCGGAACATAAACGTCCCGACGACGATCGCCGCGAGCAGTGCGAATACGCACGCAATCGCAAAAGTTCTCTTGGACATGGTCCGCGCAGCCTCCCGTGCAGGGTACTGCAGGGCGTCCGAGCTGTGAAACACGGCTGTGAAACGCTCGACATGAAGCGCCGCAGGCGCTACTTACCCGGGCTGGCCCGGCGCAAGGTCGCATAGCTCAGCTGGTTAGAGCACCTGCCTCACATGCAGGGGGTCCGTGGTTCGAGTCCACGTGCGACCACCATGCCGTCCCCGCTTGGGTTTCGCCGCTTGGCTTCACCTTATTATTGACCGTCGGTTTTGTACTAGTACAATACCGCTGTTTGTACTAGTACAAAACCGACGGTTTCCGTGGGGGGTGCCGGTAGGGCGCGAAAGAACTCAACTCAGCTATTTCCCCAACCAGGCTAAGGGGACGCCCGAGAAAGGCTCGCGTAGGCTCACTATTCGGCCCCCCTGGATCGCGGGTTTTGGGTCCGCGACCTCGGTGTCGGTCGCGCGGATCACGGCAACCGTTTCCTCGAGGTCCCGGCTTCGTAGCGCCAGTCCCCACGGAGCCGGAGCCAGGGCGGGGTCGGGCTCCAGAGGGCCGGTGATTTCGATGACGGGGGTGCCGACCTTCAAAAACGCAAATCGTCGTCCCTTCATTTCCTTGCCGTGGGCGTGCAGAGAAAAGGATTGCTCATAGACGGAAGCGGTGTGGTTTACGTCGCCGGTTACGATGACGATATGGTCGACGCTTTCGGATCGATTGCGTTGGGCGCGTTCATCGCGGTCTTCGGGTGTGACGGCGACGGCGGCTTGATCGCTCTCGAACGCGGTGATCGCGCCCGGAGTCAAGGCCGGATCGACGGCCCACTCGGTGGCGGCGTCGGTGTCGGTTCCGGGTTCGGCGCTCGCGATACGCGACCAAGTCCACCCGCTCAGGCCCTCGCCGCGACCTTGCAGCTGTTGGCGTAGGCAACGGGCGAGGCTGTTTGGGCTGGAGTCAGCTCGGGCGGGCGAGATCAGGCGGATCCCCCCGCGCGGAAGATCAATGTCGGCTGCCCGGCAGCCTCGCCAGGGCCTTGGGGCGGCGACGCGGAAGCCGAGCGCGAGCCAACGCCCGGCGGAGGCTTCGACCGATTCGACGGCGACCAAAACCCGTTCGATGGAGGCAACGACCTTCTCCCGCACGCGATACTGTTGTAGCAAGATGCCGACTGATACAAGACGGTAGCTCATGGTAGTCCCCGCAGATGATGAGCTGAAGACGGGCCTCGAGGCTTTTCTCAGCGAGGAATACGGTCGCAGGGTGGAGGTCGGGGCGTTCGAACGTTTGGCTGGTGGGGCCTCTTGCGATGTCTTCGGCTTCGAGGCGGCGCCGGAGCCGGGCGCGAATTCACGCCGCCTGATCTTGCGGGTGGACGCGGAGGGCAAGGCCGTTCATTCGGACCGTTGCCGTGAATTCGAACTGCTCCGGGCTGCGGAGTCCTCCGGTGTCCGCGTGCCCCACGTGCTCTGTTACGGGGCCGCGGATGCGGGGCTCGGCCGGTCGTTTTTCATCATGGAGCGCATCACGGGGGAGGCCATCCCCCGGCATTTGTTGCGTGATCGAGCCTACGAGAGGACGCGTCGCGCGTTGCCCGGACAACTGGCGGTTCAACTCGCACGCATTCATGCCATCGACTTGGCGCACGCCGGCGTCGAGCCCTTGGCCCGTGAAGCGGAGCTGCGCTCGACGCTGGGTCACTGGAAGACGGTCCTCGAGGACGTCGGAGCCGGCCATCCGTGGCCGGTGTTGTCGTGGACGGCTCGTTGGCTCGAAGAGCACGCTCCTCCCGACCAGGATCGGACGCTGGTGCACGGAGACTTTCGCATCGGCAACGTCTTGTTCGATAGCGATGGCTTGACCGCGGTGTTGGATTGGGAGTTGGCTCACGTGGGTGACCCGATCGAGGATCTCGGCTGGTTCTGCGTACGGTCGTGGCGATTCGGCGTCGACGACAAAGCGGCGGGTGGATTGTGCTCGCGCGAGAAGTTCGTCCGGGCCTACGAAGGTTCCAGCG
Organism: uncultured Myxococcales bacterium; assembly: GCA_964553415.1. Taxonomy (GTDB): domain Bacteria; phylum Desulfobacterota; class Binatia; order UBA1149; family JAJCZL01; genus CAZKLE01. The sequence continues at coordinate 10,754 of CAZKLE010000030.1, forward strand.
GTCGTAGCGTCGAGGCGGGGAGATTGCGCTACTGGGAAGTTTTCGGCAACTGGAAATGGGCGATCGCCTCTATCGGCCAGGAGCGTAGCCACAAAGGCGGTCGCTATCCCAACGTCGAACTGGCGAGCATCGGCAGGCGGGTCGCCGAAATGGAACACGAGCTGCTCGGCCTGATGAAATCGCAGTGAGGTCGGAGGTCCCCAAGCTATGCAAGACAGACCGAGTGCGCCCGAGTTGCTCGAAGCGGTAGCCGCTTTTCTGCGCGAAGAGGTGGCGAGCAGTCTCCAAGGCCGCAAACGCTTTCACGCCCTGGTGGCGGCCAACGCTTGCAGGATGGTAGCCCGGGAGATCGAACTCTCCGCCGGGCAACTGGAAAGAGAATACGCCGATCTTTGTAGCCTCTTGGAGCTGAAGGAGCCGTCGGGAGCGAAAAGCGAGTCGGCAAGCTACGATCGGGTGCGCGAGCTGAACTTCGAACTTTGCGAGCATATCGACGCCGGTTGGGCCGACGAAGAGCCGCGGCGCAGCCGTCTAATCCGGTATCTGCAAGCGCGGGTTGCCGACAAACTGGCGGTCAGCAATCCCAAACTACTCGAGCCGAGGCGGCCACGGCGTCGCTAAGCGCTCAGCCGAGTTTGCCGGCCAGGTCGGTCTGCTCCCAGGGGAAGAGACCTTTTTCCGCTTTTCTTCCGAAGTGACCGTAGGCCGCCGTCGGTCGATAGATGGGGCGTTTCAGCTGAAAGCGCTCGACGATGGAGGCGGGTCGAAGATCGACATGCTCGATCAGTTTGCCGGCGATCGTGGGCGCATCGACCGAAGAGCTGCCGAAGGTATCGACCAACACGGAGACCGGTTGCGCGACGCCGATCGCATAGGCGAGCTGTACTTCGCAGGACTCGGCCAGCCCGGCGGCGACGACGTTTTTTGCCAGGTACCTGGCCATGTAGGCCGCCGAGCGATCGACCTTGGAAGGGTCCTTGCCTGAAAAGGCTCCACCACCGTGACGGCTCCAACCGCCGTAGGTGTCGACGATGATTTTGCGGCCGGTCAAACCGCAGTCGCCGGCCGGGCCACCGACGACGAAACGGCCCGTGGGGTTGATGTGCACGATGGTTTCCTCGTCGAACAGTTCGGCGGGTAATGCCGTTCGGATCACCTTGTCGCGAACGTCGGCGTAAATCTGTTCGTTGCTTGCGGCCTCGTCGTGTTGGGTCGAGATGACGACGGTGGAGATCCGCTTGGCTTTGCCGCCCTCGAACTCGACGCTCACCTGCGATTTGGCATCGGGTCGCAAATAACCAATCTCGCCGGACTCGCGCGCGGTGTGGAGCTTGCGCGTCAAGCGTTGCGCCAACGATATAGGCAGGGGCATGAGTTCTTCGGTGTCGTTGCAGGCGAATCCGAACATCAATCCTTGATCACCGGCGCCCTGTTCTTCGTGCTCGCCCTGACCGACGGTGACCCCTTGCGAAATATCCGCCGATTGGTGTCCGATACGTATGAGCACCGCAATGGAGTCGGCGTCGAATCCGTCGATGCCCACGTAGCCGATCTCACGAACGACGTTCCGTACGAGATCCTCGTGATCGAGTTTGCCTTTGCTGGTGATTTCTCCGGCCAGGACGCAGAGGTTGGGAGCTACCAGGGCCTCGCAAGCCACACGGCTGTCAGGATCCTGGTCGAGATAGCCGTCGAGGACCGCGTCGGATAATTGGTCGCATACCTTGTCGGGGTGACCCGCCGACACGGATTCGGAGGTGAACGTGAAATCTTGGATGCTCATAGGTGAATTGCATTACTCCTGCCTGCAGCTGATTTGCATAGCGCACCGAGTCGACGGGGGCAATCGCTGCCGTGCTCGGCCGCCGGGATTCGCTTCACTCGGCGAATTGCCGTTCGATGAGGGCTCCGAGGGCCTCGACCGCCGTCGTCGCCTCCGGTCCCTTGGCGCGCACGACGACCTTGGTGCCGCGGGTTGCAGCCAGGGTAAGGAGGTCGAGCACGCTGGTGGCCAGGGCCTCGGAAGAACCGTTGGATATGGTGATCCGGCAATCGAAGCGTCCCGCCGTGCGCACAACCATAGCCGCGGCGCGAAAGTGCAGGCCCAGCTCGTTACTGATTGTGAATTCGCCGATTGCAGCTGCTTCGGAGTTCATGATTCGCCGCGGTCCACGTCCCGATGGCGAACCTTGACCGAATAGCCCCCGGCTTGCAGACCTTTGCCGAGTTCTTCGGCGATCGCCACGCTACGGTGACGGCCGCCTGTGCAGCCGGCGGCGATGGTCAGATAGGCTTTGCCCTCGGCGGCGTAGCGGGGCAGGAGGAAGCGCAGTAAGTCGCCGCTACGTTCGAGGAATCCCTTGGCCTGTTCGCAATCCAAGACATAGGAAGCGCAAGCCGCATCGAGGCCGCTCAGAGGCCGTAGTTCGTCGACAAAATAGGGATTGGGGATGAAGCGAACGTCGAAGACGAGATCGGCATCGCTGGCGTTGCCGTACTTGAATCCGAAACTTCGGACGGTAACGGCGGGGCGTTGGCCGGTCGCGGTTCGCGAGACCGTGTCGATCATCCGTCGTTTGAGTTCGCGTGCGTTGTAATCGCTTGTGTCGATCAGAACGTCGGCGGCCTCGCGTACCGTATCGAGGGCTTCGCGTTCTTTACGAATCGCCTCGGGAAGGTCGTAGCGGTCACCGAGGGGGTGGGAGCGTCGGGTCTCGGAAAAGCGTCTCAGCAGTATGCCGTCGGAGGCGTCCAAGAACGCGACCGTCACTCGGTGTCCGGCCGACTCCAATGACCGCCGCACCTCGGGCCAGCGGGCGACATAGCTTGCATCGCGAAGGTCGAGGCCGAGCCCTACATGCTGATTGCCGGATTGGGCGGAGATTTCGATGAAACGTTCGGCCAGGGCGGTCGGCAGGTTGTCCACGCAGTAGTAACGTTGATCCTCGAGAGCGGTGATGGCCGAGCTTTTTCCCGACCCCGACATGCCGGTCACGACAATCACGTCGACGGGGTGGGTAGCCTCGGGCCCGGGCATTACTGGTCCTCGCTCAGTGCGTGCTCCTCCTTGTCGAGGGCTTCGAAGACTTCGTCGGGTTTTTCGGCATGACGTAAGGCGTTCCGAAGGTCGGAATCCTTTAGGAGGACGGCGAGATGGGCCAGCCAACGCAGGTGGAGCGAAGGGTGGCTCTCGGGTGAGACCAGCAGAAAAAACAGATGGGTCGGGTGACCGTCGACGGAGTTGAAGTCGACCCCCTCGCGCGAAAGCCCGAAGGCGGCGACGACTTCCTCGCCGAGCGCGACTTTGCCGTGCGGGATCGCGATGCCATCGGCGATCGCGGTACTGCTGGCGTCTTCGCGTGTTACCAGCGCTTCCACGAGAGCGTCGAGGTCGATGTCGGGATGCGTAGCGACCACCGTACTCGCGAGAGCTTCGAGGACCTCGCGTTTTGTGTTCGCTTTGAGGTCGAGTATGACGCGGTGTGCGTCGAGGATGTCGGCAATCTTCATGGCGATCCGCTATGCGTTGGGCGCGATGAGTCCGTAGTTGCCGTCGCGTCTTTTGTAGATCACCTGAATCTGTTCGCTGGAGGCATCACGGAACACCAGGAACTCGGAGTTGTTGAGTTCTAGCTGGAAGATTGCATCCTCCAGCGACAAGGGCTTTGCGGGTATCGCTTCGGTAGCCACCACCTTCGGTGTTCCGGGGGCTTCGCCTCGGTCGCTTTCACTTTCGATAACTTCGACCGTGATCGGCTCGAACTCAGACGTAACATCCGCGCGGGCTTTGCTTCGATTCAGCTTTTGGCTGTGTTTCCGCAGCTGGCTCTCTACCTTGGCGATCGCCTTGTCGATCGCCGCGTAGAGATCGTCCTGACTGTCGTGGGCGGTAATACTGAAACGTGTGGCGTGGATATTGATTTCGGCCAACTGGCGGTGCTTGTTGACCGACAAGATGACGTGCGCCTCTTGTGCGTTCTTCAGGTACTTGGCGGTGACTTTCGATACTTTGTCGGTCGCGTACTCGGCCAGAGGTTCAGAGGAATCCATGTGTCGAAAGGTAACGGATACTTGCACGGCAACTCCCTCGAGCTTTGTTGTCTATGCTGAAGTCACCCCTCCGTCGAATACCTCTTGCGCTTGGACGAAGGGAGTATTCCCAGCGACTCGCGGTATTTGGCCACGGTTCGCCGTGCGATGTCAACGTTGCGCTTGGCCAGCTCGGCCGCGATCACCTGGTCGCTCAGGGGTTTATGGGGATCTTCCTGGCCGACGATCTGGCGGATCTGCTGTTTGACGCTTTCCGAGGATACCTCGGAACCGTCTGTGCTCTTGAGGCTGCTGGTGAAGAAATATTTGAGTTCGTAGATTCCACGGTCGATCTGGACGTACTTGTTGGCGGTGGCCCGACTGACCGTTGATTCGTGCATGCCGATATCGTTGGCTACATCCTTGAGCACCATCGGCTTCAGATGCGCGACTCCGTACAGGAAAAAGTCGTGCTGACGGCGGACGATGCTTTCGGTGACCTTGTAGAGAGTGCGCTGGCGCTGTTCTATCGACTTGATCAACCAAACCGCTGCCCGAACCTTCTCTTGCAGGTATCCCCGCGCGTCTCCCGGCGCCAGTTTTTCTTCGAGAAGTTTTGTGTAGTAGCTGCTGACTTGCAGATCCGGAATTCCGTCGTCGTTTCGGATGACCGTCGGTTCGCCGTCGATGACGCGTACGATGACGTCGGGGCTGATGAATTTGGTCTCGTTGTCGTTGTAGTTTCGACCCGGTTTGGGCTCGAGGCTGCGGATGATCTTGTGCGCTTCGGCGGCCTCTTCCGTGTCGCAGCCCAAGGTCTTCGCCAGCCTGTCGTAGCGGCGCGATTCCAAATCCTTCAGGTGCTCACGGACGATGAGTACAACGTAGTCATCGTCCTCGTAGCCACGCAGTCGAAGTTGCAGCAGCAGGCACTCTTGGAGGTCTACGCAAGCACATCCCGGCGGCTCGAATTCTTGAACGATCTCACAGGCCTCGTGCACCATCTCCGTCGTCGTGCCGGCCATGAAGGCCAATTCTTCGCGCGAACAGGTGAGGTACCCGTCGCTGTTCAAGTTGAGAATGACGAAGCGGCCGACTCGGCGTTCTTCGTCGTTCATCGCGGCGAGATTCAACTCGTCGAGCAGCGCGTCCGTTAACGTATCGTGGGCTCTGGCGGTATTCTCGATGAGGCCCGCATGACGGTCGTCCAGGTCCGAGCCGCTGTTCACCGAACCGTGGAAATCTCCGGCATAACGGTCAACGTAGTCGTCCCAGTCGACGTTTTCGATGGTCGCAGTTTCGCTGGGCGTCTCCTCACCCGCGGGTTTGTCGGTCGCTTCGGACTCGATGGTCTCGACGTCACCCGTGCGCGAGGTGAACTCGTCGCTTACCGAGGATCCCTCCTTTTCCTCGAGCGTCGGATTTTGCTCGAGCTCCTCGGCCACCATGTTCTCCAGCTCCGGGCGCGAGACCTGGAGAATTTTGATCGCCTGACGAAGCTGGGGGGTCATGCGCAGCGTGAGCGTCTGCTTGACCGAGAGGTTTAGACGTTGTTCGAGTGCCATGTAGATTGCTGCTGCCTGTGCGTCAGAGCGTGAAGCGTTCGCCCAAATAGATCTCTCGAGCTTTTTTGCTCGAGGCTATGTATTCGGGAGGGCCCTCCTCAAGTACCCTGCCTTCATTCAAGATGTAGGCACGGTCACAAATCCCGAGTGTTTCCCGCACGTTGTGATCCGTAATCAGAATACCAATTCCGCGGGCTTTTAACTGAGAAATGATGGTCTGAATTTCGATGACGGCGATCGGGTCGATTCCCGCAAAAGGCTCGTCCAACAGGATGAAATGCGGCGAAGTGACCAAGGCCCTCGCGATCTCTACGCGCCGCCGCTCGCCCCCCGACAGAGCCGCCCCTCGCGTGGCGCGCAGGTGAGCGACACCGAGTTCTTCGAGCAAATCCTCCAGCCTGTCGTGGCGCGCCGCTTGCGACAGGTCGAGGCTTTCGATGATGGCCAACAAGTTGTCCTCTACCGAGAGGCCTCGGAACACGGAGGCTTCCTGAGGCAGATAGGAGATGCCGAGGCGAGCCCGCTGGTACATGGGCATGCCCGCCAAACTGCGGTTTCCCAGCAGGATGTCGCCCTCGTCGGGACGCTCGAAGCCGACAATCATGTGGAACGAGGTCGTCTTGCCGGCACCGTTGGGGCCGAGCAGGCCGACGATCTCGCCTCTTTCGACGCTGAGGCTGAGCCGGTCGACCACCCGCCTGTGCGAGTAGGACTTTATGAGTTCTTCGGCCCTGAGTGCTCCATCCCCTTTCACTGTTTTGTCTCTCCGGAGTGCTTGACCGGTCCACCATCCTTATTCCGGTCGCCGGTTTCAATGACGGCACGCACCGGTTGTTTGCCGCTCTCGATACGCGCTCTTCCCTCATCGAGGTTGAAGACAACCTTTTCGCCGCTCACGGATTTATTCTCCGAGGCCAGCTGAGCACCCCCACGCAGGGTGATCCTCCCGTCGCCCTGATCGTATACCGCGGTGTTGCCGCTTGCCGTCGCTCGCCCGTTGGTGACCGAGACGTCTCCGTGCGCGGTAATGCGGCGGAAGGTCTTCGTGCCCGACCGTACGGGCACAATCTTGAGTTCCGAGGCCCGCAGGCTCACCTCTCCTTGCGTGACGACGACGTTGCCGTGGCAAAGGATTCGGCCGCTGCGGTAATCGTAGTCCAAATGGTCGGCACTGACCTCGACGGCTTCGGAAAGCTCTGAGAGTTCGAGCACTCCGAGCGAACCGCTGATCGAATCCAGGACGTCCTCGGCCCGGCGTTCATTGTCCTGGCCCCGGGCGTAGGGAACCATCAGGACCAGGCACAGTCCGATCGCGCACGCGGGCACCGTCCATGCCGGCATGCTCATCCTGCGTCCTCCTGGGCGACTCGGACGTGGACGTGATCATCGATGCTGAGCCGGCGCGTGGTCAGATCCAGGTGCAGAGTATCGCCGCGGATCCGCAGCTGCGGAGAGGTCAGTTCGACCTCTCCGTGGGCGTCGATGCGCGCGTCGTTGCGGTTGAAAGTGACGTGGCGGGCGGAAAGATGGAAGCGCTTGAGATCGAACTGCACGTTCCCCTCCAGACGGACTTCGTCGGCCTCGAACCCTGAAAGAAATACTCTGGCGCGGTCTGCGGCGACAACGGCGAAGCGGCGCCCTTCGTCGAAGAACACGATCTTTGGTTCCACGACCAGGACCGCACGGTCGTCTTTGAAGAAACTTGCTTCTTTGGCCGACAGCTCGAGCGTGCGACGGCCGTCTCGGGTGACGACGCGGTGAAAGTCACGGATTCTCTGCAGCAACTCTGGCAACCTGCTGATGCCCCCGCTGGTGAGATCGAGCACACGGTTGAGCGCCACGTGGTCGGCGCCGCGCAGGAATGCCAGGGGTACGGCGATGAGGACGAATGCGACGAGTAGGACGCGTAGGAGAGTTCGAGGCACGGCGCGCTAGCTCAGGCAACACCTGCACGCAGCAGATCGTGCAGATGGATGATGCCCCGCGGCTTGCCGTCCGTGTCGAGGATAAAAAGGCTCGTGATCGTGTGGCGTTCCATAAGGGCGAGCGCTTCGGCTGCGAGGCTTTGCGCTCTCACGGTCTTGGGCGATGTGGTCATGGCCTGCTCGACCGCGAGCCCGTCCAGGTCCTTGTGTTGCATGACCGCGCGGCGCAGGTCGCCGTCGGTGATCACGCCGACCAGGCACCCGGATTCGTCGATGACGCCGACGGTTCCGAGCCCGCCCTCGGTCATGACGCAGAGACCGTCCTCGAGCGAGCTTCCCGAACCCACCAAAGGCACCGTTGAAGCCGAGTGCATGACTTCGGACACGCGTAGGAGCTGGCGGCCGAGAGCACCGCCGGGATGCAACACGGCGAAGTCGCGCTCGGTGAATCCCTTGGCTTCGAGGACGGCGACAGCCAGGGCGTCACCCATGGCCAGGGTCGCGGCGGTGCTGGCTGTCGGGGCTAGATTCATGGGGCAGGCTTCGCGCGCGACGCCGACGTCGAGCACGACATCGGCCGCCTCGGCCAGGGGCGAGCCGGTATTCCCCGTCATGGCGATCAGCGGCAGGCCCAGGCGTTTGATCG
>CAZKLE010000031.1:0-17899 GCA_964553415.1 uncultured Myxococcales bacterium
CGCCAAGCATGCCCTTGAGCGTGGCGCGAGCACCCGCATCGGAGACCTCCACCGCTTTCCTCACGCCCGGGCAGCTTATCGCACAGCTCGCCAAAGCCGATTATATTCTTCTCGGCGAACAACACGATAACCCCGATCATCACAGGCTGCAGAAATGGATTCTGCAACAAATCATCCGATCGGGACGTAGGCCGGCCGTCGTCATGGAGATGCTCAACACCGACCAGCAGCCCCTGGTTAGAAGCTACCTAAAAAGAAGACACGCGACGGCGGCGGGATTCGGAGCTGCCGTCGACTGGCAAGCGCGCGGTTGGCCCGACTATCGTATGTACGAACCCCTGATCGGCCTGGCGCTCGGCAACCGGCTCCCTATACGCGCAGCCAACCTGCGCAGCGATCTCGTGCAGGCTCTCCTCTCTCACAGGAGCGATGACACCGATCCGTCCATACTCGCAAAACTCGGACTCGCCGAACCTCTATCCAATAAAGACTACGCGGCGATGACCCGTGAGGTCATTCGTGCACACTGCGGCTACGCCGACAAAGAGTTTGCAAAAGCCATGGTCGCGATCCAACACGCTCGCGACATCCGCATGGCACGCAGCGTGGGCCGATACGACTCGGCCGTTCTCATCGCCGGAGCCGGCCACATCCGAACGGACCGAGGAGTCGAGGCCTTGCTGCGGCGCTCTCGGCCCCGACGCACGGTGGCCGCGATCGCATTCATTGAGGTCTCCGAGGGCGTCAACCGGCCCGGCGAGTACGCGGAAGGTGTTGCAGCCTCCCGGCTACCGTTCGACTATGTTTGGTTCACTCCGCGCGAAAGCGACCGAGACCCTTGTGAGCGCTTCCGCCGGCAATTGAAAGAGAAACTCGGGCCGCGAGCCAAGCTAGTGCCGGAGCGGCACAAACACCGCGGCTAATTCGTCGTGATATACGCGCCGGAAGCGCCGGTCGACGTTGAGCATCGACGTCAGAGGCTGCCCACTGTCGGCGATGACGACGTCAGCCGAGAGAAGGCCGGGATCTTCGTCCCATCCCTTGCCTGCACCCCAGGTGGCCATGGAACGCTCGAGCACACGGTCTCCGTACACGTTGGTTCGACCGTCGATCGAGACCTGTAGCTCAGGAAGCCGCCAGATCAAGTAGCCTCCCCAGTCAAAGTGGTTGTACAAACGCCCTTTGTAACCGTGCTCGGCTACATAGTCGGCCGCCTTGGCAGGAAACCGAGACGCAGCCGCTTCGGCCAGGTCGGCTTGGCCGGTTTTCGCACCTATCCACACCAAGGTGACCGTTACAGCGACCGCCGCAGAGACTTTGAGCGCCCGACCCAGCCAGGCAGCGTTCCACTTCGGCCGCACGAACGGTGTGCGGCCGTCGGCCATGACAACCACCCCGACCATCGCCACGACCCAAGTGTCGCGCATAGCATGAAAGGAGAGGAACGCAGCCAGCGCCAATAGGCCTAGGGTGAAGGGTCTTGCGGTTCCGCGCCGGCCGAGACAAAAGGCGCCCCCCAGCGCCGCCGCAAGCGACAGCCAATCGGACACGCTGCGGAACGTCGGCGCACGTAATTCGCCGAGGTAGGTCCACGGGGCCGCCTGGGTGACATACTGATACACCACAACATAGACCTTCCAACCGTAAGGGTTGGCCAACGTCGCTGCACAACACAGCAGGCTTATCGGGAGGATCCATGCTCCGGCGAAGCCATCGCGTTCGGCGTACCAGGCAGGGAGTCCCCGTATGCGGTCGACGCTCGATTCCATGACCGCCAGGGCGAGGATCGCCAATCCGTACACGAACTGGATATGAAGGTTCGCCCACAACACGAACAAAGGGGGGAGAAGAAGGAGAGCGGCGCTACGGCCTCGTCGTGCCGCCCAAAGTACGTTGAGTTCCAACGCTGTAAACAAAATGGTTATCAGGAAGGTTCGAACACCCTGGTGCCGCCATACCGCCGTGGCCACCAACGCGGTCAGGACACAGGAGACTACAAAGCGCGGTTCGAGTCTTCGTATCAGACGGTACAAGGCGGCAGTGACTGCCAGAGACATACCGACCGAGTAGAGGAACAGGCCTTGCAACCCGAGGCGAAGGTAGAGCGTGTAGATGCCAACGTCGTACAACCAGCTGTACGCAACCCATTCGGCAGGATTCGCCCCGATGTGGAACGGATCATAATGCGGCACGGCGCCGTGTTGCCAGATCCAACGCCCGGTCGCCAGATGCCACCAGATATCGGGATCGTGCACGGGAGTGGCGGCCAGAATCGGCAGGATGGCCGGAGTAAGGAAAACCAGCGCGAGGATCCAGGTTCGAGCGACACCGGACGCCGTCTCATAGACGCGTTCGGACTCGCTCGCCACGGGCTCCGGCACCGATTCTTCGGCGGGCTGTGGTGCCGGGGATCCCTTCACCGCCCTCCGCCGTGAAGCTCGGCTCCCGGACACGATACGGTCCATCAAAGTAGCCATGATGCGCCACCATGATAGCGCGGCCGCCGCTTGGCGGCGGAGCGATCTGCCGCAAAGCAAACAACACGCCGCCGGACACGTAGTGTGCGTGGCGGCTCAACCCGCGCACACTACGCGCGGTCAAAGCAGGAAGGAGATCGGCGTGTAGCCTAGATAGTTGCGCCCGTCATCGTCGAGTTCAGGCGTGAGCGGGAAGATGAACCCGTTACCACTACCGGCGATCGCACTGTTGGGTACTCCCAGCCATCGATCGAGGATCGTTCCGTAGAAATCCCGCACGTCGAATACATATTTGAGATCGTTGTCACGTGCGGCCGCAGGATCATCGATCTTCGGATAGGGCCCGTAGATACCGCCTTGCACTTGGCCGCCCATGACGATCTGCGGAGCACTGGCGGCGTGGTCGGTCCCCGCTGAATTGGCACCCGCCGCATTTTGCGCCAGGGTCCGCCCGAACTCCGAGAACGTAACGATGACGACATCGTCGATAACAGAGCCTGTTCGATAGTTGGCGGGATTGTAGCCACCCGTACCCGGCAAGCTGATCGACTGGCTCATATCTTCGTAAAATGCGCCCACGGCTTCGCTGATTTCATACAAGAGCCCGGAGTGGAAAAAGCCTTTCTCCTGGTTCGAGTGGGTATCGAAGCCCCCCTGGTTGACGTGGAAGTAACAGGCCCCGACGTTGCCACCCTGGCTCGAACGGATGATAGCGGCGACGTGGCGAAGATCGCGGGCGAGACCGCCCGACAGCCCGTTCAGCGGCGAGTTGTAGACCAGGTCATTGTTGCGGGTGTACTTGCCGTTGGAGTTCAACAGCAAGGGTTCCACCAAGGCGGTATTGCCCTCGCTAGGAAATCCATTGCCCGTGTAGTACTCGCCCATCTTCATCAGCGTCGCATCACCGGTCTGTCCGATCTTGACCAGTTCAGGCAGCACCGCCGGATCAAGAGCGGCGGCATCGCCGAGAATGTTTTGGATGGCGGCCAGCTTCAGAGCTTGCTCCCCGATCGAGCCTGTGGCGGGAAACACAAGGTTGTCGAGACGCCTGATGGCAAACAAGCTCGCGGTCGACGGCGTGAACACCGGGTTGAGTTGGTTGTCCATGATCACGACCGGTACGTCGGTCGGTGAGAAGCCGACCGTGTCCAAATATCTGCCGAACCATCCCCGCCCACCGTTGCCCAAGGGGTCGCCCGTGTCATAGATTTCTTCGCTGCGGAAATGGCTGTGATTGGAATGCGGGTAGTGCACACCGGTGCAAATCGCCATCTGCCCTGTGTTCCAGATGTTGTGCAAGCGCATCATCACCGGATGCAAAGCATACTCGTCACCGTCGATATCCTGGCCCACAGAGAGAACACTCGTCGCACTCGGAAGAACCGATGAATACACGCTGGCCACACCGCTATCCGTGTCCGGCAGCGCCAAGGTGGGGCGCACGAATTCGTAGTTCCCTCGCTGGGTCCCCGGCCCGTTCGGACCAACCGGATAAATCGTTCCCAGACCGTCGTTGCCGCCTCTCAATTGGACGATCACCACGATCTTGTTGGTCGGCCCCGCGGCCCAGCTCACGTTCGTGCCCGGCAGCAAGCGCATGTACCGGCCGGCAGTCACACCTGCCGCGGCGAATGCACTTCTCTTCAGAAATTGTCTTCTCGTAATCGCCATGATGAAGCCCTCAGTAGATATGGCTCTCGGCCGTCTGGTAGAGAAGAGCAATGAGTCCGCGTACTTTCGTCGTCACATCGGCTGTGTATTCGTCGCTGAGATCCAACGTCGAGCCTGCACCGCCGGCAAAGGATATCAACGCATCACGCTGTCCGAGACTGAACGCCGTCGGCCCTAGGTCGAAACCACCCTGCGCGATCAAGGCGTCCACAACGCTTTCCACCGGCACAGCCGGATTGCCGAGCAGCGCCTTGATGTTCTCGACTTTCCTGAAACGAATCCTCATGGAGCCGAAGTCGGCAGCGCCGAAATCTCTGGCGAACTCCATCCGCTCCAAAAGAGTACCGGCGTTGATCCATTCGAGTCCGCCCGGCCAGCCGGCCACATTGGGCGGTTCAAACAGCGTCATGCCCATACGCGATACCGATTCACCAAGTTCCCGGCGGCTGTCGCCTATTTCCTTGGCATTGCCTTTGACGCCGAAGGCCTTGAGAGCCTGCACAACGTAGTCTGAGGGGTTCTTCACCGCACGGCTCTTGGACTCGGTGCTGTAGAACTCCTCTGAAGTCCAGATCGCACGCAACAGACGCCTGAGGTCGAACTGCCCCGGGGTCGCGGCGTCGGAGAACTGGGCGGCAAAGTCGGCAAACAGCGCACGCATATCGGCATGCACCGAGCCGAGAGCCGCGAAATTGAGCGACGGCGGCGGAAACACGTACCAAGTCCAGAGTTTGTTCGCGAGAAACATGCCGACCTGGTTGTTTCCATCGCGATCGGTTTTCTCAAAAATGTACTTCAACGCATCGTCGTTGGTACCGGCCACGGCGTCGTCGAAACGCAGGTTCTGACCACTGTAGGCAAACCCTCCGAAACCGTCGTCGAAGAGGTCGATGGGAACCGGAGTCTTGGGGTTGTTGTTGGCGTCGTAGTCGGAGAGCAAGAAGGTGCCGTGATACTGTCCCTTGTCGTTGACGAAGTCCCCGGTCCAGCCGCTGCTCGCGCGTGCGAGGTTATGAACGTCGGCCTCGCTGTAGTTGGGGAAGGCAGGGTCGAGATCACCGTCGTCTCCGATCTGCGAGACGCCGAGGCAAAATAGTTCCATCACCTCTCGGCCCCAGTTCTCGTTGACGTTGTTCTTGCGATTGATCACGCCGTCCAGATAGATGAGATTGGCAGGATCGCGATTGAACTCTCGTATCAAGTTCTTGTAGTTTCCGCCTCCTATATTCCGGAACAATCGGTTCTGGTAGGAGAGCCAGCGGAATTCCGGCATCTTGCACGCGCCGCTGACGAGATGGTCGTGCAGGAACAACACGAGCTTTTCTCGAGCCGCGTCTCTCGGTCGCTTGGTTTTGAGCATGTGCTTGAGCCACCAGCGCTGCATCTTCAGAAGTGTCTCGTCGCTGTCATCTTTTTTCGCGGGTGGCTTACTGCGTTTGCCTTTGAAGCTGAGCAGTTCATCAACTGCACTTTCCACAGTGGTATGGTCGGCAAAAAAGTCCTGCATGGATTCGGGGCTTCCACCGAATCCCGCTCTCCGCAGCAGATGCGTCGCATTTTCCAGATTCCAACCCGCCATCGACTATTCCCTCGCGCTGTCCGTCCTTGTCACTGCCCGGTTGTCCCCGTCACCCAACCCGTTTGTGGAGCCGGCCCGGTCACGGCGTCACCGACGATCCAAAGACGAATCAGCTCGATCAGGTTCGGGTCAAGACTCGGCATGCCCAGGGGCATTCGCCCGCCGTAACCGGCGGGTAGGTTTCCGGTAATCTTTCGGTAGAGGAGACTGTTATTGAAGTCCCCCACGGCGTCAATACGAAACAGGCCGTCGCCGGCGGCCGCGAGATTCATCGGCACGACGCCTACAATCTGCGCAAAGGCGTTGATCGGCAAAAGGTTCATGCCTCCGGCATTGCTCTGATCGTCGTGACAAGCGGAAAGCGCACAGCTGGGCGCGAACACCTGCTGCGTGATGCGATCGAACGTGCTGTCGAATAGATCGACGGGGAGATAGATCCTGTCGCCTTCGGGGCGGCATTTTAAGCGCAGCCGGTCGCGATCGATTTTGTTACGACCGCTCGCGCGCCCATCGGCGCTGACTTTGAGTCTCTTGCGACCCGCTCGCATCTTGTTGCTACTATTCGGCCCTTTGAGAGCCACGGTGATCGAACTTACGACGGTACAGTCATTGAGGTTCTGATTGTTGGGCATCTCGAGAAGGTTGAGACGCAGCTGAATCGCCTGAAAATCTGGGTCGAATTTGGGATCACCGTTGTCTTCGGCGTGTTCGACGGTGACCGAATCGACCTCCTCCGGCGTACACTCGGCGACAAAGCCGTCCGAATTCAGGCAGACCTGTAAGTCGAACACGCAGATTCCGTTGCGGGCCCCATCCGCGTCACAACTCGGATCACCGTCGGTGCAATCGACGTTCCTGGCGACTTTCGGCGGCGCCGGTTTGTTGGCACCCGGTGCATCAAAGACCGCGATACAGTCGGTAGATCGGTTGCCGCCACCGCGGACCAAGGCAGCCCAGGCGCTGCCGGCAACCAAGACCAAACAGCTTGCAACCGCGACCCCGGCAAAGATGCCGGCGGATGTTCGAGCGGAACTTCCCATGTATATGCCGTTCCCTCCCTCTCAGCCGAGGCGAGCGCGACTCCGGCGTAGCGTATTCTAGATATTCGGCTGCCGTCAAGGGCTGACATCCCGCCACCGGACCCTGGTGACCGGATTTGCAACGCACTGCGCTGGCCAGTAGCTTCGCCGCGACCGTGCCGACTCGGAAAGGGGCGAATACAAGGGTGAATACGACGCCGAATCACAACATAGGACCGGCCGTTCTCGACCATATCGGACTGGCAACCCATGATTTGTCCGCGCCCATGCGCTTTTTCTGCGGCGTGCTCGGGGCTAGGCCCTACGCGGGCGGACCGGCGGCGGGCTTTATGGGTGCGCAGTGGGAGTTTCTCAGCGGAGCGCGTCTGGAGGCCATCATGCCGGCCGGCCCTCCCGGGGGGTTCCTCCACCGCTTTCTCCAACAACGGGGTCCGGGCGTGCATCACGTGACCTTCAAGGTGCCGGACATCCACGCCGCCAGAGCTGCCGCCGAATACCACGGATACAAGGTCGTTGGCTTCGACGATTCGAACCCGGGATGGAAAGAAGCCTTCCTTCACCCGAAACAGGCCCAGGGCATTGTCGTTCAACTCGCCGAATCCCATCCCGACCTTGATCCGGGTTGGAGCGCCGATTTCGAATTTCCGGCCGCACCGCAAGCGCCTGCGCCGGAAACCGCGCACGTGGTTGGCTTACGACTATGCGCGAACGAAGAACTCGCCGCGCGTAAACTATGGAGCGATCTCGCGGGCGGCCGATGCGAGCCCGGCAACGGTGAACTCATTTTCACGTGGCGCGATAGCCCTCTCCGTCTTGCGGTGAGCCTTTCTTCGCGCCTGCCCCCCGGACCGACTGCGATCGAACTCGGCTCCCGTCCCGCCGAGCTCGGAGGCGAAACTTCCGTAGACGAAATCGGTACCCGCTTTGTATCCAAAGGAACAAAGTTTCCGTAGAGCCTATAGGTCATGGCGGATCTCTGGCAGCCCCAAAACTACTCGGCTTTCAAGAACGAACGCGCACGGCCGTTTTTCGATTTGCTCACCTACATCGAACCTCACCCGGGCATGAATATTGTTGATCTCGGCTGCGGCAGCGGTGAACTGACCCTCGCCGCGCACCACCGCTTGCGCGCCGCCGACACCTTGGGCATCGACAGTTCGGCGGCCATGTTGGCGTCAGCCCCGGCCGAGCTGCCCGCGGATTTCCGATTGCAGCAAGGCGACATCGCCGCGTTCAGGGCCGAGCCCGGCAGCTATGACCTGGTCCTGTCGAACGCAGCGCTACATTGGGTACCCGATCATCCTCGCCTGTTCACCCGCCTGTCGGCGATTCTAAGCGAAAAGGGTCAACTGGCCGTACAAGTGCCGGCCAACGAAACACATCCCTCCAACTGGATCGCCAACCAAGTTGCCGCCGAGGAACCGTTTGCGCGGGCACTGAGCGGCTATCAACGACGCACGCCGGTCCTGAGCCCGGCGGCCTACCAAAATCTTCTGAGCACCATCGGATTCTCGCGCGTTCGCTGCGAATACCGAAGCTACAGGCATGACCTGGCCTCGACTTCGGCGGTGGTCGATTGGGTGCGCAGCACGCTACTCACCGATTTCGAACGGCGCTTGGCGACCGAAGTCTTCGACCGCTTCCTCGAGCGTTATCGAGAACGCTTGCTCGTGGAACTCGGCGGCTCGAGTCCCTACCAACTGACCTACCGCCGGTTGTTCCTTTACGGTTGCCACTAGCGCGAACCTAACAAGCGCTGCAGCAAGTGCGACGACAGATAGGGAAAACAACGCCTATGCACGAAGAAAAGCGTCTTCGAAACGGCCAAGATGTTGCAACGCCTTGCGCCGGCATTTAGCAAAGAAGGTGGATGACCTACCTAATCGTTTTCGTTCTCCTCAGCAGTTTCATACTGATTCACGAACTCGGGCATTTCGCCGTGGCTCGACGGCTCGGAATACCCATCGCACGATTTTCGGTCGGCTTTGGGCCGTCGCTATGGTCGTGGACGTCGGGAGAGACGGAATACCGCATCTCGATGATCCCCGTCGGTGGCTACGTGCTGGTCGGAATGCAGGGCGAGAACGCGTTCTTCGAACTACCCGTCGGCAAACGCGTGCTGTTTTCTTTGGGTGGTCCGGCGGCCAACATCGCTTTGACCGTCGTCGCGTTCGCGGGCTTGAATCTGCTTTCCAACGGTTTCGGCCCGGCCGATCTTCTCTTACAGCCCTTCGTCCAGACCGCCGACGCCTTCTGGAAGGTTCTGGCAACGGTTCCGAAGATATTCTCCCACAGTGGAGAAGTCTCAGGCCTCGTGGGCCTGGTTGCCGAAGGGGGAGATTTTATGGGCGGCTCACTTGTGCGCGCTCTTCAGCTCAGTATCGTACTCAACCTGAACCTGGCGGTCATCAACCTACTACCGCTGCCTCCCCTGGACGGCGGAAAAATTCTTCTGTATGCGCTCGAGAAAATGGACGTCGACTTGGCGCGATTGCACCTTCCCCTCAGCGCCGCCGGCTGGGTGTTGATCCTGGGGGCGTTGACCTACGTGACGGTGCAGGACATCAAGCGCCTCCTCATGACCGCGTTCACCTGACGCGACCGTCTACGAAGGCCCTGGGACCTTACCCGGCAGCAACGTCCTCGCCGCCGTCGACGCCGATAACGTTGCCGGAAATCCACGCCGCACCGGGCTCGATCAAGAGCGCCACGGCACGGGCAACATCGACGGGCTCGGTCAGACGGCGGCCCGGATTCACTGTGCGTGCGTGGGCCTTCAACCCCTCACTGCCGGGGATCTTGCGTAACGCGGCGGTATCGGTCACCCCCGCACGAATCGTGTTTACGGCGATGCCGCGCGGGCCCAACTCCACGGCAAGTTGCCGAACGTAGGCCTCAAGTGCTGACTTGGCGGCCGACACGACTCCGTAGCCATGCGTCGCACGCGTCGAACCGGCCGAAGACATCGCCAAAATTCGTCCACCTTCACCCAATAATCCCCGCCAGACCAAGTCCTGGCTCCAATACACCAGTGAGTTCGCCATGACCTCCAGTGTCATCGCAATCTGCCGCGCACTTGCCGATGACCGTGGGTCATCGGCAATCAGAGGCACCAAAGAGCCGAAGGCCAACGAGTGAAAGAGCAGCCGCACCCCACCTCGCCCGCTTCGCGGCGAAAGGGCATCCAGGATAGCCCTACGTTTTTCGCCGTCGACTGCGTTGACGTTGAAGAACAAAGCCTCGACACCGGCGGCTTCGATCGCCGATTTGGTCTCCTCGGCGGCGGCGATCGTTGACCTTCGATCGAGGTGCACCCCGCAGATGTTGATGCCTCTCGCCGCCAACTCGCGAGCCACCGCCGAACCGAATCCACTGGATGCGCCCAAAACGACCGCCCAACCTTGCTGTGTCTGTTCCACGAGGCGACGATAATCGTCGCCCGAAACCTCCGCAACCCGACGCCACCGATCGCCCGGAAAATCCTCGAAAAGACCGACGGCGTAGACCTGGGCCGGTGCCTTTGCTAGGTTGTGAGCGCTCTCAGCGTTCCCTGCGATACGAAGGGGGGTGCCGTCACACAGCGAAGGAGGAATCATGGCTGACGACGAACATGCTCAGGAGGAACTGAACGAGGCGGCATGGGAATGGGCCGGACGTCTGGTGGTTGCTGCGGCGCTGATCGGAGCGGGTTTCTTCGGCGGCTACATGAAGTGGGGCAACGCACCGAAACTGGCCGCACAGCTGGCCGAAAGCCAGGACGAGATCGTGAGGGTGAAGAACAAACGGGAGAGCATGTCGACCGTTCTCGCACGGGTAGACCGGGACAAGGAAGTCTGCGAGCGAGATCTACACAAGGCGAAGAAACAAGCGAAATAACGCAGCGGGCGAGTGGCGAGACGGCTCTTCGTTGCCCCTTTACAGATAGCTGACGAAGTTGCCGACCGCACCCATCAGGGCGGTGACGTCGGGGTAATCCTCACACAGTTCCAACACCGCTTGGTGATAGGCCAGTATCCGCTGGCGGTTCTGGTCGGCCTCGGGTAAGGCCAAGGCCTGTTGCAGCTCCTTCAGCATCGGCTGAATCTCGAGTTTGCTTTCGACGGAGATTTCCTCGGAAACCGCGACCACGAGTTTGCAACGTTCCAGAAGGCGCTCGATCATCTCCGTATCGCTGCGTTGCTCGGCCATCGTCGATCGTTTCGCCTTCAATCCTCGAGCTGCCGCTTCCAGTCGAGTACCCGCGCACGGGCACCGGCTTCTTCGGCCTCCTCGATCATGCCGGCGCGCTGGTAAAACATCGAAAGGTTCGTGTAGGAAAGCACGTCGTCAGGATCAATCTCAACCAAGCGACGGCCGAGACCAATCGCTTCTTCGTAGTTCTCCTGTGCTAGGCAGCACATGGCTTTCCCGAGAATGGCGTCTTTGTATTGCGGATCTTTGGCCAAGCAATCGTCAAACACGCCCATGGCCTCATCGTATTTGCCCTCGCCGTGAAGATCGGTGCCTCGGTAGAAGAGTTCCTCCAACTCGGAAATTTCCTCATCTTCTGGCATACGCAGAGCTTAGCCCGGCGTATGCCAGGGTCAAAACCCGAGCCCGGCGGCGCTGGTACCCGGGGCGATGAGGTCGCATGCAAGCCGAAATCGAAACCTTCATCCGAAACCGAGGCAACGGCGCCGACTTCGAAGAAACGGCTCTCGAAGTCTTCGCCTATCAATATCGCAACTGTTCGGTCTACCACGATTTTTGCCGACGGCGCGGGCGTACTCCCGTCGACGTCGTGCGCCTGGATGACATCCCGGCTTTGCCCACCGAGGCATTCAAGGGAGACCTCGGATTTGTGGAACGCCGGCCCTTCGCGTTCCGCAGTAGCGGCACCACGCAGGGAACGCACAAACGAAGCCATCACGCTCTGCGCAATCTCGATAGCTACCGACTGTCGGCGATGACCCATTTCGCCGACATGGTGTTGGCGGATCAGCCTGGGCCTATGTCGGTACTCGTCCTCGGCCCGAGCCGGCAAAGCTCCAGGGACTCCTCGCTCGGGCGGATGTTCACCTGGTGTTGTTCCGAGTTCGGCGACGCCGCGGCCCGGGTTGCCTTTGATTCCCGCGGCAAGGCCGATATAGATTCTGCTTTGTCTTGGTTACGAAATGCGGCGGAGAGTGCACGACCGGCTCTGATCCTTTCGATCAGCTCGGCCCTCACCGCTCTGTTCACGGCGATGCGCTCGCACGATGAGCCACTGCGTTTGCCGGCCGACAGCCGAATCGTCGATACCGGTGGGGGCAAGGGAGTGGCCCCGGTGTTTTCCCCGCGTGGCATACTCAAGGCGGCTTGGCGCTACCTGCACGTTCCGGCCTACGCGTGTCTGAATCAGTATGGGATGACCGAGATGCTTTCGCAGTTCTACGACGATACGCTCCTCACGCGTGTCGAAGGCGGTCTCAGCCCGCGCGCCAAACTCGGGCCGGCGTGGGTGCACACCACGGTCGTTGATCCCGTCGGCTTGACTCCCGTTGCGGAAGGCGAGCGCGGCATACTCCGTCACTTCGACTTGGCCAATTGGGATACTGTAAGCTGCCTGCAAACGCTGGATCTAGGGCGAAAACGAGGCAGGGGATTCGAGCTGTGCGGGCGTATGCCCATGGCGGAGTCGCGAGGTTGTTCGCAACTGATGGTCGGTTTCAACGACCTTCCCCTTCCGTAAGCGGCCGTACGAGTCGATGAGCGAAACTTCCGTCACAAGGCCACCCCATCGCCGACACTCGTCGACGGAGGACACCAACAAACAACTCGCACGGGTACTCGAGAGCGCATTGGCGGCGCGCAAACAGGTTCTCCGCCGCTACACCAACGATACGATCGTAGCGGCCATTGCACAGGCCGCCGAGCGTTGGCTCGATGCGAGCTACGAAGGACGCAACCGGGCCGTGGAGGAACTCTGTGAGCCTCTTCGGGTCGCCCCCGCCATGCTGCGGCGCGGACTCGACAACATTTTCTCGGTAATCACCACAGAGAGCGTCCACCGCCTGATCCACGAGGAAGCCCCCACCCCCAGCGGGCTCGACCGCCCTCACACTCTCCCGAGTGGCACCCGAGCGCGACTGCTCGGTCCGACCGTCGTATACCACGCGTTGGCGGGTAACGTGCCGGGTCTTTCGATTCCCGCCATCGTCGTCTCCTTGCTTGCCCGCTCTGTCGCCATCGTACGCGACAGCAGCCGCCAGCCGCTTCTCACCGGACTGTTCCTCGAAACCCTGGCCGAGAACGCACCGGCGCTCGCGGCAATGATCGTGCCGGTTGCATGGCCGTCGAGTCGAACCGACCTCGAAGCGCTCGCGGTCAGCGCCGCCGCACGGGTCGAAGTGTACGGCTCGGACCAAACCATAACCGATATCCATCGACGCTATCCCGACCGGGCGATCCACACTCGCGGTACGCGCATCAGCGTAGGGGTCGTACCGGCGGCATCGGATACCGATCGTTGGGCCGACGGGTTTGCCGAGGACATGTGCATGTACGAAGGCCGTGGGTGCTTGTCGCCAAGAGCCATTTACGTAGTCGGCACGCGCAGCCGACGCGAGAGAATGGTGAAACGTCTGGCCGTCGCGCTGCGACGCTTCGACAAGCTCTGGCCCCGGCGCATGCAAGATCTCGAAGACGAGGTCGTCCGCCGCGCGTTCATCGATCGTGCCGAGTTGGCGATGCTGAACGCCGAGGACGATCAGGTCGAGGTCGGACGCGACGGCACCTGGTGTATACACGCCACCTCGGGACTCGAGCTCACGGCGGGCGCCGGTATGCGTTGCATCATGGTCGTCTCCGCCCGAGATGAGAAATCGGTAGCCGAAAGCCTGGAGGCATCGCCGGTGCCGATCGCCGCCGTCGGCCTTGCGATGGAAGCCCATCAAGACGGTTACTTCGAGCTTGCGGCCCTCATGCGATCGGCGGGAGCGACCTTGGTGTGCGCACCAGGGCACATGCAATCTCCGCCGCTGTCATGGAGCCCCGACGGAGGCAAACGTCTCGGCGACATGCTGCAGTGGCGCGCCCCCAATCCACAGTGAACAGAAACGATCCAAGCTCACGGTTTCGTGACTACCTGACACAGACCTCCGATCAACCCATGGGATTGCAGGTGGCCGGGGCGCACGGTTGCACTCTCGTCGATGCCGACGGAGTCGAACACATCGACTTGCTCGCCGGTATAGGCGTCGCGGCCACCGGTCACGGGGATCCCCGAATCCTCGACGCAATCCGCCGACAATCCCAGCGTTACCTGCACGTCATGGTCTACGGCGAATTCATTCAGGAGCCTCAGGTAGCGCTGGCCGAACGCCTCATCAGCCTGCTTCCCGAGCCCTTGCAAACCGTCTATTTCACCAACTCCGGGACCGAAGCTGTCGAAGGTGCGCTGAAGCTGGCGCGCAAATCGACCGGTCGTAGCCGACTGTGCAGCTTTCGCGGCGGTTTTCACGGCGACACGCTGGGGGCGGTCTCGGTGGGCGGCAACCCGATTTACCGCGACCCTTTCGAGCCGCTTCTTCCCGAGGTGGAACTGCTCCGCTTCAACGACCAAGCCTCACTCGCGGTGATCGACGGGAACACGGCGGCGGTCATCGTCGAGCCGGTACAAGCCGAAGCCGGTGTCATTTTGCCCGACGCCGGATTCCTCGAAGCGCTGCGCCGACGTTGCACCGAAACCGGCACACTGCTCATCTTTGACGAGGTCATCACGGGACTGGGGCGCACAGGAACGCTGTTCGCCTTCGAGCGTTCGAGCGAAGACGCGGTCGTGCCCGACATCCTCGTCCTCGCCAAGGCCTTGGGAGGCGGACTCCCTCTCGGCGCCTTCGTGTGCTCACACAAGACCGCACGGGCCTTTGCCGTGGATCCCCCCTTGGGACACGTGACCACTTTCGGCGGGCACCCCCTTTCTTGCGCAGCCGGCTTGGCGTCGCTCGAAATCATCCTCGGCGAAGGGCTTGCTGCGCGCGCCGAGACCACCGGGGCCCGCTTCGAGGCGATGCTGCGCGATAGGCTCGCCGGCCCTCGGCTGGACGGGATCCGCCGAGCCGGCTTACTCTTGGGCTTGCAGATGGACAACGCTGCCACGGTGGAGGCATTCACCCGGCACTGCCGCCGCGAGCGTCTGGTCGTTGGCTGGACTCTCCACGATGATACCGTCGTTCGGCTGGCTCCACCGTTGGTGATCAGCGACGAGGAGATCGACGAGGCAGCCCGACGCATGCAACGCGCCCTCACGCGGCTGACGCCGTAGCCTAGGAACTCATCAGATAGGCGCGAATGAAGTCGTCGATGTCACCGTCGAGGACGGCGTCGGCGTTCCCCTTCTCTACACCGGTACGGGTGTCCTTGACCAACCGGTAGGGATGCAGCACATAGTTACGGATCTGCGATCCGAAAGCGTTTTCCATCTTGGCGGGTCCGATCGAATCGAGCTTTTCTTTCTGCTTCCGACACTCCAATTCATAGAGTCGTGCTCGAAGGATTTTCATCGCCGTGGCTTTGTTCTTATGCTGCGAGCGTTCGTTCTGACAGGCAACCACGAGGCCGGAGGGAAGGTGCGTTAGGCGCACCGCCGAATCGGTCTTGTTGACGTGCTGGCCGCCCGCGCCGCTCGATCGATAGGTGTCGACACGCAAATCGTCGTCATCAATGTCGACGACGATATCGTCATCGATTTCCGGCGAGACATGCACCGCACAAAAGGAGGTGTGCCGGCGCTTGGCACTGTCGAAGGGCGAAATGCGAACGAGCCGGTGGATGCCCGCCTCGGCGCTCATGTAGCCGTAGGCATACTCACCCTGGATGGTAAAGGTAGCCGTTTTTAGGCCGGCACCGTCGCCGGGGGTGTATTCGATGATTTCCGTCTTGTAACCACGGCGCTCCGCCCAACGCAGATACATGCGCAGGAGCATGTCGCCGAAGTCCTGCGATTCCGTGCCGCCGGCGCCGGGATGAATGCCGACGATGGCATTGCTTGCATCGTACTCGCCGCTGAGCATGCGGCGCAATTCCGCCTCGTCGGCGCCCGCCTCGGCCTTGGAAAACAGCGTAGTAAGTTCGCCCGCGGCGTCTTGGTCGCCGTCGCCGGCCATCTCCAGGTACACGCCCAGATCGGCGACAGCCTCTTCGAGACTGTGATGCCCTTGAATTTTCGCCTCTACGGCAGCGCGCTCGCGGAGAACTTCCCCGGCCTTCTCTTTATCATTCCAAAGAGAGGGGTCCTGACTGCGTTCGTCCAGTTCCCGGAAGCGGGCCTCGAGTGCGCCGAGGTCAAAGATGCCTCCCGAGGAGGGAAACCCTCTCCTCTAGCGTTTTTAACCGCGTCTTCGCCTCGATGAGCGCATCGTCTTGCATGCGGGCACAATTCCACGCCTTTCGCTTCGGATCAACAAAGGCTCAGGCACGACTTTGGCTACGCAGGCGAAAACGAAAAAATACCAGAAGCGCGAAGGCCAGGAGGCACAACGCGACAAAGCTGTCTCCGACCCGTGTGTATAGACCCCGCGCCGGGGACAGGCGGACATCGTCGACAACGACAGCGGGAACAAAAAGGGACGTGGCCTTGCGGACCCGTCCGGTAGCATCGATCAAAGCCGTTATCCCCGTGTTCGTCGCTCGCACGACGGGCACACGATTCTCGATGGCGCGCATCGTGACCATCGACAGGTGCTGGTAGGGCGCCGAGGTCGATCCGTACCAGGCGTCATTGGAAATGTTGACGAGCAAGCGCGCACCGCGCGCGACAAGGCGTCGGGACAGCGACGGAAAGATTCCTTCGTAGCATATGAGCGTCCCAAACAGGGTAGGCTTACCGGCGGTACGCGCCGGCGGACCGGAGAATATGGTGTAGCGATCACCGCGGCCGAAGTCGCCGACCGACTCCACGGCGATATCGACCGAACCGAACAGAAAGGACAGGGGAATGTATTCTCCGAAGGGAACGAGCTGAATCTTGTCATAAAACTCAGTCAGCCCTTTGCCGGGCACGATCAGCCAAGCCTGATTGTAGGACTTAGCCACACCGGCGCCGCGTTTTTCGTAGCCCGGGGCGCCCACCAAAAGGTCAATGCCGTTTCGATCGGCAAAATTGGTCAGCCGACTCCGTCGTTCGTCCCTGCGCAACAAGAACGGGACGGCTGCTTCCGGCCAGACCACGAGTTTGGCGCCCTGTGCAATCGCGCGGCGACTGAGTTCGATATAGCTGTCGATGGTCTTGTCCTGAAGGTCGGGATCCCACTTGAGCTGCTGGGGGATATTCCCCTGTATCAGACCCACCCGCAGGGCGGCGGCTCGGCCATGGCCAGCGAGCGTGGCAAGACGCAGACCGCCGAACGCGCAAACCAAAGCGATCGACGCGGCCGCGGCAACTAGCAGGCGCAGGTGACGGCGCCAGCCGCCGACGAGCACTTCGACGAGCGTTGCATTGGTGAACACGAGCAACGCCGAGATGCCGTAGACCCCTGTCAACTCGGCGAGTTGGTTGACCGGAAAAAGGTCGTATTGCGAATAGCCGAGGGCCGCCCAAGGAAAGGCGGCAACGACAAAGTTCCGCGACCACTCGAACACGACCCAGACGATCGGAAACGCTACCACCCGGCTGATCCCCGCAGCGGCGAGCCACTCTACGATCAGCGCGCACGGCGCATAGCTCACGAGCGCAGAGATGGCCGCCGCCGTCAGGAAGAGAAGACCGTAGGCGGTGTACGGATCGATGCGCGTAAAGTTCGAGACCGTGGCCGGTATCCAGTACAAGACGATCCCGAAACAGACCAGTCCTGTGACGAATCCATACCCGTAGGCCACCCAAGGACGTCGCCCGCGTACAGCGAGCATCCACGGGACCATCCCAACCCAAGCCAACGAACGAATCTCGAAGTTGGGGAAAGCCAAGGCCACGGCGATTCCCGCCGCCGCGCAATAGGCAAGCGCGCGGCCCCGACTCACTCGCCGTCCTCCGCCGCACAGCCGAATCCCGCCCTTCCCAGGGCCGTAGCCAAACGTCTCTCTTCGGCACGCATGCGCACTTCCTCGTCTCCGCCCTGCTCGTGATCGAAGCCGAGGAGGTGCAGCATCGTCGCGTGCATGTCGTGGATATGGCA
>CAZKLE010000032.1:0-17641 GCA_964553415.1 uncultured Myxococcales bacterium
AGCGATTCGATGCCCCAGCCCTCGGTGGCCGAGACCAACAACACTCGATAGCCGAGCTGACTGTAGACGCCCACGAGCGGCTGGAGATCGGCCGGATCGACCAGATCGACTTTGTTGATACAAATGAGAGGTTCGATTTGGGCGCGTTCGGCGGTAACGAGATATCGGTCGAGCAGGTTGGGCTTCAGCCGTGGCTCGGCAGCGCTGGAGACAATCAAAACCATGTCGACGATGGGGATCTACACACTTGCCAGCTACCGCGGTGCGCAAATCTTCGAAGCCATCGGCCTGAACAACGGTGTGATCGAGCGATGCTTCACGTGGACGCCTTCGCGGATCTCGGGCGTCGGCCTCGAGGCCATTGCATGCGACGCCCAGGTGCGCCACGACGCGGCCTACAACGTCTCCGTGGCCGAACCCGAGAGTCTGGACCCGGGCGGGCAGTATCATTGGAGCCGACGCGGTGAGTTTCATCTGTTCAACCCGGAAACCGTTGCCAAACTTCAGCAGTCGGTACGTTCAAACCGGCCCGAGGTCTATGCCCAATACTCCAGGCTCGTCAACGATCAGAGCCGGCACCTTTGCACGCTGCGCAGCCTGCTCGAGTTCAAGCCGGCCGACAAGCCGATTCCTTTGGAAGAGGTCGAGCCCGCGCGCACGATCGTAACGCGGTTCAAGACGGGGGCCATGTCTTTCGGTTCGATCAGCGCCGAAGCCCACGAGAACCTTGCCATTGCCATGAACCGCATCGGCGGCAAATCCAACACGGGAGAAGGCGGCGAGGACCCCCACCGGTTCGAGCCTGATGCCAACGGTGACCTGCGCCGTAGCGCCATCAAGCAAGTCGCCTCCGGCCGTTTCGGCGTGACCATTCACTACCTGACCAACGCGGCCGAGATCCAGATTAAAATGGCCCAGGGTGCCAAGCCCGGCGAGGGCGGGCAATTGCCCGGCCACAAAGTCGATGCGGTCATCGCCAAGACGCGGCACTCCACTCCCGGCGTGGGGTTGATTTCCCCTCCCCCGCATCACGACATCTATTCGATCGAGGATCTGGCCCAACTCATTCACGACCTAAAGAGCGCGAACCCCAAAGCGCGTATCAGCGTCAAATTGGTAGCCGAAGTCGGCGTCGGCACCATCGCCGCCGGTGTTTCCAAGGCCAAGGCCGACGTCGTCTTGATCAGCGGCCACGACGGCGGCACAGGCGCCTCGCCGCTCAGTTCGATCAAACACGCAGGGGTACCCTGGGAACTCGGCCTGGCCGAAACCCAACAGGTACTGGTGGCCAACGACCTGCGCAGCCGCATCCGCGTGGAGACCGACGGCCAACTCAAGACCGGACGCGACGTGGCGATCGCTGCTCTTCTGGGCGCCGATGAGTTCGGTTTCGCTACCGCAGCGCTGGTAAGTTCGGGCTGCATCATGATGCGCAAGTGTCACTTGAACACATGCCCGGTAGGGATCGCTACGCAAGACCCTGAGCTACGCAAAAAGTTTGCCGGCAAACCCGAATACGTCATCAACTTTATGTTCTTCATCGCCGAAGAGTTGCGAACAATCATGGCCATGCTCGGCTTCCGGACGGTGCAGGAAATGACCGGGCGATCGGACCGCTTGGCCATGTCGGCCGCAATCGGCCACTGGAAAGCGCGCCATCTGGACCTGAGCTCGATCCTCGCCCGCCCGAAGGTAGGCCCCGAAGTCGGAATCAGCGGCACGCAGAGCCAGGATCACGGCTTGGATACGGCACTCGACAATAAGCTCATCGAACTGTCCCAAGCGGCGCTCGATGAGCGCAAACCGATCGAAGCCACTCTGCCGATCTCAAATACGGACCGAACGGTCTGCACAACGCTGTCGCACGAGATCAGCAAGCGTTACGGCGCCGATGGTCTACCTCCCTACACCATAAAGTTTCATTTT
Organism: uncultured Myxococcales bacterium; assembly: GCA_964553415.1. Taxonomy (GTDB): domain Bacteria; phylum Desulfobacterota; class Binatia; order UBA1149; family JAJCZL01; genus CAZKLE01. Next base: position 1,927 of record CAZKLE010000032.1, read on the forward strand.
CACGGGTCGGCGGGCCAAAGCTTCGGCGCCTTTCTCGCCAACGGAATCGCCTGTCGCATAGAAGGCGACGCCAACGACTATTTTTGCAAGGGCATGTCAGGCGGGCACGTCGTCATCTCGCCGCCGCAAGCGGCGACCTACGCGGCCGAGGACAACATCATCATCGGCAACGTCGCCCTGTACGGTGCAACCGGCGGCGAAGTGTTCATCCACGGTCGTGCCGGCGAACGTTTTTGCGTGCGCAACAGCGGTGCCGTCACCGTCGTCGAAGGCATCGGCGATCACGGCTGCGAGTATATGACCCGCGGCATCATGGTGTGCCTGGGACAAACCGGACGAAACTTTGCGGCCGGTATGAGCGGCGGTATTGCTTACGTGTACGACGAGGAGGGAGACTTTCCCGCTCGTTGCAACATGGGGATGGTCGAACTTCTGAAAGTCGATAACACGAAGGACCGGCAGGAGCTGCATCAACTCGTGCAAAGGCATCACCAATATACGGCCAGCGCCGCTGCCGCCGCCTTGTTGCAGGATTGGGATGTCGCATGCCGGGCTTTCATAAAGGTTATGCCGACCGAGTACCGCAAGGTGCTTGAACAGATGCACCTCGACCAAGAGGCGATGAAGCTGGCGGCGGTTTGAAGCGGCACGGGCACGACCGAACCACCGTCAGCCGGCACAAAGACGGACAGCTCGGATAGAGAATGGGCAAGATTACCGGATTCATGGAGTTTGAGCGCGAGACGCCTGATCGGCGTCCCGTCGAAGAGCGCCTGTGCGACTTCTCGGAGTTCGAGCTTCCGGCCAAAGGCGAGCACCTGAACGCCCAAGCGGCTCGCTGCATGGACTGCGGCGTGCCGTTTTGCCACAACGGCTGCCCGCTCGGCAACCTCATCCCCGACTGGAACGACGCGGTCTACCGTAAGGACATGCACCAGGCGATCGATGCCCTGCACGCGACCAACAACTTCCCCGAGTTTACCGGCCGCGTATGCCCGGCTCCTTGCGAGGAGGCTTGCGTCCTCAATATCAACAACGATCCCGTCACCATCAAGCTGATCGAACGCAGCATCATCGATACCGCCTGGGACGAGGGCTGGGTGAAGCCCTACGTTCCCGCGCGGAAAACCGGCAAGAACGTGGCCGTTGTCGGAGGCGGCCCTTCGGGCATGGCTTGCGCGCAGCAACTCGCCCGGGCGGGCCACGACGTTACGTTGCTGGAACGAGCCGACAGAATCGGCGGTCTGCTGCGCTACGGAATCCCCGATTTCAAGATGGAAAAGCGCCACATCGACCGGCGCATCGAACAGATGCAGGCCGAGGGCGTAACCTTCCGAACCAGCGTCAACGTCGGCAAAGATATGCCCGCCGATCAACTGCTGCACGACTACGACGCTGTCGCCTTGTGTCTCGGCTCGACCAACCCCCGCGACCTGCCGGTCGAGGGCCGGCAATTGGACGGCGTACACTTCGCCATGGAGTTCCTGCCCCAGCAGAACAAGCGCAACGCCGGCGATACCATCGACCCGACCGATTCCATCACCGCCACCGGTAAACACGTCGTCGTCATCGGCGGCGGCGATACCGGCTCGGACTGCATCGGCACCTCCAATCGCCAGGGAGCCGCAAGCGTCACGCAGATAGAGATCCTACCCGAGCCTCCGGAGGCGCGCACCGAGGAAATGCCGTGGCCCTACTGGCCGATGATCTACCGCACCTCCAGCTCCCAAGAAGAAGGTGTAGCCCGCGATTTTGCGATCACGACCACGCATTTGAGCGGCGAGAACGGCAAGGTGACCACTCTGCACGCGGCAAGGGTAGAGTGGAAGAAAAGCGACACCGGTCGTCCGCAAATGAAACAGATCGCGGGCAGTGAATTCGAAATCCGCGCCGATTTGGTCCTTTTGGCCATGGGTTTTCTCGGTCCCCAGCATGAAGGTCTGCTGAACGACCTCGGTGTAGACTACGATGAACGTGGCAACATCAAATGCGAACAAAGCTACGCGTCATCGATCCCGGGCATTTTCGCCTGCGGAGACGCCCGCCGCGGACAGTCTCTGGTGGTGTGGGCCATCTGGGAGGGACGCGAATGTGCGCGCACCGTCGATGCCTACTTGATGGGCGAAGCCCGTTTGTCGACCACGCCTCAGCTGGACTGAGCACGCGTGACCGCTTCAATGTCCGATTCGATGTCCGCCGAGGGATTGCTGGCCTTTCTCGCCGCCGCCGGCTTTCGTACCCATAAAAGCGAAAGCGCGCTTTGGTACGAGGCCGGACCGCGCTTCTGGTTGGCGAGCCCCAGCCACACGGCCATCGACGTGTCCGCGGGAGAACTGCGCGCGGTGATTCGTGCAACCGGAGCCTTCGGACTGCGCTACGTCGCCGCCGATGCCGGCGGCGGCCGGCACAGTTTCCAAATGACTGCTTCGGGCGCCGATTATTCCTTGGACCGTCTGGCCGCCAACGCCCGCAGCAAGATCCGTCGTGGTCTCAAGCGTAACGAAATCCGCCCGATCAGCGGTTCTGAACTCAAAGAGGCCGGCAAACAAGCATTCCTCGAAACGCTCGACCGTCAGAACCGTGCAAAGTCCTATCCCCTGGACAAATGGCACCGCCTACTCGATGCCGTCGACGAGGAACCCGGGGTCGAGATCTGGAGTGCCTGGTACGAAGGAGAACTTGCCGCCTACCTCATGGTGTTTCTTATCGAGGACGTCTGCGAGTTCTATCAAGGCCGCTCGCGCAACGCTCTACTAAAGCACTATCCAAACAACGCGCTGACCTACTTCCTCACCGAAGAGATGCTGGCCAGAAGAGGCTTGCGCGAGGTGACCTACGGCATCGAATCACTCGAGGAAACCAAATCGGTCGACGCGTTCAAACTTTCGATGGGCTACGAGAAGCAAGCGGTCCGGCAACAAATAGTCTTTCATCCCGCCATCGATCTTGCCCTGCGCGCGCCGGGTATCGGGCGTGCCGTACAATGGATGGGGACGCGCAACGGCGCGCCCTCGTACTGGCGTAAAGCGTATGGCTTGCTCAACTTCGCCGGCCGGGCGGGTAACGAGCGATGAGCCAGGGACCACACGAGGCCGACCGCGACGCGCGGCACGACGGCCCGGCGCACCTGCCGGCGGCGCTGGTGTTTCCCGACAACCCCGCCGCGCTTGCGGTCTCACGCGAACTCGGTGCAGCCGGGGTCCCGGTAATCCTTGCCCACCCTCACGGCGACGGTCCGGCCGCGCAGTCGCGTTATACCCGCCTGCAACGGGTGCCGAACTTGTACGCCGATACGAGCGCTTGGGCACGCGAGCTTTGCCGTATCGGCCGCGAGCGACACGATGCCCCGTTTCTGTTTCCGACAGAAGACGCCGCGCTCATTGCAAGCGAGCAACACTACCAGGATCTGGCCGAAGTTTTCCGCTTTCCCTACCAAGCACCGGGCGTGGTCGATGCAATTGCCGACAAACGACGTTTGTACGAAGCCGCCAAGCGTGCCGGCATCGACATCCCGCGGTACCGGGAGATCACGACCGTTGAACAAGCCGGCGAACTCGACGGCGCGGGCTGGCTGGTCAAGCCATCGTGCCGTTACGTGCGTGACGGAGACCGCATCAAAACCTTCCTTTCCACCACCGGCGGACCCAAGGCCATCGGCGGCGACGCCCGCTCAGCGGCAAAGCGCGTGTTCGAGGCAGGCTTCCCGACCATCGCTCAAGAGGAAATCCCCGGCGGCTTTCACGATCTGATCAGCGTCGGACTCGCTCTCGGCCGCGACGGCGAGTTGCTCGACGCGTTCACCGCCCGCAAGGATTGCGAATATCCCGAACCCTACGGCGACGGCTTGATCGTCGAGCTGGCTCCCGACCCCGGTCTGATTCAGGCCGCCGTTCGTTTGCTCCACGAACTCGGCTATTGGGGAATCTGCGACGTCGAGTTCAAACGCGACCCGCGCGACGGGCGTTTCAAACTGCTCGATGCCAACCCGAGGGCCTGGCTATGGATGACCTTGGGGACCATCGGCGGTCACAGCCTGGCGGTGCAAGCCTACAACGCGGCCCTCCACAGCGGCGACCGCGACCCGGCTCTTGCAGCCCGCGCCATCGAAGCCAATCCAGCCTACCGTCGTTGGGTGTCGGCGCGCGGAAGCGCGGGTTTTCTCAGCCGTTGCTACGAGCGCCGCCGACACGGTCTGCGGCTGCCCGTGCGTTTGGCAATGGGAGTCGCCGCTACCGCAGCGGCCAATCTGCGGGCCTTCAAGGATCCGCTCTACGCAAGGCCGCGCGCGTGGCGGGCGCTTACTCGGGGCTTACGCGCCAAGCGCGGCTGAGCGCGCCGGCCGGCTAGTCAGCCTCCAGGTCTTCGCGCAAGGCTGCCAATTGCTCCGCATTTAAGTCGGCGCGAACACTCATCTCGGGGTGATCGACGACGACGGCCACCGCGGCCCCGCCGCGAACGGCGCGAGCTGCATCATCGCCCAAAGCAAAGCAGACGTAGTGGACGGAGGAGATCCGTTCGTCCGACATCTGCCGAGTGTCAAACACCGCAGGAGTGCGCCCTACACCGGCGACATCGAGTGCTAGGTGTTTTTCCAGTCCGAGCAGCCGCCGCAACCACCGGTCACGTACAGCCTCATCGCTGTATTCGATGAACAAGGTCGCTTTGAGCTCGTCGTTACCCGGAACCAACTCGTTGTAGGTCGCCAGCTCGTGGGCGATAGCCTGGGGATCGGATATTTGTTCAACCCGAAGCATTTCCTGGATCTGATAGAGAACCGTATCGTGGTTTTCGAACAACAGGGTCAGATGCTCGCCGACCGCGACGCGACGCGACTCCTTGATCGTGATCATCCGCTTGCGGCGCACATCGCGTTCGAGAGCGTAGTCCCGGTTCGACTTGATTTGTGAGGCCTCGACCGCTTTCACTTGCCGTCCTCTTCGGAGTCTCGCTTTTTTACCGGCGTGTCGAATCCGTCGGCACGATAGGCACGGGCCAGGATTTGCAAAGGATGCAGAGGGCGATGGCCACTTCCTTGTTCGATATGGATCGCAGCCAAGGGACAATCGGTCGCCGTCCGACAATCACCCGGCGCTCCACCAGCATCCGTACCGGCCGAGCCCCTGCAATCCATCTGTTCAAAGACCGGCTCGCCGATCTTCATCGACTGCGCGAAGTGCTCCTTCTTCATGGCCCAGGTGCCGTCGTGGCCGCAGCAGCCTTCGACGATGCGTATCTTTGCCCCCGGTATCGTCTTCATCATGTCGCGGGAGCGAAACCCGATGTTCTGCGCGCGCAGATGACAGGGAATATGGTAGGCGACCTCTCCCGGTGAGGACAAGAACTCGCGGTCGAAGTCGCCCTTACGCTTCAAGGTGAACAGGTACTCATTCGGATCCATCGTCGCAGCGGCAAGACGCCGCGCATCCTCGCGCATATCGGCGTCGGCCAACCCCACGTATTCCTTCTTCAGCATGTAAGAACAGGTGGGGTTGATCGCCAACACCTTGCGCCCACGGCCGACATCGTCACGCAAGGACTCGATGTTCTGCCGTACCTGCTTGCGGGCGAAGTCGATATCGCCGCCGTCCAGCGCCGGCATCCCACAGCAGGTCTGTCGTGGGCTGTGGACGCGCACACGGTTGCGCTCGAGCACCTCGACCGCGTCACGCCCCAACTGCGGGTTATTGAAATTGACGAAACAGGTATGGAACAGCACCACCTCGTCACGGGCCTCGAACTCCGGACCCCGACGCCGCGAAATCCATTTCTCGAAGGTCTCACGATGAAACTCCGGGAGCTGCTTGTCGCGGTGGATGCCGAGCATTTTTTCCATGACGACGCGATGAAAGCGTGCCTTGTTGGCACGGTTGGCCAGACCCGCTGTGGGCGCGGCCAGCTTGCCGACAGCCATCGGGTTGCCGAGAACTTTCTGGCGAAACCCCACCCCGCGACGCTTTGCGCGCTGGGCCGTATAGCGCAACATCAAGCGCGGAAAATCGAGCTGGAAGGAATGGCTGTCATCGGGCGTGTAGGGGCACTTGATGTAGCAGAGCTTGCACTGATAGCAGTCGTCGACGACTTTCTCGTTCTCTGACGCACTGAGTTTGCGTACATCGCCGTCGTGACGATCGACGGCGTCGAACAGATCGGGGAAGCTCGGGCACAGATTGAAACACAGGCGGCAGCTGTGGCAGATGTCGAACACACGCTCGAGTTCGCCGCCAAGCGCCGCCTCGTCCCAGTAGCGATCCTCGCCCGGATCGTAGCTCAACCCTTCGGTCGGCTCGGCTTTGATGTGTGCCATCGTCGTCATCTCCCCTAGCCTGCGGCGTGCAGAGCACCACCGACCGTGTTCCCGATGCCGGCGGTCGCAGACTCGCGGCGACAGCGCTGCCGTCACCCCGAGTCTGCGACCACTGCCTCGGATTACTCGAGTTCTTTCAAGCCCTGGCTAAAGCGTCCGGCGTGCGATTTCTCGGCCTTGGCCAAAGTCTCGAACCAATCGGCAATCTCGGCGAAGCCTTCGTCGCGTGCGGTCTTGGCCATACCGGGATACATGTCGGTGTACTCATAGGTCTCGCCGGCTACGGCGGACTTCAAGTTCGTCTCCGTGTCGCCGATCGGAAGATCGGTGGCCGGATCGCCGACTTTCTTGAGATAGTCGAGATGCCCATGAGCATGCCCGGTCTCGCCTTCGGCCGTGTCACGGAACAGACCGGCGATGTCGGGGCAGCCTTCTACGTCGGCCTGCTTGGCAAAATACAGGTAACGTCGGTTGGCCTGCGATTCGCCCGCAAACGCGTCTTTCAAATTTTGATGTGTCTTGCTTCCTTTCAACTCAGCCATTGTCTTGCTTTCCTCTCTATGGTTTGTGCACGTTGGCCAGATCGGCCTCGGCGCGGGTTGACGTTTGCTGCTCGGCCAATCCGGCAGTCTCCTTGCATGCCGAGCACAGCCCGTACACGCTCACCTTGACATCGTGAACTTCGAAACCGTCTGCGGATGCTCTCCCTCCGGCCAAGGCGTCGAACTCGTCGCTGTAGTAATCGCTCACCCGGTGGCAGGCCGTGCAAATCAAATGATGGTGTTTGCCTGGGTTGGCATCAAAACGGGCAAAGCTGTGTGCGGTCGCCAGCTCCTCGATCAAACCCGCCTCCACGAACAAACGCAGGTTGCGGTACACCGTCGCCAGCGAGACGCGCGGCAGACGCCGCTTGACCCTGTCGTAGATCGCCTCGGCTGTGGGATGATCGCTGCTGGCGGCCAGAACTTCATAGATGACCCGTCTCTGCGGGGTATCGACGATGCCGGCCCCCCGGCAGCGGCCGCGGAAACGCTCGAGCAAGTGCCCGCTTTCGCTCTGTTCCATCCTTGATATGCCCAGCCGCAGCGGCAGCTAATGCGAATAGTTATCATTCGCATCTCGGCCTGTCAAGGCCGCGTACTACGACTGCGGAGCGCCCGAGCGAATGTGAATATCACGCTGCGGATAGGGAATTTCGACGTCGTTGTCGCGGAACTTGCGCCACACCCGGCGCAAGAACTCGTCGGCGATATTGCTGACGCCGTTTTGCGGATCCTCGATCCAGAAACGCAGCTCCATATTAATGGCGCTGTCGCCAAAGCCCATCAGCAAACAGCGGGGTTCGGGGTCTTCGAGAATCCGCTCGGTCTCGCCGGCGGCCTCGAGGATCAACCGGGTGGCAAGATCGATGTCGGTTTCATAGTGCACTCCAATCGGCACATGGCGGCGCACGAAGCGATTGCTGTAGGACCAGTTGATGACCTGCTGCGTGATCAGGTCTTCGTTAGGAATCAGATACTCCGTACCGTCGCGAGTAACGACCGATGCGTGGCGCGCACCCAGGCTGTTCACCCAACCGTAGGTGCCGCCGATCTCGATGACGTCTCCGGGTTTGATCGAGGCATCGAGGAGTAAGATGATCCCGCTCACCAGGTTGGAGACGACCTTTTGCAATCCGAAACCGACGCCGACACCGACCGCACCACCGAACACGGTCAGGGCCGTCAGATCAATACCGATGCTGCCCAAGGACACCACGACGGCGAGTCCGACCAGTACCAGCTTGAAGACTTGCGACAGCAGCACGCGGATCGACGGCGTCAGGTTCGGCACGTGCTCGATTCGCCGGCTGAGCATGGACGAGGTCGCGGTCGCCAGCCACAACAACACCGCGGCCAAGACCACCCCCTTGATCACCATGTAGGCCGACAGTCGGGTGGCACCAAACGTGACCGCGATCTCATCGAGGAATCCGGTCACCGGCACCAGCAGGTGGAGGATGTTCAGGGCCGCAATGGTCCAAGCAGCCACCGCAATCGTACGCGCCCAAAACGGCTCGGCAACGAAACTGGTTACGACGCGGATCGCAATCCAGGCACTGAGCAGGGAGACAGCCACCCGCAACAGTTCATGGGGGAGCTTATAGCCGCTAGCAGTAGCGACGAGCCCACAAAGCAGAGCCCACCACAGGATGGGAACAGCGAGCGAAAGCGTCAGCCGCCGCACTCGCGCTTGGAATCGATGCTTACCGACAGCCTCAAAACCACGATTGATAAGCCGGCGGAGAGGGCGCGCAAGCAGAAACGCGAGGCCCCCGGCAGCCATCAAGGCACCAAGCTGGATGGCCGTATCGGCGGTCCACAGCTCGGTCTTTACGAGCGTCACCACCGCCTGGTAGGCGCCGAGCAGGGATTCGAGAATCGTGGAGATGTCCATCGTCTAGGCGTCGTCCATGCCGACCCGACTACAGAGTGCGCCGCCCCTCAATGGCACGGCCGACGGTTACTTGGTCTGCGTACTCCAGGTTTCCGCCGACCGGAATACCGTGAGCGATGCGGCTGACCTTGATGTTCAAGGGCTTGATCAGGCGCGCCAAATACACCGCCGTGGCCTCCCCTTCGACCGAGGGATTGGTCGCAACGATGACCTCGCCGACTTCGCCCGACTGCAAACGGCCAAGGAGTTCGGCCACGCGCAACTGTTCGGGGCCTCGGCCGTCCAAGGGGGATATCGATCCCTGCAACACGTGGTAGAGCCCCCGGTAACCGTGACTGCGCTCGACCGCCATCAGATCGGAGGCCTCTTCGACGACGCAGATCTGCGAGCGATCTCGCCTCGGATCCTCGCAAAAGCGGCAGGGATCGGCCTCGGTCAGCGCAAAACACACGCTGCAATGACGCGTCTCGGGTTTGAGCTTGGCCAGAGCGTCGGCCAACTCGGCCGGATAGCCTTCGTCCCCGCGCAAAACAAAAAACGCCAGGCGCGCAGCCGTCTTTTCGCCTATGCCCGGCAAGCGGGTAAGCAGTTGGATGACTCGCGCAAGCGCCGGAGGATACGACAACGCAAACCCGCTCAGGTCATGCCGGGAATATCGAGACCGCCCGCTACCTGTTTCATTTCGTCGTTCATCATGTCCTGCGCCTTTGTGATAGCGCCGTTGGTGGCCGATTTGACCAGTTCCTGTATGAATGCGACGTCGCCCTTGGCGATGAGCGACGGTTCGATGGTGACGCGGGTTATTACCAGCTTGCCTGTGATTTCCACATCCACCATGCCGCCGGCGGCGGACACCGACACCTTCTTTTTTCCGATCTTCTTCTGAATCTTGCTCATTTGCTTCTGCAGGCTACGTGCCTGTTTCAGCATATCGAACATTCCTGGCTCGGCCATGATGGAAACTTCCTCCGGGGTTCTGATCCAATCAGTCGTCTAGGCGTTGAACGCTTCCGATGCGTCCGCCGAGAACCTCGACGGCCTTTTTCACCAGCGGATCTTCGACCGCCTCGCGTTCGAGTTGCTGCGATTCGGCGTCGTCGATGCGCGCGAGCGTCATGCCGGAAGCCTCCGGCGCCGCCTTCGTGTCGGTGAACCACAGCTGCGCGTCGGTACCGAAAAACTCTCGGACCACCGAGGCGATGTCTGCGACAACGTCGGATGATTTCAATTTGTCGCGAAAGCTCGCCAGCAAAGGACGCAGCACGACACCTTGGTCATCCAGGGAAATGACTTCGCAATTGCTGAGAGCAACGTAGAGCTCGATGCCGCCCTTGCTGCGCGCCAAGGCCAGGAACTGTTGCCAGCGCTTGGCGTCGGGCGAAAGCGTTTCTTCGTCGCCGGCTTCGGATGCCGCTGTTTGCGCCGGCCCGGCTTTCGTCCGCGGCGCAGCCCCGGCGCGCGGCGCGGCGCCGCTCGACGAAGAGGAACCCGCGGCCCCTCGGCCACGCGCTGTCCCGGCCATGCTCGTCGCCGGTGGCGTCGCCGGCGCCACACCCGCAATCGCCTCGAGCCGCGCAAGCACCTCTCCTGCCGATGACACCGACTCCAAGGACGCCGCCTTGAGCAGCCCCATCTCCAATACCAGTTCAGGATGTGTCCCGCGCCGAAGATCCGACACGGTGGTCAGCAGCGAACCAAAGATGCGATGGATGTCGAGTTGCGACCGGCGTCCGGCCAGTTTCGCGGCGGTCTCACGAAACAGCCCGCCGACACTCTCGGGCAAACTGTCGGCACCGGCCGCACCGGCCACCGTCACATGACGAATCAACTCGAGCAGATCGCCGAGAAAACGTTCGGCATCGAAGGCGAACCCGTGCAACCCGGCAACGACTTCGACGACTCCCTCAGGACGCGATTCGATGATCGCTTCGGCACAACGAGCGACCAGCTCATGGTCGGGCATGCCGAGCAATTCGGCAACTTCGGCCGCCTTGACCTGCTTACCGCCGACGGCGGCGACCTGTTCGAGCAAGGATTGGGCATCGCGCATGCTACCGTCGGCCTCCCGCGCGATGAAAGCCAGGGCCTGTTTGGGCACCTTGATCTTGTCGGTCTTGCAAATGTGTTCCAGGTGCTCGGCGATCGCCGTCGCCGAGATACGGCGGAAATCGTAACGCTGACAGCGAGACAGAACCGTGGCCGGAAGTTTCTGCCATTCAGTCGTCGCCAGCACGAACTTCACATGCGAGGGCGGCTCTTCGAGGATTTTCAACAAAGCGTTGAAAGCCGAGCCGGTGAGCTGATGGACCTCATCGATGATGTAGATCTTGTACTCGGATGCCGCCGGCCGGTAGGCCGCCGCCTCGATGATCTGCCGTACTTCGTCGATGCCGCGATTGGACGCTCCGTCGATCTCGAGCACATCGACCGAGGCACCGTTGAGAATCTGTTCACAGGAAGCGCATTCGTTGCAGGGCTCCGCGCCCTCGCGGCGGTTCTTGCAGTTCAGAGCCCGCGCCAGCAGGCGGGCCGCGGTGGTCTTACCCACCCCGCGAATGCCAGTAAAAAGGAAGGCATGCGCCACCCGATCGCTCTCGATAGCATTGGCCAGGAGCTTGGTTACATGAGGCTGGCCGATGATGCTCGCCCAGGTATCCGGGCGCCAACGTCTGGCTAGAACTTCATACGGCACGACCTTATACGCCTCGGGTGTAGCACTCGGGAACCGTCAGCAGATATCACCGCCGCCGCGTACCCGCAAAGGCTGGCCGGGCCGTCGGCTTGCCCGCCGGGCTTGCCCGGCGGCGTGCCCGGGGCACTCAGCTTTGCCTAGGGGAGGCGGAGTCCTTGCCAACGTTCGACGCCTCCGCAAGTGCAGGTCGGCGCACACAACTGCCAGCTGAGATCACCGGAGAACGAGTCTCCCTGCGACCCGATCAACAGCGTGCCGCTAAAGAACCGAGCGCCGTCGGTCTCGGGTGTCTCGTAAGATATGGTTGCCGAACAAGCGCTGCGTTGCACCATCAAGTTCGTAATCTCGGGCAGCTTCGGGCTGGTAATTACGACGCCGCCATCAGCATCTTCGGCCAAGACAATTCTAGTCGCAAACGGGGGTTCCAACGGCTCGGGGCAAGTGTCGGAGATCTCGGTCACCGTAAAACGCCAACGCCCGCTCAGGTCCTTGGGCGTGCACGGCAGGGTTGTCGTCGTCGTGCTCGTTGTCGTAGTTGCGCAGGCCACGCAGTCGAGCTGAACCGACTGTCCGACCGCGGATTGCAGAATCAAGAGTCCGTCGGTCGCGCTGATGTTGCCCGAACGATTCACGTCGCAGATGCACGGCAGGCACTGGGCGCCGCCCACGCCTGCGCGCAAGGCGATCACGGCGTCGGTCGCACTCATAAGCGAGTCCGCGTTGGCGTCGCCGCAGGTGGTAGTCTGAGCGCCAAGCGCAGCGCGGTCGGCAAGAACTGCAAAGGTGCCGCCCCTGTCTCCCCGCGCTGCACCAACAAAGCCTACCGCTCCGATCAGCCAACCCATCCCCAATGCCAAGGTCGTCAGATTCCGCACGGCACCATCATGGACGAAGCCTCGATCCGCAGCCAGCTCTCGGCTGCTTCGCCGGCGAACGCCCCCGCACGTTGATTTTCGCGCGTTGAAAGGGTTGGCGGCTCCGGTTAGCCTGCCGACTCTGCCGTCGGGCTTCGGCTCCGCGGAGAGGTGTCCGAGTCCGGTTTAAGGAGCACGCCTGGAACGCGTGTGTATCGAAAGGTACCGTGGGTTCGAATCCCACCCTCTCCGCCATACCTTCTGAGCTATTGATATTGCAAGTGTTGTAGCCTGCCGTGTGCCGAACTTCGCCGCTACTTCCGGCGACTTGCCACACTCGTCCACGACTGACTCGGTCGCCAGAGACCAGCCCGTCCCGTGTCCGTCGAGCCCGTGGCGCCAATGTCTCTTATCGAAGTTTTGGTGGTACCGTTCGCGCAACGACGTCGATGTAGCCACGACCTTCACGACGCGTAACGAGAGCTTGTTGGAACACAAACCAGACACGATTCGCTCCAGAACGCCGCTCGTCGCAGCCGACCTGGAGCGTCTTCTTCGGCGGGCTATCGCTTGAACGCTTCGTCGAAGTGAAGCGTCGTGCGTTGAGCTTCCCACGCAATCGGGATGCGCGTGTCGGCTGTCAGTTTGATAGCTGTCAGTCCGCGCGGTTGCCGTCCCTGGAGAATCGCCCGGGTGATCTCGGGTGCCAGAAAGCTAAGACGCAGGATCCGGGTGAAGTAGGAACGGGCGACCCCTGCCTCGTTTGCCATCTCGGAGATCGAGCGACCGCCGCCGGTAAAGGCTTGGTTGTAGCGGTATGCGAGAGCGATCAGCCGCAGAAGGCTGCGGTCGGGCTCGCCCCTTGTCCCACCGCCGGCGCCCTCGATCAGTAGCCTGGTCTCCAGTCCCGCGCGCCTAAGGCGTGCGGGGACCGTCAGCGTCAGCACCGACTCGTCATGACCCGTGGGCCGGTCGTCGAGCCTTCGCCAATCGTTCGTCGACCTTAACAGCCCTGGTAATCGTGCCGGGCGAATGCCGAGCTCGAGCGTCTCGCGATTCACGATGATCCGATCGACCAAGACACTAAGCAGCCGCCGCTTCTGCGCCGCAGCAAAATCTGTCCAGTTACGAGCAAGGTCCTCGGCTCGGGCGATCAGATCGGCGAGATCGCGCGCCTCGGTGACGTCACGCTCCAGGGCGGCGTGCATCTCGGTCTTGTCCGAAAGGAGGGAGAGCAGCCGCTGCGCAACCAGTTGTTCGATGTCGCCGGCGGGGACGCGAAATGCGTCTGGCGCGCTTTTCCGGACTCCCACAGTCAGCGGTCGGGAGATGTAGTAGCGATATCGCGTGCCCTTCTTGGTCGCGTGGCTTGGCGTCATCCGCTCGCCGGTATCGTCGAAAAGAAGCCCGGTGAGCAGGCTCGGCTCTTTCGCATGGGCACCGCTCTTGCGATCGATGCGGTTGGTGGCAAGAACGCCGTGTACCTTATCCCACAGCGCTTCGCCGATGATCGCCGCATGCTGCCCCGGATAGCTCTTGTCCTTGTGAACGATCTCGCCACGGTAGATGCGGTTCTGGAGAATGAGGTACAAGGCTCCGCGATCCAGAGGCTTGCCGCCCGTTAGGCGACCGTAGCGATCCGTGCGCATCTTGCTGACAATTCCATCTTGGTCGAGTTCCTCCTTCAGTAGCCTCACCGATCCGAGCGCGACGTAGCGCCGATAGATGTGGCGGACGGTTTCAGCTTCAGCCTTACTGACGACAAGGGCGCGACCCTTGGCGTCGTAGCCGAGCGCCGGCACACCGCCCATCCACATCCCCTTCTTCTTGGAGGCGGCAATCTTGTCACGAATGCGCTCGCCTGTGACCTCTCGTTCGAACTGCGCGAAGCTGAGAAGCATGTTCAGCGTAAGCCTTCCCATCGAGGTCGTCGTGTTAAACTGCTGCGTGATCGACACGAACGAGACGCCTTTGCGGTCGAAGATCTCGACGACCTTGACGAAGTCCGACAGCGAGCGGGTCAGGCGGTCGACCTTGTAGACAACCACGGTGTCGATCTTTCCTGCTTCGATATCGGCCAGTAGCCGCTTCAGCGCCGGGCGTTCCGTCGTCGCGCCGGAGATGCCGCCGAGCAGATTATCATCGTGAACGGGCAATATGTGTACGAGTACTCGACAAATCGGTCTGAGACCACCACCCTTGCCCCCCTACTCCAGCCATCCTTTGCCGATCGCCACCTCGATTCCGATCTGCCCGACCACACCGTGCGGCTGTAGCGTGCTCACTTCCCGCTCTTCCTTGCGATCAGCTAGACGACTTCAGGCAGCCACTCCACTCGCCTCGCACAGGCCACATGACACCGCTCGGTTAAACGCCAGCCGTCTACGCCTCGCTTCTCGTTTTGCTATCTCCAATTGCGCCGGTATCTCGCAACCGTACCCAAGATAGATTTCATCGGGCGTCTGACCACGAAACGCCGCATGAGGAATCCTCTCGTTGTACTCCGTGACGTAGAAGGCAACATGGCGTCGTACCGCCGCAACCGTCTCGAGCCGATTCAGAAATAACCATTGGTGTTTCAGGTTATGCCACCAACTCTCTATCATTGAGTTCGAGAATCGTATATCCACCAGCGCTCGTACTCGGCGTAGTAGCCCAAGACCCACTAGATCGTCCACCCCGGCATTGAAGTTCTCGACACCTCCGTCGGCCACGAGCTGCGGCGGGTCCTGCCGGCTTACGGCACCGCGCACGGCCTCTTCAAGGACGGCTACGGCGTTCGAGGTATCAAACCGGTCAGCAACGCGCCAGGCCAGAACCTTGCGGCTGAAGTTATCGATCACAGCATGCAGCCAGACCTTGGTGCCGTCGAGGAGTCGTAGGATCGAAGTATCGATATGCCAGATCTCGTCGGGCTTGGTAGCGCGCACGCCGAGTGTCGGACTTTGCGGGTGCAACCGACGTCTCGGCCGTTCCCATCGCTGATCACGCACGAGCCTGTACCAGGTCGACGGTGAGGCAAAGACCTTGCCCATACGTTGGGCCAAGACCGCCAGCCTTCCGGTCGGAATGTGCCGGTAGCGCTTGGCTGTGGCCATCTCCCGGATAACATGCACCTCGTCGGGCGTCAGTTGATTGGTCGCCGATCGCGGACACGTTGCCTGGCCCTCGATTTCACAGCCACGCTCGGCTCGAACCCACGCGTTGTAGCGCGAGGCCGAGATACGAAGGATTCGAAGCACGGAACTCGCTGGCAAAACCTTGCGAGCACGCTCTGCCGCAGCGATCAGAATAGCCCTTCTCTTCGGATCGGCGATGTGGGCTCCATCCAGCTGCACGTCGGCGACGCGGACCACCGACACCAACAAACCTACGACCGCGCTCAACCGACGGAGGCGGCGGCGCAGCCTTACCACCTCGTCGTGTAAC
>CAZKLE010000033.1:0-17231 GCA_964553415.1 uncultured Myxococcales bacterium
AGCCGGGTTGAGTCCGACCTGCTCGGAGCTGAACCGTTTGGAGCGCGCTTCGGTCTGCATCGCCGCAAGGCGTTCGTGCCACACGGCAAGGCCGTGACCGTCCAAAGGGCGATGCTCGGCCGGATCCTGCTCGAGGTCGTACAATTCGCGTCGAACCTTCGAGCCCAAGCCGGCGGAAGTTTCAATATACTTACGGCCGTCGCGAAAGATCATGTAGGACTCGAGTCCGCCTTCGCGAAGAAGTTCCGAGTAGGCGCTACGCCGTTTCCAAGACGGCTCCTGCGCGGTCCCGCCGGCACCCTCTCCGTCCGCTTCGAGCAAGGCTCGCCCTTTCCATGACGGCGCGATCTCGGCGTGGGTCAGCTTGGCCAAGGTGGGCATGACATCCACCAACATAGCCGGCCCCGGCCGCCTCCGACCTGCCGGAACTCCCGGCCCGTGCAACACGAGTGGTACACGAAGAACCTCGTCGTAGAGACTTTTGCCGTGCCCCCAACGGCCATGCTCATGGAACTCCTCGCCGTGATCGGCGGTAACCACCACCAGCGAACGATCGAGCATGCTACGCTCGCGCAGCACCCCGAGCAGCTGCCCCAACACCTCGTCCGCGTGACGAACGGTCGCATCATAGAGCGAAAGTAGCAGCGCACGGCGATAGGGCGGCAAGGCGCTTGTCTTTTGCAGCAGGGCAACCTGGTCGCCACGTGCAAACGAGGCCTCCACGTCCGGCGGCTCGTAGGGAATGTGCGGACTCATCAAATGAAAATAAGCGAACGCCGGCCGTGCGGCTGCTACGCCCAGCCACTCGCGGAACGAATCGACGATGGTCACATCGCGTTCGCAGTTGGTGGCGCGTAGTCCGCGTAAGCCGTACAAGCTCTCGAGATCGCGGATAGCGTCATCGAGAAGATTGCCGGGAACTACGCGGTCGGCCGCGTGCAGACTGCGCAACAGCATAACCAGACGGCCGTAGCTCTCGCGCTCGGATTGAAAAAAGAAGTCCACCCCACGATCGAAGCCGAAAGCCGGCGCGACCCAGGGATTGGACGAGAACACCGCCGTGCGGTAGCCACCACGCTTGAACAACTCGGCAATCGTCGTCGGCTCGGAGGCGAGACGATCGCGGCGTAGATTGGCGCCGTGGGTCGACGGATACAGCGACGTAAACAACGACGCCACCGAGGGCTTGGTCCACGACGATTGCGCATAAGCCCGCTCGAAAGTCGTGCCGCCGGCGGCAAGACGATCGAGATTGGGCGTCTGACTATTGGCACTGCCGCTCGCGAGTCCGGTTCGATCGTAGCGCAATGTATCGATCGCAATAACGAACACGCTCGGCCCGCCCGCGCCCTCGGCAACACTTGTACCGGCGGCGGAACCCCACCCACGTGCAAGCAGCACGGCCGCAACGACAGCCACGACGACTAGGGCAGCGGCCGTAGCCGTTGACTCGGCAAGGCGCCGCGTGACCGACGTACGCGCAATCAACAACCAAAGCCCCAGCCCTGCGCCGACGACAACGAGGTTGCCGGCGACAGCTACCGGCGAGGCGATGGAGGGGAGATAGACCACGTTGACGTAGGTACCGGCAACGAGCACGCCCCAGCCGGCCAGCGCTAGGCCCGTCAGCGAAGCCGTAGTCCTCAACGAAGCCGGAAGCAGACGACGCACGAGCACGGTCGCCACAAGACCGCTCAGCAGGCCGAGCAGCGCATACAGACTCATCGTCAGGGCGGCGAGTCGCAGCACCTGCTCGCCGCCGATGGCAACAGTGAGCTGGGCAATGTCGGCTACGCCCCAGGCCAGGGCCGCCGCCAGCGACCACAAAACGACCGTAGATGTTCGTGGGACTCCGGCCCGGGGCCTAGGTTTCCGTCTAGCCACGGGTCACGCCCTCGGCCTCGAATTGCAGGTCCATCCCACCAGCGTGCGGGCAACACGCCGATCGTTCAAGAGGGAGGCGGGCTCGCCACCGCTTTTTCGCTAGGGTAGTCTGCGTCAAGGTGCGTTCTTCCATAGTATCCACCATCGTCGGCGTCCTCGGCATCGCACTGGCGGTGCTGAACACCGTCGTATGCTCCAGCATTCTCTTGTTGGTTGCCGTCTTGAAACTCATCGTCCCCGTAAAGCCGTGGCGATCCTTCACCTCGCGGCTGCTGGTGGGGATCGCCGAAAGCTGGATTTCCGTCAACACAGCCCTCATCAATCTCTTGCTCCCGACATCCTGGGAGATCGAAGGCTTGGACGGCTTGCATCTTGATCACAGCTACCTCGTTCTGTGCAATCACCAGTCATGGGTCGACATCGTCGTGCTGCAGAAGACCTTCAACCGCGGAATTCCGTTCATGCGCTTTTTTTTAAAGCGCGAATTGATTTGGGTGCCTTTTTTGGGGCTGGCCTGGTGGGCTTTGGACTTTCCCTTCGTGCGACGCTACCGGCACGAGTTCCTGCAACGCCACCCCGAGCTGCGCGTCAAAGACCTCGAGATCACCCGTAAGGCCTGTGAACGATTCAAAGGACATCCGGTCTCGATTATGAATTTCGTCGAGGGCACCCGCTTCACGGCCGAAAAACATTGGCGCCAAAAGAGCCCCTACCGGCACTTGCTGAAGCCCAAAAGTGGCGGTGTGGGATTTGCCTTGGGCACGATGGGCGAACAACTCGACGGCCTCCTGGATGTCACGATCGTCTATCCCGACGGCGTACCGGCTATGTGGGATTTTGCAGCGGGACGAGTGCCTCGGGTAATCGTGCACATCGAACACCGGGATATTCCTGCCGACTTCTTCGATCCCACACGGCAAGCCGATACGGAAACCCGGGATCGCGTACGCTCGTGGATCGAAACCCATTGGGCGGAGAAGGATGCGCGCATCGCCGCCGGTCGCGCCTCGGCGGCAAGCAACGACCCGGCCTAAACCGGCACTCGACTCACCGCTCCGCTCGCGTCACAATCCGACGATGAAACGAGTGGAGCGAATCGCCGGTATCGTCGCTATCGCGTTGGTGGTAGCGGTGTCGAGTTCGTCGGGCTGCTCACCGCGAGCGGCACGCACCGTTCGCCGCTTCACCTACCCGCCGGATTTCAACTATATTTCGAACCAGCAACTCAAGTCGGCGATGTGGCGGCTGGCACAAGGCGTCACCCGCCTCAACAAACTCATGACAGCAGGCTCGGAACGCGGTGACACTCCGCGCGACGAAGTAGTCGGCGTCCTCGATTCCATGGAGGAGGCAGCCAAGGCCCTCGGACCCGGCAAGTGGCCTTCCAACCACCCCCGCATCGGCGACAACGTGGACGCACTGCGACGCGACATCCACCGCGCACGCCTAGCAGCCCAACATGATCCGCCCGACTATTTTTTCGCCGGCACAATCTCCGGCGCATGCCTCTACTGCCACGGCCGCGGATCTTGAGCGGCAAAAGCGTAGCTAACCGTCACACCCACCTCTACGCCGCTATCCAGGTGGTAGCGGCCGGGGAACGAGGTCTGGTCCTGCGATGTTACGACGCGATCGTCCGCGTGGGCAAATCCTGTCTGCGCATCAATCGTCCATTGATCGAACGTAAATCCGAAGCCCAGCATGAGCATGACATCGCTGGTGTCGTAGAGTGTGGGGCGCAACGCAGACGCTTCGATCATCCAGGGCTCGTAAGACACTCCGCCACGCAGTCGCGCCCAGTCGTTGACAGCGTACTCGAATCCGGCGCTCCAGCGGACGACGTTACGCGCGTCCTCGATGAACGCTTGGTCCAGGGCCGGGTTGTTCTTGAACCGATACTTGCCACGCTCGAAGTCCGAATAACGCGTCCAACTCGCCTGCGCTGTTAGCAGCAGACGATCGCCCAGCTCTTGCGCAAGCCCCAAGGTGACGGCCTGGGGCAGGCGCAGATCGATCTTGACTCTCTCCGCGCTTCCACCGACGTCACCGCCGCCGCTCATGGACACGATACCGGGGGCGCGGTAGGCAAGGCCGATCGTCGTGCTCGAACCGACGTCGTACAGCAACCCGACGCTACCACCTATACCGAAGCCATCGATATCGAAGGCAACGTTGCCCAAGGGACTGGGGGTATTCCCCTTGAGACTGCCATAGCTGGGCGCAATCTGTAGACCGACGCGAAAACCGGGGGCCACCTCGCGTCCCGCAATCAGACCCAGCTGAAGCACGGCATTCTCACCAAGCAACCGGCTGGGCATTCCCTTCGCAGGATCGGCCGCAAAATCGAACGCCGAGCCGCTGGCACCATAGACGCCGACGCCGACGTGCCAGGGCCCCAGGGCATCGGTGCCAAACCACAAGGTGGGTGCAACCGGGAATTCGCTGGTCTTGGCATCAAAGCCGCTTGCCGGGTCGCTGTAGCGCCCGCTCATGGATCCGGTCTCGAAACCAAATGCCGCTTGTGTACCGTGCAGATCGGCGACACCGGCAGGGTTGAAAAGCAATATACTGGGGCCGTCGATCGGGGACGCAACCACGCTGCCCGACATTGCACCATCGCGACCGCCGAGGTGGGGAAGCATGATCCCACTCGCGTGCGCACTGCTCGTTGCAAGCAAGGCGCTACCGCCCAGTGAAAACGCCATGACCCCCAAGATCCGATTCCAACCCGTCGCCCTGATGCGCATCGTTCTCCCCTAGCGCCTTCTACCTCGTGCTCGCCACCGCGACCGGAACTCTTCGCGGTCACCACGAACACGCACAGGCAGAACACCCCACAATGGGCCAAGCATGAACTGTGCCGTTCCACTCGGCTGCAACATCGTTTGTCGAGGGGATTTGTTCCGCACGGCGGGCGCAACGCTTCCCGTAACCGAGACGAGCGCACTCGTCGACTCCCGCAGATGAGAATGTAGCGAACGACGGCGGTGCATGCCCTCCGCGCACAAGCCCGCAACGAGTTACCGGACCACGTACGCTTTCCTCGGCGGCAGTTAGCCGCTAGTTAATACAGATCACTCGGCCGGCTAGGTCTCGCGGAGAAACTCATGAAAACCCAAATCACCGAACTCCTGGGTATCGAACATCCAATCATCCAAGGCGGCATGCACTACGTGGGGTTTGCCGAGCTGGCGGCCGCGGTATCCAATGCCGGGGGCCTCGGCATCATCACCGGGCTCACGCAAAAGACGCCGGCCGACCTGGCCAACGAGATTGCCCGCTGTCACGAGATGACCGACAAGCCCTTCGGCGTCAACCTGACCTTCCTACCTATCTTGCAGGCCCCCGACTATCCCGGGTATGTTCAGGCGATCATCGACGGCGGCATCAAGATCGTCGAGACGGCCGGTAACAATCCACAGCAGTACTTACCCGCCCTCAAGGACGCCGGCATCAAGGTGATCCACAAGTGCACATCGGTTCGCCACGCGCTCAAGGCTCAGAAGATCGGCTGCGATGCCGCTTCGGTCGACGGCTTCGAATGCGGCGGACACCCGGGCGAAGACGACATTCCAAACATGATCCTGCTACCGCGCGCCGCCGATGAGTTGGAAATCCCGTTCGTGGCATCGGGAGGTATGGCCGACGGGCGCTCGCTGGTGGCGGCGCTGGCTATGGGAGCCGAGGGCATGAACATGGGCACACGCTTCATCGCGACCAAAGAAGCACCCGTCCATGAGAACGTAAAGCGGGCCATTGTCGCAGCCAGCGAACTCGATACCCGGCTGATCATGCGCCCCTTCCGCAATACCGAGCGCGTGCTGGCCAACGAGGCCGTCGAACGTCTGCTCGAGAAAGAAAGGCGTCTCGGCAAGGACATCAAGTTCGAAGACATCATGGGCGAAGTCGCGGGCGTGTATCCACGCATTATGACCGAGGGCGACATGGACGCGGGAGCCTGGTCATGCGGAATGGTCGCAGGACTCATACACGACATTCCGACTTGCAAGGAACTGGTGGACCGCATCATCTCGCAAGCCGAGGACATCATCAGCTCGAGGCTGGGCGGTATTTTGCAAGCCTAGCCGAATTCGCGTCCGAGCTTAGCGGCCGGCAGTCAGGAACTCGTCGTGTCCGCCAATGTTCAATTCCTTCAGCATGGCTTGGAATCTCGGCTCGTCACGGAAGGGGTCGAACACGGGGTGCACGGGAATCGTGGCTACCAGGTATTCGCGCTCGCGGTGGGCGCGCTCGAGCGCGTCGAGGCCGGCTTCCATCCGGCCGAGGGCAGCGTTGACGAGCGCCAAGTCGGTGAACAGCAGCTTCGTCTTTCGAATGAAGGGCTCGATGCTTTTCAGAATCCGTTCCGCCGCTTCCGTTTCACCCGCTCGGGCATGCGCGTAGGCCTTGTAGGCAAGAAGGTGCGGTTGCTCACCGGCGAGTTCGATCGCTGAGTCAATGAGCGTACGGGCTGTGTCGTGGTCGCCAATGAACGCTGCGACGAGCGATCCGTCTGTATACGCCGGCAGAGCTTTCGGATTCATCTCCAGCGCTTCATGGAATTCCCGGACGGCGGTCTCATCGTTTCGCGCAAAAAACTTCATCATCCCGACGTTGTGGTGTGTGGCCGCGTTGTTTGGGTCGACCTCGACGGACTTGAGCGCGTACTGTTCAGCCTTTTCTAGTTCACCCAGGATGGCGGATAGAAAGGCCAAACCGACGTAGATGAACTGATTGCTGGGTTGCAACTCCAAGGCACGCGTCAAGCGATGTTTTGCCTCGTCCCAGTCCCATTCGTAGGCCAGCGCGATCCAGCCGAGTAGCGTGTGGGCGCCATCGTCGTACTGGTCGGCGCCAAGCGCAACGCGTGCAGCGCGGCGCGACGCGGAGAAACAGGACGCCGAGGGACCGAAGCCCCACATGCCCATGAAGAAATAGGCGGTCGCTTTGAGCGTGTGCGCACGGCTGAAAGCGGGCGCCATACGTTGAACTTCGTCCAACTGTTCCAGGCTCTGGCGGATGCTGGCCGGAGTCCAGCTGCCACCGAAACGCGCGGCTTTCAGAAAGAGGTCGTAGGCGGCGGGGTCAATGCGCTCTGCCGAGCGGAGCTGCGCGCGCTCGTCCGACGTGACGGCGACCTGAATCGCGTCGGCGATGGTCAGTGCGATATCTTTTTGCAGTTTGAGAATATTATCGACCGTGCCGTCGTAATTCTCGGCCCAGAGATGTTCGTCCGAATCGCCGCGGATCAGCTGAGCGGTAATGCGAACGTCGTTGCCCGCCCGCAGCACGGAGCCCTCGATCAGCGCATCTACGCCGAGTTCGCCGGCGATCTCGGTCATCGGAGCCGTCGTGTTCTTGTAACGCATGACGGAGGTGCGCGATATGATCCGCAGCGCTTTGATCTTAGCGAGTTCGGTGATGACGGCGTCGGTCATGGCATCGACGAAGTATTCCTGTGTCGGGTCGCCAGACAAGTTGACGAGCGGCAGGACGGCCATCTTGCGGATGGGAGCATCGCTGTCCCCAGAGGGGTTCCGCACGGACTCCACTTGTGCGGCCGGCCAAGCCTTGTCGCTCGCCGGCGGCGCTAAAAACGGCGAGATCGCATCAAGGCCCGCTTCGCGGATGTCGACCTGCTCGTCGAATCCTTTGAGCATGTACGGGCCGTAGGCCTCCCAGCGAATGGGCTGTCCGAATTCGTGAATGCCGAGACGCTGTTTGGCGCTCTGTTGCACGGCTCCGGACACGAGCAGCTGCCCGGGCTGCGCGAGGCCGGAGATGCGCGCGCAAAGATCGACGACAAGGCCCTCGACTCGGGTCGCTCCTTCCATTGGCCGAACCGTAACCTCGCCCATGTGGATACCGACCCGTACCCCCGGGAGATCTGATTCGTAGTGGTGAATCTGTTGAAGCCGAAGCGCAAAGGTGACCGCGCCGCTCGAGGAGTCGAAGGTTAAGAAGCAGCCGTCACCGGCCCAGTCGATCACCTGTCCGCCGTGCCCATCGGCAAGCTTGGATACATGATCGCGGTGGCGTGAGATCAAGCCGGAGATCGCCGCGTCGCCCCGCTCGGCCTTGAGCGCAGTCGAATCAGCCAGATCGGTAAACACCAACGTGAGGACCTTGGATTGTTCGTTGGTGGTCAACTGAGCTCGGCTCAACGCTTTCGACGGCGTGGCAACGGGAACAGCATCGACACACGCCTACGATAGTCCTCGTAACGATCGCCGTGCAAATAGAGAAGCGTGTGTTCTTCGATCTTCACTCCGATCAAGATGTACACCGTCGTGACGACGGCGAACAGCAGGTGGCCCTGTGTCATGACCGGCGTGAACCAAAACGCGATCAAGAAGCCCGACATCAATGGATGACGCACCCAGCGATAAAACAGCCGTTCCTTGAACTGCGGCGACCGCGCTACTCTTCCCGTTGCGTAAGCGACAGTCTGCTTGAGCCCGAATAGCTCGAAATGATCGATCAGGAAGGTGGCAATCAGCACGATTCCCCAACCGGCAAGCGAGATTCCGGAAAGCAGCGCAACCCAAATCGGGTTCTCGACCTGCCAAACCACCTCGGGCAATGGACGCCATTGCCATGCCATCACCGCGAGTATGGCCGTAGCCAGCAGAACAAATGTGCTGCGCTCGATCTGAGTCGGCACGACGCGGGTCCACCACTGCTTGAACGCCGGCCGCGCCATGATCGTGTGCTGGATCGCGAACAAGCCGAGCATGAGCACGTTGATCATAACCGCGGTCTGGACTGACGCGGCCGCTTCGCCGCTGTCGATAGACTTCGGAACCAACCAATTTCCGACGAAACCGATTAGGTAAAGAAACGTGACGAGAAAAAACACATAGGAGGCGAACCCGTATACCAAGGTCAGGATACGAGCGCTCGCTACGGGCTGTTCGATCTCACTTTCCATTGCTGTCGTCATTCAATTCTCCTTTGAGGCTCAATGGTCCGATTACAAGCCGCCACGCACGGCGCGCGCGGAGTGGAAGTCGGCCTTAGGGCCGAAGAACACGAAGCCATTGTTGGAGGACACGATCCATCCAAAGTCCTCGAAGTTTGATAAACTTGTCGACGACCAGTAGCCGGCCGTTGTACTGCAGCTACAGCTGGTCACGTCACGATCGCACCGCTGTTATCAAGGTCACCGCATTCCTGTGCCCACGAAAGCGACCCGGATAGCGCAAGCAGAAGCCCGCTGACCAAGGCCGCACACAACAAATAGAATCTAGGATGCATAGGGGAACCCTCCCTTCCCTGGCAATCGGACCGTCGGACCCAGGCTGTTCTCATCGAGCCGCACAAAGCCGACAGGATCCAAGCGAGCGCGGACGTTACTAGACCCCGAACGAGCTGTCTACCCCTGAGTGGGTATTTCTACACACCTCACACGAGTTGCCCCGGGTAGCCTGTGCGTCCTGGCCGTCGTATACAGGGCCGCAACCTTGGGAGGAGAACCGCATGGGGAACATCAGAGAACGGATGCTGAGGGCGGCCAAGCTGGATGTCGACCTCTACGAAGAGGTCGAGGCCGACCGCACCGCTACCGGCCAGGCCATGGGGGTCGTGGTTTTGTCAGCGGTGGCCGCGGGAATCGGCAACCTGGCCTATGGGGGTGTTGGCGGCGTTTTCGCTGTAGCCCTCGGGGCACTGTTCGGATGGTACGTATGGGCGCTACTCACCTACCTAATCGGTACCAAACTGCTGCCGGAGACGACGACCAGCGCCGACCTCGGCGAGCTGTTGCGTACCATCGGTTTCTCGAGTTCGCCGGGGCTCATCCGCGTGTTCGGCCTCATTCCCGGACTTAGCAGCGTCCTGTTGTTAGTAGCGGGTGTGTGGATGCTGGTGGCGATGGTCATCGCCGTGCGTCAAGCGCTCGATTATTCGAGCACTGGGCGGGCGGTTGCGGTCTGTCTGATAGGCTGGATCGTCCAAGCCGTGATCCTCGGGTCCATAATCTCACTGCTGGGCGGCCCCGCCTGAACCCGACAGAATCACAAACCGCCACGCACGGCGCCAACCAGTTCGCTGTTGGTCTTAAACGGGAGGCTCACGCTGCCAAAGCTGAAGGCCACGGCCCACGCGTTGCCCGGATTGTTCACGACCGTAGTAGAGGACCAATAGAAGGACGACGCAGTGCAGCTACAGCTCGCCAGTGTAACGTCGGTACAGCCCGTGTACGTGGCCGCCTGATGAAAGGCCGGATCAATCGACGGGGCGGACACTGCCAGGTCAAGGAGACTACCCAGTTCTTTGCGGTTAGGAGAGCGGTGCACCGGCCGCCTCTACAGGGATGCCGTCAAAGAGACGCCACCCGTGCGGCTTTGTCCACCGCTACCGCGATGTCCTCCAGGCTGAATGGTTTTTTCATGAACCACAGCCGCCGCTCCATTGCTGCGCGCCGGAGGTCCGCCGAGGGGTATCCAGTGATCAGAATGGTTTGCAGACTGGGGTTGGTCGCGCGGATCGCTTCGGCAACGTCCAACCCGTTCTGCTCGTCGTTGAGCATCCAATCGACCACGAGCACATCGGGGGGAGATTCGATCCCGATCGCGATTGCCTCCTGAGGGGTGTCCGCCATCTCCACCTCGTGGCCTTGCGCCTGAAGCTCCAACGTAAGGTAGTGGCGATACGTATCGATGTCATCAACCACGAGTACTTTAGCCATTCGTACGCTCCCTGTGGGTGCGTGCACCGGTTGCAGCGAACTGGATTGCGACCCGCGTCCCGCCTTCCTCCCGGGGCTCAACGGAGACGGTCGCGTCGTGGTCGGTGACGATGCCGTGGGTAATGCTGAGCCCGAGCCCCGAGCCGCCCCGCTCCCTACGCGTTGTATAAAACGGCTCAAATACATGAGGCATGTCCGCCTCAGCTATGCCCGTGCCATCGTCGTCGACGGCCAGCCACACGGCCTGGCCGAGCTGCTCGGTGCGCACGGTGACCCGCCGAGCACCGGCGTTGCAGGCATTGTCCAGGAGGTTGAGGAGCGCCTGCTCGATCTCGGTCTCATTGAGAAGCAACGTGGGGAGGCCTGTAGCGAGCGCTACGCTGACAATCGCCCCGCGCTGCTCGGCGTGTCTGGCAAAGAGATCGACCGCACGGCGAACAAGTCCGTTGAGCTCTCCGGGACGCTTCTCCCTGGTCTCCTCACGCGCAAACGTTAGTACACCGTCTACAATCCGACCACAGCGTCTCGTTCCCTCTAGCACATCCCGGAGAGCGCGCTCAATCGCAACACGATCCCACTGCCGCTTCAGCGCAGACTCTGCCGCGAGCGAAATGGCCCCAAGCGGATTGTTGATCTCATGGGCAATGCCCGCAGCAAGCGTCCCGATAGAGGCGAGACGCTCGCGATGCCGAAGGTGTATCGCTGCCTCACGCTGGTCGGTAATGTCCTCGGCGATGCCGGCAAGACGCGTGATCCGGCCGGTCGCAGTGCGAATCGGGAAACCTCGATCGCGGATCCACCGGACCGAGCCGTCGGGGCGGCGAATCCGGTATTCCTCAGTGAACATGCCGCTGCGCTGCTGCGCCTTCCACGCGGCCTCGATCCGCGGTTGGTCCTCAGGGTGGATCGCGTCGAACCAGCCCCGCGGGTTGGTGTAGAGGCTGATGCAGGGCTGTCCCCAGATCCGTTCGTATGCCGGACTCACATATACCACCCGCTGCGTTGCGGGGTCTTCCATCCACACAACCTGATCACTGTTCTCCACGAACGTGCGGAAGAGCTGCTCGTCATCGGTGACGTCACGGGCCACGCAGTACATGATGCCACGCTCGCGGTCTGGCACAGCCCGCCAGGAGAGCAGCTTGTAGGTGTTATCCTTACAGAGTGCCCGGTTCTGAAAGTTCGTAGTGTGGAGGCCCTGCTGAAGCCGCTCGACCTCCGCTGCCGTCCCGTCGCGATCATCGGGATGGACGAACTCCATAAAGTGTTTGGAGCGAAGCTCCGTTTGGGTCCAGCCCAGCGCCTTCTCGAACTGCGGATTGGCAACGAGGATGCGCCCCTCAAAGTTCGCCGCACACATCATGTCGAGTGAGAGATCAAAGATCCGACCCCGCTCCTGATCGGCCTCAGACATCCACTCGCTTGGGCGATTCTGCGCACGCAACTCCGTGCGCAGGCCCCAGATCGCATACGACAGGGACCCGATCACGGCCGCAGAGACGAGGATGAGCGGTAACAACATAGGCTGAGCAAGCCACATCGTGACATACCGTGCGAGCATCCCTTCGCTTGGAGAGCATTGTCAAGGATGCAATTTGCGCCCGATGTCCGTCTCAATCGATCCTCAGTGGGGCACTGACCGGGTGAGACCGCACTGCGTCCGTTGATTCTCTTGGCCTTGCGGGGTTTGTGTTTCGCACCTCACCCCCCGATTCATCGGGGAATTAGGACATTGGTCGACGCAGCCCCGACGGGCCTGTAACGCGGTTCTTACGCGGACAAAGGAGGCCGCAAATCAACAGCATAGACTCGCCTGTTACACGGCAGCGGAGCCTAGCTGTTCAGGCCTACTGTAATAGCGCGAATACGAGAACACCCTGGCACCGTGGGATGCCAAGGCGTTCTCGTAGGCCTACGCCCCCGAACCAAATAGCCAAAGTCTCAAAGTATCAAATGGTCGATCACAAGCCGCCGCGCACCGCACGAACGGGAAGAGTGAAGGTCTTACCTGCGTTGCCTACGACACCATTGCTGAAGAACACGACCCACACGCCGAACGGGGAGGTAGTGGACGACCAGTAGGCGGACGATGCGGACGATGCAGTGCAGCTACATGTCGCGAGCGTCACATCGGTGCAGCCCGTACACGTCGCCTGGAGAAAGGCTGCATCAATCGGGGCGAAACCGGACACTTTCGAATCGTCGAGACTTTCCAACTCTTTCTTGTTCGGAATGCGCCAGTCACAGTGGCCCGCAAAGCAGCTCGCACCACCACCGCCAACATCGTTCAGTGTATCAAGAAACGTCGTCGTGATCGTCCCATCCATTATATTTGTGGTGCCACACGAAGTACCGCACCAGGTGTAAGTATTGTTCTGGCCGTGGATGCCGCCGGAGTCGTCCTTTTTCTCCCACATCAGCCCAGTGTTGTTGTCAGTGATGGTACCGTCGCCGTTGTCGGTATACGACAACGCCGCGCCAGCCTGCACATCACCGTCCGAGCCCGGCCCGAAGGCCGTGGTTTGACCGGTTGCGGGTAAGATCGGATCGATGCCGGGGACCAGACCGTTGCATGTGGCTGTGCAGCCGCTCAGGTCGTAGTGGCAAAAAGCGCCACATGCAAGAGTACCACCGGTAAAGCCGAGCGTCGTGCAGTCGGCGCCCGCCAAGTCGAATCCGTCACATTGATCCGTCCCGTCGACCGCATCATTACCGCAGGTTGTCGAAGGAATGCAGCCGGTCGTATCTATGACACATGAAGCGTCACATCCGAGTGTTCCGCCGGAAAATCCTAGACCGAAGCAGCTGAGACCGCGGAGGTCTGCGCCATCACACTGCTCTCCCGGATCGGCGTTTGCGTTTCCGCAAGTCAGCGGCGGCGATCCACCGAGTCGAGCAGCAAGAGCGGCTGTGTGTACAGTGATGCTAGAGTTGACATCCATTTCATCACCTTCGCTCGGGCAAACACCAGGCCCGGCTTTGCTCTCGACCTTGTTGAACTTCGCGGTGAATTTCGTCTCGCACTTAGTGAAGTCCGCAGGCAGGCCTTTCTTAACGCCCTTCGACTCGGCCTTCAGACGACAGCTCGCGTACTTCGCCGACTCTTTCAGCTTGGCAGACTCGCACTTGACCGCCGGATCGGCTGCTGAGGCTTGCGGAATACTGGATACAACGGACACGGCGAGAATTGCCGCACAGAATGAACAGAACTTGGAATACATAGGGGAACCCTCCTTTCCCTGACGATCATACCGCCAGACCTAGGCTGCTCCCCCCGAGCCGCACAAGACGGACGTGGAATACGTCGCGCGGAGCCTACCACACCGCCGGACGAGCCGTCTATACCCAATCAGGGGGGCGCCCCACACATCCCCGTGAGCACCAACACCCCCCAGCTACGTGCCGCTTTCCGTACGTGACTCCGCCGCACAGCGATCACAAGCCGCCGCGTACGGCGCGAACGTCGTAGCTCCTACGGCCGCCAATAGGCTCATTCTGTCCGTAGGTGTCAACGCCGGTAGAACGCCGAAGTGATGCAGCTACAGGCCGACAGGGTAATGTCCGTACAGCCCTCACAGGTCGCGAGCCGGTGGAAAGCGGAGTCAACGGCCGGAAGGGGCACGAAGAAGATGACCTCGTAGCTAACGATGCTTTGCAATTCCTTCACGTTTGGAATGCGTCAGTCACAGTAGCCGGCAAAGCAATCTGTTCCGTCTCCCGCATCAGCCCCGTACTGTTGTCGGTGATCGTGCCATCACCGTTGTCGGTGTAGGAGAGGGGTGCGTCGGCCTGCACATCACCATCCGAGCCTAGCCCGAAAGCCATGGTCTGTCCGGTTTTCGGTAAAACCGGGTCCGTGCCCGGCAGTAGACCGACGGGCGGGCACACAAGAGCAACGGATTGACCGACCGCGCTTTGTAAAAGTCACAGCGCATCGCTGGCCGTCTTTGATCCGTTGCCGTCAACGTCCCCGCAGACGATCGCTTGTGCGGTGATCGGAACAACAGCCAGCAGAATAGCGAGCCCAAGAGCCGGTAGGTATCTCATAAGTTCCCGACTACATCTGTACCGGAGCCGAGTCGACCCGTCGCAGCTACGAGTGGCCCACTTTTCTACCGACGTTGACACCCTACTTCGTGATGGCCTCGGCACTCTCAGCGACAGGCGCCTCCCGGCCCCGCCAGCTGGTTCGACGTTTGCCCCGCGCCATTTGCTGGTCAGGGATCGCGCGCTGGTAGTAACGAAGGAGAATCGGACTTCTAACGACCGCGTCCCAGATCATCATCATTTTCTGGAACCATCCGAACCGGCGTATAGGTTGACGCACCTGCTGCATTGCGGCTGCGACCGCATGAACCCTAATCCACTTCACGTAACCTCTTGCCGCCGATCGTAGTTGGTCTTTGTCCAAGTCGTAGACCGCATCCCGAGCGAGGAGAAAATCCTGTTCCAGGAAACGCACCCGGACCCTTACCCTGTCAAAGCCCTCATAGTGCTCTTCGCGCGCTTCAAACCTTCCAGGTAGATGATCGCCCAACGCCTGGTATGCCGCTTCGGTAAGGAGCAGATACTCGCTACTTGCCAGGGAATTCTTCAATAGCCTATGCGCAAGTATGACATCGGGGCCTGACACCTGCGGCCGACCGGCTAACTCGTGAAATACCGCTTCCCCAGAATGCACGATGATCTTCAGGCCCAGCTGATCCGAGTTTCGGCAAATGGCGCATCCGCAGGGTGTTGACTCGATCGTCATCCCTGTCCGAGCGATGAAAGCCTCGAAAAATGTTGCCAGCTTCCTGCTGACTTCCTCAAGAACCGTACGCCAAACTTCGTCCGATCCGGGATGAGCGGCATACAGGAATACCGCATCACCCTCTATTTCCTGCAACCTCAGAGGAATATCGACCTCCTCGACGATGGATTCGATGAGCGAGTTAATACAAAGCTGCCCATGGACCGCCGAGGTCCGGTTCTCTAACATGAAGCGGGTATAGCCGCTGATGTCTGCCAAGATGATGATGAGCTTTTTCTGATCCACCCCAAGCCCCATACGAACCGTCAGCTACACTCTAACCGTGAATAAACCAATCGATCACCGCTTGGGAGCTACAAATGAGCGGGTCCGGGGGCTGCCGACGGGCTTTTGGTTTTGTATTTTTTTTCGAGAAGGGGGGCGGGCTCGTAGCAGATCCCGGGCAGTCGGGGCCCTCCCCCCAGGTCTCGGAGGCGGCATACCGGGAAGCTCGACGGCGAACGGGAGTTCGGCACCGCAAGCCACCGACCTCACGAGCGACTACTCGCTCAGCCCCGATCACCAGCCGAATCCGCTCACGCCGGATACGGACTGGATACGGAGATATCAGTGCGACAGTGGCACCGCCGTAAGTAGTTGAAATCTGGTGAGCCGTGCAGGGATCGAACCTGCGACCCGCTGATTAAGAGTCAGCTGCTCTACCAACTGAGCTAACGGCCCACAAACGGTCGCCGACGTGCCCGGCAACCACCTACCAGAACTGAGGATACAGTCCTCATCTTGCAACGCTCCAACATGCCGTGCCATTCCGTGCCGGGGACGGTGGGGTGAGCGATGGGATTTGAACCCACGACAACCGGAACCACAATCCGGGGCTCTACCAACTGAGCTACGCCCACCGCAACCCGTTCCGCCGCAGCGGCGTCCGCAACGGCAAGCCCCGTCAGACGGCATCCCTACCGTGCGGCAGCGAGCGAGACTAAGCAAAACCCCGGCGCTTGTCCAACCAGGGCCCTGCTCAGCACAGCGAGCAGGAGAGGCTAACCGACTGACCGACGCTTCTCTGTAGGATGAGCAAGGCATCCGTCGCGGTAATGGCGCTGCTCCGGTTGACATCGCACACACAGGTCCGACACGTAGTGCCACCACCCACCGCCGTCACCAACGCGAGCAAGGCATCAGTGGCGGCAAGCGTACCGTCCGCACTCGCATCCCCGCAGGTCTGCACCGCCGAGCAGTCGGCCAAGCAAAAACCAGTACCCCTAGCGTTGTTTACGCCATCGTCGCAACCTTCACCACCGTTGGCGACGCCATCCCCACAGGTCTGCACCGCCTAGCAGTCACCCAGGCAGAAACCATCGCCGCTACCGTTGTTGACACCATCGTCGCAAACTTCCGTGCCGGTAATGACCCCGTCGCCGCACACCTGTGCAGCCACCTGGGTGATGCAGGCGGCGCGGTCGCGGTTGAATCGCATGATGATCTTGCTGCAAGTGGAGAACTGCGTGCCGGTCGCCCCCGGCGACATGATAAACTGGTTCTGTGGTGTACCTGCACAGGCTCCTTCGCCGTCGTGCGGGGATCCAAAATTGTGCCCGAACTCGTGTTCGACCAACAGAGGATGCAGACTCGTAAACCTGGTCGTCGTAATGCCCACGCCCTTGCTGGCGTCACACAACACGTTGGTGAACCCGAAACCGGCGCCACCCGGGACGGTACTGCCGAATTTGTTCGAAAATAGATGCCCGAGACCCGCGGCCGTAAGGTCACCACCCTGCACCGCACGCCAAGCGCCGAATTCGCTGGCGGTGTTTTTGAAATCGTTGAACAGGTTGCCGCTGTTGAAAACAGAGAACGGGTCAGCCGCGGTTTCGAATATCATGGTCGTGAGGATTTGGATCGTCG
>CAZKLE010000034.1:0-17197 GCA_964553415.1 uncultured Myxococcales bacterium
GAGGGCTGGCCGAGTTGTTCACGCACGTGGATTTGCTGCTTTGTCCGTCGCTGGGCATCGCTCTTCCTCCGGCCGTTCCGGATTTCGACGATCCTCTACTCGCTGGGCGCGTGACCCGCTTTACCGCGCCTTTCAATATGTCGGGCAATCCTACGATCTCGCTCCCCTGCGGGTTCAGCGGGGACGAACTCCCGCTGAGTGTGCAGTTGGTCGCGCGTCATCTCGAAGAATCTATGCTCTGTCGCGCCGGCCGAGCGTTCGAGCGGGCCACCGAGTGGCATGACCGGCATCCGAGCCTTTAGGCCCGCCTCGGCCATGGTAAAACCCCCGTTGGGGATTGGATACTGCTTTGAAGGTTAGAATCGCGATGGTGATCGGACTGGCAACGGTCGTGGCGGTCGTGATGACGCGTATCGGCGATCCGAGCCGTATCGCTTTGCCTGTACGTGGTGTTGACGTATCGCACCATCAGGGCAGTATCGACTGGGGTGCATTGGCGGCCAGCGGCATCTCTTTTGCGTTCATGAAAGCCAGCGAAGGCCGCGACCATCGCGACCAACGCTTTCGCGAAAACTGGCTCAACGCCGGGCGGGCCGGTATCGCGCGCGGCGCGTATCACTATTTTACCTTTTGCAGTTCGGGCGCCGCGCAAGCCGAAAATTTTCTGGATGCGGCCCCGCCGCTGAGCGAGTCGCTGCCGCCGGTAGCAGACGTCGAATTTGCCGGCAACTGCACTCAGCGTCCCAGTACGGAAACCGTTCGACAGGAACTTGCGGTATTTTTGCGACGTCTCGAGCGGGCCTACGGTCGCAAGCCGATGTTGTACGTAACGCGGGAGACCTACCGGCGAATCGTGTCGGGAGGGTTTCGTGATTACCCGATCTGGATCCGCAATGTATTGTGGAAACCTTGGTTGTGGGGACGTGCGTGGACGTTCTGGCAGTATACTGACCGAGGCACGGTCGCGGGCGTAAGCGGCGCCGTAGATTTGAACGTTTTCAGGGGGAGTAGAGACGATTTTCTCCGCTTTGCGGGGAAGCCGGCAAGCGACGAGCACCTCGATGGAGTCGGAGAACAAGACGACGAATCCAGCGGCCTCGGCGATGATCGGGGCCGTCACCCGCATGTGGCTTCGACTTCGATCTCGGTATCGCCTACGCATGCCGGATATCGACCGCTGCGGCGGTAACCGACGGTGGGGCCGGGCGTTATCAAGATATGGGCATAATCGAAGGGGGCATTTTCTTCGCCGTTTGTTTTCTCGCCTACTCCAACGGCGCCAACGACAACTTCAAGGGCGTGGCGACCCTTTTCGGCAGCGATACCACAAGCTATCGTTCGGCAATAGGCTGGGCCACGGTCACAACCCTGCTCGGGTCCCTGTGCTCTTTGTATCTAGCGCATGGGCTGCTCGCTACCTTCTCCGGTAAGGGACTTGTCCCCGCCGAACTCGTGGTTTCGGGGCCGTTCGTTTTTGCCGTGGCCCTCGGGGCCGCCCTCACCGTCATGCTGGCGGCTCTCGCCGGCCTGCCGATCTCGACAACCCACAGTTTGATAGGGGCTTTGGTCGGTGCCGGGGCGGTCGCGGCGGGAGGCGGTGTCGACACCGCCGTGTTGGGCAAAACCTTTCTTCTTCCTCTTTTGGCCAGTCCGTTCATGGCGATTGTTCTTGGCGCCGGTATATACGTGGGCTTGCGTTTGCTGCGTCGTCGTATGGGCGTCGGCAAGGAACTGTGTATTTGCGTGGGTTGCGAGGAGACTGTGGTCGCTTTGCCCGAGCCGGCCTCGGCGCTGGCCCTGCGTCAGAGCCTGCCTTCGCCGGCATCGTTGGGCATTACCATCGACGAAGAGGCCGTGTGCCGTCAGCGTTACGCCGGCTCCGTTGCCGGCGTGAACGTACAAAGTCTTGCTGACGGTGTGCATTTTCTGAGCGCCGGTCTGGTCAGCTTCGCGCGCGGTCTCAACGACACACCGAAGATCGCCGCCCTCTTGCTGTTGATCCAAGCTCTCGACATCCGCATCGGCCTGGTCGCCATCGCTCTTGCCATGGCCGCCGGAGGCTTATTGAGTGCCCGCAAGGTCGCCGGGACCATGAGCCGGGAGATCACCGCCATGGACTCCGGACAAGGCATGGCCGCGAATCTGGCGACGGCGTTCTTGGTTCTGGTAGCCAGCCGAATGGGATTGCCGGTATCGACGACCCACGTCTCGGTCGGCTCTTTATTCGGTATCGGCCTGGCCACGGGCGGCGGTCACCCGCGTATGATGTCGGCGATTGCCGCTTCATGGCTGCTCACGTTACCGCTGGCGGCGGCTCTGGCGGCGGCAGCCTACGCGGTCCTCTAGACGGGCGCGCCGCGTGGGGAGAGTCGCTTGAGCAAGTACCCCATGCTGGTCGACGGGCGTGCTCTCGACGGCACCGGCACGATTGGTGTCATCAATCCGGCCACCGCCGAGGTTTTCGAGCGCGCCCCGCTGTGCAGCAGCGAGCAACTCGACCGGGCCGTCGAGGCTGCCGAACGCGCATTTCCCGCCTGGAGTGGCGACCAAGTCCGCCGTCGTGAGATTTTGCTTGCCTGTGCCGGCGCTCTCGAGGACAACGAAGAGGAACTCTCCCGCATTCTTACGATGGAGCAGGGCAAGCCGCTTGCCGACGCTCGCGAAGAAATTCGCGGTGCGGCCGATTGGTTCAGCTACACCGCCACGCTGCCGATTCCCGTCGAGCGGGTCTGCGGCGGCGACGGGGCCCGGGTCGAGGTTCGTCACGAGCCTCTCGGTGTGGTCGCAGCGATCGTACCATGGAATTTTCCGATCATGCTCGCGGTTTGGAAGATCGCGCCGGCACTGCTTGCCGGCAACACGGTGGTTCTCAAGCCTTCGCCCTTCACCCCCCTGAGTACATTGGCTATGGGACGGTATTTGTCACGAATCGTTCCGGCGGGAGTTCTCAATATCGTTTCGGGCGACAACGAACTCGGTGCACGCATGAGCGAGCATGGAGGTATTCGTAAGGTGTCCTTTACCGGCTCGGTGGCTACGGGCAAGAAGGTCGCCGCGGCGGCGGCCTTCGACCTCAAACGAACGACGCTGGAAATGGGAGGCAACGATGCGGCCATCGTTCTCGACGATGCTCGTCCTGAGCAAATCGCGGCGGCTGTGTTCCGCGCGGCGTTTTCGAACTGCGGCCAGAGTTGTTGCGCGATAAAGAGGCTCTACGTTCACGAGCAATCCTATAAAGCGCTCGTGCAACACTTGGCGGACATTGCGGCGCGAACCAAAATTGGCAACGGCCTGGATGAGGACACTCAGATGGGACCGCTCAACAATGCGGATCAGTACGACCGCGTCGGAGAGTTGGTCGCCGATGCTCGCCGTTGCGGTGCTCGATTTGCCGGAGGCGGTGGGCCCCTGGACGGGAAAGGCTATTTCTTTGCCGCAACGATCGTCACCGACGTGGGCGAAGGGACGCGTATCGTCGACGAAGAACAGTTCGGGCCTGCGTTGCCCATCATGTCCTACCGCTCGATCGATGAAGCCGTCGAGCGATCCAACGCTACGCGTTTCGGTCTATCGGCTTCGGTTTGGGGTTCGGACACCGAGCGTGCGACGGATATCGCGAGGACGCTGCAGTGCGGTACGGTGTGGGTGAATCAACATGCGGCGGTGTTTCCGCATCTGCCGTTCAGCGGATGGAAGGATTCGAGCATCGGAGTCGAGAACGGTCCCTGGGGCTTGCTCGGCTACACGCAACTGCGGACCATTCATGTCGCCAAGGGCTGAGGGATCACTACATGCGTGAATGGTTGAGGCTTGCGGTATCCGGATTGGTGGTTCGACAGGCGCTGTTCTACGCGGTGGTGGTCGGGATGCTGCTCGCCGTGATCAACCACGGTGATG
This sequence comes from uncultured Myxococcales bacterium, assembly GCA_964553415.1. Classification (GTDB taxonomy): domain Bacteria; phylum Desulfobacterota; class Binatia; order UBA1149; family JAJCZL01; genus CAZKLE01. Next base: position 3,898 of record CAZKLE010000034.1, read on the forward strand.
CCATCCTGCACGGCGACATCGATGTCGGTCGCATCGTCAAGATCGCCCTGACCTGCCTGGTCCCTTACGCGGTTTCGACGCTGTCGAGTGTCAAGGCTCTGCGAGCATCGAATAGTTCGGCGAGTCAGGGCGAAACTTCCAAGGCCGTCGATTCTGCGTCGACCGAGGAGAGAAAGTCATGAAAGCGAGGAGAATCAAGCAGTACCGTACGCGTGTCCCGGCGAATACGTGTTACCGCGGTGGGCTCGGGGGCGTGGCCTAGAGAGCACGGAGCTCCCATCCATGGACGACTCTCCGTTCCTAGATTTGCGCGGACGCGTGGTGCTCGCGCTCGTGGTAGCCAGCATGCTCGCCGCCTCGCTGGCCGGTGCGTGGTTTTGGCCCGAGTGGGCGCGCACTCCGGGTGACCATCGTTTTCAGGAAGCCTGCGTGGAGCTGCTCTGGTACGGCTTGCTCGCTTGCGGCCTGTATGTGGTCTCTCGTCGCGCCCACGTAGAGCAGTCCATGCTGTGGGGACCTACGATCGGCGTTGGGCGCCTCATGGTTTTCGTCCTATGGGCGATACCGTTGGTCGCGTTGAGTACCGCAACTGCGTACGCGCTGTTTATCCCACTATCCTATCTCGCGCCGGCTTTTGTCGAACGTTGGGTGTTGCAGAATCCGTTGACCACTCTCCTGGCCGGCGGGATTCACTTGGATGCCGCCAATGTATTGTTGTTTGCGGCCATCAACCTGGCGGCACCGGTGGTTGAGGAGTACGGCTTTCGTGGTCTCTTGCTCAGCCGCTGGTCGGTGAAATGGGGAACCGCGGTGGGTATCGCCGCGTCGTCGCTGGCCTTCGCGGTCTGGCATGTTGATCCCCTCGGCGGTGTGGTGTTCGGCTACGCCGCCTCGGTAGCCTATCTGCAGACGGGATCGTTATGGGCGCCGATCGTGTTGCATATCGCCAACAATGCCATTGCCTGGACGATGGCGGCCGTCGCCTCCGATAGCTCGGTGGCGGTCACCCTGAGCGGTTTCCAACAGCAGTGGGCCTATGGGCTGGCGGCGTTGGTGGTAGGTGCACCCTGGGGCATCTGGCTGTTCCGCAAACACGGTATGATGCGCGGCAAGCCGATTCCCTATCTTGTTGCCGAGCGTCGTTCGAGAATCCCTTTTTAGGTCGGCGGCGCGGTCGCGATTTGCGTCGGCCGTGCCCCTGGCATTAAGGGGAGGCGCCCGAGAGGAGGATGCATGCCCGCCGTCAAACGCACCAAGCTGATCGAAATATTTTGGAAGGTCCACCCATGGCTTTACGAAAAGTCGGGCGGGCGCATCGGCGGCAAGGCTATGGGCATGCCCGTGCTGTTGCTGACCACCAAGGGACGCAAGAGCGGTCTTCCGCGTAAGCGTACGCTCATGTATTTACCCAAGGGTGATGCCTGTATCGTCATTGCCTCGTTTGCCGGCGAACCGCGTCATCCCGATTGGTGGTTGAATCTCGAGGCCGATCCAGCCTGCGAAGTCCGCCGTGGCCGGCAGGTGAGCCGCATGCGCGCGCGCGAAGCCGAAGGTGCCGAGCGCGAAGAGTTGTGGAAAGAGGCCGTCGAGAAGGAAAGCGGCTATGCCGAATACCAAACGCGCACTGCGCGGCGCATTCCGGTGGTGGTCTTGGAGCCCGAGTTCGCTTAGCGAGTCGGGCTTCGAGGGCGGCGCGCCTCGGGTATGGCGACGATGCCGGCTTGCACCAGCGAGGTGATACGCTCGGCATCGTAACCGAGTTCCGCGAGGATCTCACCGCTGTGCTCGCCCAACCGAGGAGCAGGTCGCCGCAGCTCGGCGGGGGATCTCTCGAAACGCGCCGCCGGCCTGGTCTGGCGAATGCGGCCGGCGTAGGGATGGTCTTCTTCGACGATCAATGCGTTGGCGGCGACCTGCGGATCGTCGAGTAGCTGTTCACGGCTGAGTACGGGAGCACAAGGAACGTGCTCGGCTTCCAGGCGCTCGAGCCAGTCGCTGCTACTACGGCTGCGAAGCACGGCGGCGGTCATTTCCAAACGCAGCTCCGAGTTTCGTATGCGGGCAGAAGGACTTTTGAATCGTGCATCGTCTTGCCACTCAGGTCGGCCGAGAACGCGCGTCAAGGCTGCCCATTCTCCGTCCGATAGCGCGCCGACCGTAATGTATCCGTCGGTGGTCTCGAAGATCAGGTCGCGGGTCTTCATGGGGCGCTGCGATCTCCGATCGAGGTCCATCATCGTGTATTCGGCCATGCCTTCGGGCCAGAGAAACGAGACCACGGCATCGAGCATCGATAAGCGTACGTGTTGTCCCTCGCCTGTACGGTGGTGGTGGAGAAGCGCCGCCGTGATGGCCTGGGCGGCGGTCAGGGCGGTGACCTTGTCGGGAACGATCAGGCGCATCATTTGAGGTCGCCCGGTATTGCGGTCGGCTTGAATGTCGGCGAGCCCGGAGATGGCTTGGATGACGGGATCGTAGACTCTCTTGTCGGCGTAGGGGCCGTGCTCGCCGAAACCGTTGATCGAGACGTAGATCAGATCGGCTTTGATACGACGGAGACTCGGGTAATCGATGCCCAGACGTTCGACCGCACCGGGACGGAAGTTCTGCACGAAGACGTCGGCGGTGCTCACCAGGTGCTCGAGGATCTCACGGCCGCGATCGCTCTTCAGATCGACCGCGAGAGAGCGTTTGTTGCGATTGGTGGTGGCGAACACCGGCGAGATTCCCGCTCGTCGTCCGCCCAGCGCACGCGTTAGGTCGCCGGTCGTTGTGGGCTCGATCTTGATGACGTCGGCGCCTTGGTCGCCGAGAATCATGACGGCCATCGGTCCTGACACCATCTGCGTAGCGTCAAGGATGCGATAGCCGGAAAGCGGTCCTGCCATCCTGGGATCCTGCTCCGGCGTCATGGTTTGTACAAACGCAAGCACCGCCGGCGGTGCTTGCGGACGAGGTTCGGAAAGCACATCCATTCGGGGCTATACTCTGCCCGAGGTGCCGTCGGTCGTGAGCATCCTGGACATCATCATTATTGCCGTCGGTCTGTTGACTCTGGTGATGGGCCTTCTCGGCATCGTCTTCGTGTTTGGCGCTGGTGGCAGCCATCGGTTCGGGCGTCGTGGTTTCGGCGTGAAGTAGTGCTGAGACGACTGGCGGGCAACGTTGTTTTGTACCTGTGCGGCGTCGCCGTGATCGTGCGACTTACGGTTCGTGACGGGTTCCCGTGGCTTGCGCCGGTGTATTATGCGACCCCGTTCCCCGTTATTGCGGCGGGTTTGCTGGTAGCCGCCATACTCTTGTATCGCAGCACGGGGCACCGCCTGGCGAGTTGGCTCGCGGTGCTGGCGCTTTGTATGGGCGTGGCGGGGCTTGCCGTGCCGGCGGGCTACCATCGTTGCGAAGATTCTCCCGAGGCTCTACACGTTCTTACCTGGAATATGGGCTACGGAGACGGTGGCTGGCAAGCTGAGGTCGACCAAGCTGCCGGCGTGGATGCGGATCTCGTTCTTTTGGTCGAAGCGGGAGATCCAACCCCGGTTCGGCGTCGGATGTGGCGGCGATCCTTTCCTGATCGCAGCATCGAACTTGCCGGCGGCGGCCTCGTGCTGATCGCCCGCGGGCGCCTCGATCAGGTTCAGCTGCACGAACTCGCCGGGCACACCCGGGTGGCAACGGCGATAGCAACCATCGACGATCAACGTTGGTATGTGGTGCTGGTCGATGTCAGCAGCAATCCGTTCTTCGCTCGCGGGCCGATGCTCGCTCAGGTGGACGAGATCGCGCGGGCGCGAACCGATCTGCCCGTGATCGTTACGGGAGATTTTAATACGCCGACAGGATCGGTATGGCTCGAACCCTTCGAGAGTTCGTTCACGCACGCGTTTGCGGATGCGGGCCACGGATTCGCCGGGACCTGGCCGTCGCCGCTTCCCGTGCTTGCCATCGATCACCTGTGGACGTCTGCCGGCGTGCAAGTCGTGTGTGCCCGCCACCGCTGGACCCTACTGTCCGACCATCTGCAGTTGGTTACCGCGCTTGTCTTCCCGCGCGTCGTAGCCGGACCGAGCTCGGCCGTTTCGCTATCAGCGGCCCAGGCCGGGGGTCTGCCGCTATTCCTCGTTCTCGCCGGCCTCGCGGGTGCGCTCGGATGTCTTGCCGCGGCTGCCTACGTCGCCCGCTATTGTTTCACCGCGCTCAGCAGCGGTCTCTGGCCGCCACCGGGTGTACGGGCCGCGCTGGATGGTCGGGTTCTCGCGGGTGCGGCGGCCCGTCGTATGGCCGCGCTCGGCCTTCTGCTCGCCGCCGTGTTGGCTCTGGCCGGCCTGATACTGCCGTTGAGCGCTTGGCGTATCTTGGCATTGCTCAAGCCGGGTCCCTGAGGCAAACAGTGTCCTATGGCCGAGACCCCATCCACCATGTTGCAGCTCGGGACCGAAGCCCCGGATTTCTCGTTGATCGACGCCGTGAGCGGCAGGGCCATGTCACTTGCCGACTTCGCCGGCGAGCGGGCCTTGCTGGTGATGTTCATCTGCAACCACTGTCCTTTTGTCGTGCATGTGCGCGGCGAATTCGTGCGCATGCAAGAGGATTACGGAGCGCGAGGACTGGCGATCGTTGCGATCAACTCCAACAGCATCGAAACTCATCCTCAGGACGGCCCCAGGCACATGAAGGAACTAGCCGGCCGCGAAGGCTGGCGCTTCCCTTTCCTGTTCGACCGCACGCAAGAAGTCGCTAGGGCGTATCGAGCCGCCTGCACGCCGGACTTTTTCCTGTTCGACAGCGGCCGTCGCCTGGTCTATCGCGGGCGTCTCGATGCCAGCCGGCCCGGCAACGACGTAGCGGTCAGCGGGGGGGAGCTACGCGCAGCCGTCGAAGCGGTACTGTCGGGTTCTCCGGTAAGCGCCGATCAACGTCCCAGTATCGGTTGCAACATCAAGTGGGTAACGGAGGCGTAATGCCGGCCGTGGATGCGCGTCGGTGACGACGCCGGCACACGCGATCGCGGGTATGCTTGCCCTGTCGCGCCGTGAGCGGCCGACCTACACCCTGGCGGCGGTGTTCGGCAGCGTCCTGCCGGATCTGCTGATGGTGGTATTTTATCTTGTCCATAAGTTCTTCTTGCACAGCCTCGAGAGCGAGATCTGGACGCACGCATATTTTCTGCCCGCATGGCAGGGCATTTTCGACGCGTTCCATTCTTTACCGCTCATCGCGATCGCCATGATCGTCAGTTGGCGGCTGGCTGCCCGCAATGCGTTCGTGGTTTCGGCGGCGATGGCGCTCCACGTCGCTCTCGATCTACCGTTCCATCACGATGATGCACACCGGCATTTTTTCCCTTTCTCGAACTGGCGCTTCGCGAGTCCCGTCTCCTATTGGGATCCCAGGCATTTCGGCGACACAATGTTTTGGGTCGAGTCGACTTTTGTCCTTGTCGGCGTCGCCGTATTGTTGCGTCGTCATCGCAAACGCGGGCCACGTCTGACGGCGGAGGGGATCGCCGGTTTGTACTTGGCTTTTGTCGGCTACGCCCTTTGGGTATGGGTTGCCTGAGGCGGAAGCGAAACCCATGCGTAGATTGCTGACTCTTCTCGTGTTTCTGTTGGTGCTTGCTGCACTGGCGGCGGGAGCGATCGTTGCCGTATCCGAAACCGGGGTGGAGGTGGTCACGATTCACACGTCGAAGGCGAATGGCGGCGATGCGGCGACTCGCCTCTGGGTTGTCGACGACGACGGCGCGGCGTGGCTGCGTGCGTCGATGGGGCGGGCGGCCTGGGTGAATCGCGCCGAAGCCAAGGGCGAGCTGCTGATGGTACGTAACGGCGAACGACGGAGATATAAGGTAAGGGTCACAGATGATCCGACCTCGCGCCTACGCATTCAAACCCTGATGGCGAAAAAATACGGTTGGCACGACCGATTTATCGACGTGGTTCGTGACGGCGAAAGGTCGCTTGCCGTTCGCTTGGATTTGATCGAAGGGGACGTTCGTTAGGGGGAGCCGGCAGGCAAGGAGAACAGTGGATGCATGCGATGGCGACTTTCTTTAATGGGCTTACGTCTATGCCTTGGTACTGGCAGGTCTGGGTGAATCTGCTGGGGCTGGTCAATTTCGTGATCCCCTTGTTTTTCCTCAAGCGGGTCGAAGCTAAGGCGGTGTTCGGGGCCATCTGCTGTGCCGCGACCCTGATGATGGTGTTGACTGCGGCCACCGGCTTCACCCGACTCCTGGGGCTCGGTCACATCGTTTTCTGGGTGCCGCTCATGGTATATCTCCTGCGCCGTCTGCCGGAAGTACCGGCCGACGGATTTTATGGATCGTGGCTGCGCGCGGTGGTTGTGTTCGATCTCGCGTCCTTGGTAATCGACGTTAGCGACGTGCTTCGCTACGTCGGTGGCGAGCATATGAATTTGAGTTCGTTGTTCTAATCTTGCCGACGGTAGTTGTTTTGCACGGCTTTGGCCGTAGGGCCCGGTCGATGCGGGTGATGGCGCACGCGCTCGAGCGTGAAGGCTTTCGCGCGCACGAGTTTGCTTATCCGTCGCTGCGTAAATCTCTGGCCGAGATCGTCGAGCGTCTGAATGCCGAACTGGCGGGTGTGTGCGCGAACGGAGAGAAGGCCTGCTTCGTCGGTCATTCCCTCGGTGGTCTCGTCGTGCGGGCGTATGCGCAAGCGTACGGTATCGCCCGCATCGGGCGGGTGGTGATGTTGGGCACACCGAATCGAGGCAGCGAGGTCGTCGACCATCTGCGCCGGCAGCGCTGGCTGCGCCCGGCTCTCGGACCCGTAGCGGGGCTGTTGGGCACCTCCGATGGTGATCTGCCGGCGATGCTCGGCCCCGTCGGTTTCGAGACCGGTGTCATTGCGGGCAACGCGAGCATAAACCCGTGGTTTTCCCGCATGATGCCCGGCCCGGACGACGGTATGGTCGCCGTCGAGCGTACCAAAGTGGCGGGTATGAAAGATTTCATCGTCGTGCCCAGGAACCATACCTTCATGATGAACGCCGCCGACGTGCACAGGCAGACCATCGCCTTCCTGCGCAACGGCCGGTTTGAGAAAGCCCCTATCGAAGAGCGCGTCGATTCTCCGGACCGCTGCGACAGGCGCAGCCGCGGACGGAGTCAAGACCGCGTCAACGACTGGTAGATGTGCGCAAGCTCCTCGGGAAGCGAGGAGATGTCTTTGATGACCGCGTAGCGCGACTGCGGGCACATGTCGCGTAGGTAATCGTTGCCGGCAGGATCGACCGTGATGCAGAACGTACGCACCCCTTGGCTCTCGAGTTCCTGCAGAGCCTTGGCGGTATCCTGGATGCCGTACACGTTGGAGCGCCTGTCCTCTCCGTAGTCGAAATCCTGGGGGAAGCCGTCGCTCAGTAAAATGAGGTACTTCGATCGTGCGGTAACGCGCGCGATCTTGGCTGCGGAATGGCGCAGGGCTGTGCCCATGCGAGTGGATCGCTTGGGTCCGAGTCCGCCCAGGCGCGCCTTGACCTTGGCGCTTAGACGCTCGCCGAAGGCTTTGACGTGGTAGTATTCGACGTTGTCGCGCCCGTGTCCTGAAAAACCGTAGACCGCGTAAGCATCGCCGATGTCTTCGGTGACCTCCGACATGACCACCAGTGTGTCCTTGAGAACTTCGATTACCCGGCGCTCGCCGGTCTCGTCTTGCAGCGCCTCGGGCAGAGGCTCATCGGTGGAAGCGCTCATGTCGAGAAGAAACAACGTGGCGATGTCGCGTTCTTCCCTGCGCCGCGCTACGTATAGCCGATCCGAAGGAGGTTTGTGCGACCGGCGGTCGGCGTGGGCGTCGACCAACGCCGCCAGGTCGAACTCCTCGCCGTGCTCCATACCGCGTACTTTCCGGTACTGCTCGGGCTTGAGCCGTTGGAATTCGCGCTTGAGGCTGGAGGTAAGTTCTCCCGAGCGTGTGAGTACGCGGTTGAAGTATTCACCGGTGTCTCCGCTTACCGGTGACTCGCTGAGCCGACACCACTGGCGTCGGTAATCTTCGATCTTGTAGTCCCATTCGTCGTAGGTGTGGACTTTGTCCGAGGAGCGGTCGAGTAACCAGGCGGTAACGGCCGAAGCGTCGCCGGCTTCGATCTTCTCGCGTAGCTCGCGAATCGCAGCGGCGGGGAGTTTGCCGAGCAAGTCGGTGATGTAGAGCCCGAGACTTGCCTGCTCGTCGCTCGGACGTGCCGACGTGATACGCAGGCGCACGCCGGCTTCGATGAGCGCCTTGATCTCTTCGGGTGTCATCGGGACTCCGGCACTCGAAGGCTGTTCGTCGGGGCCATCGAGCGAGAGTCGCATTTCCTGTTCGGAGAGATCGGCGGCGAATTCGGCGGCGTCGGACTCCGCGTCGGCGTTCGCATCGGCAACGGACGCTGCCGATGCGGCCTCATCCATGTGGTCGAAGGGGTCGATGACGGTTGCTCCGCCTATCTCTAAGGCCAATGCCGGGAGGTCCTCAGCGCTCAGTTCGCCCGCGTCGTGGGCCTGTGCGAGCCTCAGGCCGCCGTAATAGGCGAGCAGAAAACGGGCGCTATCGTAGACGTCGGCCCGCGGACTTCGCAGGGCCTCAACAGCCCGTGTCAGGGTACGCCCGATTCTGCGCAGACGGGGTTCGAGGGTCTCCGCATAACAGCCGCCCACCGACATCATGAACAGCGCTTCCAGGAAGCTTTCGGATGGCCGGTCGGCCGCCGCCGGCGGCGGGTGTGCGGCGTAGGCAGCGCCGAGGCGTACGAAATCGGCCGCTAGTCCGGGGAACTCTCGCGCGAGACAGGCGTCGATACGGATTCCTTCGAGAAGAATGAAAAGAGAGGCCGCGAGCAAGGGATTGGCCAACGAATTGATCACGCCGATGACGTCGTCGGATTCCGCCTCCGGGTCGTCCTCGAGAATGCCCTGCTCGATCAGTCGGGTACGCGAAAGCTCATAGGTGCCGTACTCGTAGCGTCCGGCGATGTGGGCGAGGGTGAGCTTATAGAAGAGCTGATTGTCCTCCGCGGTTTTGCACAGATCGATTCGTTCGGGTAGGCGCAAGCAGGTTTCTTCAGGAGCCGCCAGTGGCGGGCGGAACCAGACCCCGGGACTGGGAATCAATTGAAACGAGCGGCGCGACATCATGATCAGGAATCGCTGCATCAAGCCTTCGATCTCTTCGAAGGCGACCGCCGGGGAATGCTGTCGCAGTATTTTATGGGAGGTGCGGGTTTCCAGTCGCAAGTGGCTGAGCCCTGCGCTTCTGTTGGCAAGGCCGAGTTCTACGCCCTTGGCGACCCACAGTCGCACGCCTTCGCATCCGCCCCGTTCGAAGGCCCGTTCCATGGTGCGCAGGAACGATGTCGCCCCGGCGGGGAAGGCTTGGCTTACACGTGAAAGCTGATGGAAGAGAAACTCTACGTCGTTGCGGTTCGCAGCGTGCGTAACGGTCGGAACTTGCGCCAAGGTGTCGGCCAGATCTTCGCTTTGCACGAAATCCGGCAGGTTGTCGGCCAGCTTTTGGGCTGCCGCCCGCGGTAGGGCGACCAGCGCGCGCGGCAAGCGCTCGAGCAATCGTGCTGCCGAGCTGGGTGAGCTGTGCGATAGGTTCTCCACTTGATGAACGACACAGCCGGCGAGCTCGGGCGTCAGTTCGGCGAGGTCGGCGGGCAGATGCGGCAAGGCCGGCGTGCGCGAGGCGCCGGCCATAGCCAACAGGGCACTCGCCCACACCGGGACATCCTTGGGCGCGAGCAGGCCGGCCAGGCGCGGCATGGAATCTATAATCCCGCCGGCAACAAATTCACCCCGCCACTGAGAGGATTCGAGCATGCCGGTGGCCGCTCGCTGCCAGGCTTCCAGGCTGTTGCGGTCGAAGCAGGGGGAAGCGGCGCTCGGCCCGGAGCCGTCCTGAGGAATCGCACGGTCGCACAGCATGGTGCCGGTGGTTTGCAGGAAGTGACAGCCGATACGGCGATTGAGACGGCCGAATTCTTCGCTGAGTTCGAACCAACGAGCCGCAAGATGTGCCTCGCAGGCGCACAAGAGCTCTGCATTCAGACCGAGGTAGGCGAGCATTGCTTCGCGGCCGCCGCCCTCGATGGCGAGCAGGCGGAATGCCCGAGCCTCCCAGTCGTCGAGCGCGTCAACCCTTTTCGCGGCCAAGCCGACCGCTCCTTTGAAGTATTCGTGCGCCAGCGCCACCGACACGGCTGCGGCTTGGTCGCCGTGCTCGAGGATGCGTCGGCGGAGCGCGGCGTTCAGCGTATCGAAACGTTGCAGCGCGTGCGCGCCGTCTCCGCTCTTGCGGAGGTGGCTACTCTCGAGCCAACCCCTCGTTTCGTTCATCACTCGGCGAAGATCGAAGAGACCAACTCGGCGATCGCGCCCTGGGTCTGACGGTCGTCGGTCAGGCCGCGAATCATGGTCGCCTCGCAAGCTCGGCGGGCGCTGAGGCCCGTGACGATCAACTGTGCAGCGTAGATCAACAGCCGTGCGCTCACGCCTTCTTCGAGCCCTCCGGACTTCAACTCGCGAACCCGCTCGCCGAGGTGGGCGAGATCGACGGCCCGTTCGATGTCGATACCGCTCTCATGGGCGATGATCTCGGCCTCTTTCTCTCGCGGGGGGTAGTCGAACTCGAGGGTGACAAAGCGCTGCCGGGTGGATGGCTTCAGGTCCTTGAGCACCGACTGATAGCCGGGGTTGTAGGACACCACGAGCATGAATCGTGGGTGGGCCTGGAGGATCTCGCCGAGTTTGTCGACGGGCAAGATGCGCCGATGGTCGGTGAGAGGGTGGATGAGCACCATCGTGTCCTTGCGCGCTTCGACGATCTCGTCGAGGTAGCAGATGGCGCCGGCGCGAACCGCCTGCGTTAACGGCCCGTCGGTCCAGATGGTTTCGTCACCGCGGATCAAGTAGCGGCCGACCAAGTCGCTGCCGGTCAGGTCTTCGTTGCAGGCGACCGTGATCAGGTTGTGCGTGTCGCCGCTATCGGGTCCGAGCAGACGCCAGGCCATGTACTCGACGAAGCGGGTTTTTCCACAGCCGGTCGGGCCTTTCAACAAAATCGGCAGAGAAAGGCCATGCGCGGCTTCGAAGACTCCGATCTCGTCGGCCAGCGGAAGGTAGTAGGGTGCCTCCTCGGCGTCGACGGCGTGGGGTTCAGCCATCGTTTTGCTCGTCGAAAGCGCCGACCAGTTCTTTACCGTCGAAATGATCCATAACGCGTTTGCTCGCTCCGTCGACGAGTTCAACATCAACGGGCAGCACGACGCCGTGGTCGGCGGCGATCTTGGCTATGCTCTCGTTCATCGTCGACTTGAACTTGTTGCGCATCACCGGCGGCATCTGATCCATGGGAAACTTGTTGAGCTCGACCTTCGCCGTGCTGTCGCCCGACCAGTGGATCGTGGCGATCTTCGGTCCGAAAATCCCGTGGCCGAGAAGCAGAGCGTCGACCTTGTGCTGGAATTCGCTCGACGCGTTGCTGGTGACGTGTCCCGGAGCCGCTGCCGATGCGGATGCCGGAGCGGGCGCCGCGACCGCCGCTGCGCCTTGGCCCGTCCCGCCGGCGGCGAACTGACCATGCGGGGTGCCGTTTTGCGCTGCTTGCAAATATGGTCGGATGCGTGCGCGATCGTCATCGTCGGCCAGTTCCATCGCCCGCTTCAGATGCGCGATTGCGTGCTCCCTGTCGCCGGCGGTATGCAACGCGACGCCGAGATGAAAATGCGCCTGCATGAAATCGGGATGCTTGGCTAGAACGTGGCCGAAGATCGCTTCCGCCGCTTCGCGCTTGCCTTGAAACAGCGTTACCGAACCTAGATCGGTCTCCACGTTGGGATCGTCGGGCTGCGCCTCGAGATAACGCCGATAGTAGCCTTCCGCTCCCGCGAAATCGCCGCGCACATAGTCGAGGTTGCCGTACATACGCACCCCCTCTTGGTCGTCGGGAGCCAAGGCCATCAGTTTGTCCAAGGCTAGTTCGGCACCCGCAGTGTAAGAATCGTCGAACTGCGCCGCACGGCTTCGTGCGCGGGCGAGCTTGCGCCACGCATCGACGTTTTTCGGCTCGGCTTCGGCCTTTTGGGTAAGTTCGGCGAGCGTCGTGTCGACCTTTTCCTTGACCTCGGGCGGGAACCCGGCTTGCCTCGGGTCGACGTTCTGTTGCGATGCTTCCGCGTTCGCCCCCGGACTTCCCGATACCGCGCGAGGTCGGTCGCCCTTGCGCCCGAAGTAGACGACCGCTGCGACGCCGATGGCGAGAAAACCCGCGAGCACGGCCACAGCCACCGATCGATTGACGGCCGGCCCGCCTGCCGGCGGTGCCGATTCGGAAGCGTCCGCCGGACCCCTAGCCGAGGCACCGCAGGACGGGCAAAACGCGGAACCTCGCGGCAGTGCCTTGCCGCACTGGGTACAGAATGTTTCAGGGGTCTTGCCGGCCATAATCTTCTCCTCCTATCAGGGTTGGGGGGAGGGTTGAAGCCGGGTGCCCTGGCGGACCTGAAGAAGGCCCCGAGAAGGCGGCAGGTTGCGTTTGGCGACCGCGCTTGTCGCGGCGCCAAACGGAGTCTGCCGCCTTCTCCCCTCTTTCTGCTCCCCCCGGGCTGTGCTAACTAGGCAAGTTCAGTCGGCTACCGTCCACGCTTTGTAGTTCGGCATAGAGGTTTATGAACGCACTAAAATCCTTTTGGAACGGGCTCAACCCCACTTTTCGCACAGTTCTGACGACGACGATCAAAGCGATCATCACCGTCGGGGCTTTCTATCTACTGTTCACGCACAAGGTGCACACCGAAGACGGTCGTCACATCACCACCTTCCAGGCCATGCGCGAGCACATCCCGAACATCGATGCGATGACGTTCTGGAAATTTTGTGCGGCAGCCGCGTTGATCAAATTCGTGGGTATCATGGCGAGCATGTACCGTTGGGTCTTGCTCCTGCGCGGTCAGGGCGTGGAGCTTCCATTCCGGCACATCTTCGGCAGCTTCCTCATCGGCCGCTTCCTCGGCACCTTCCTACCCTCGACCATCGGTCTGGACGGTTACAAACTCTACGATGCGGCTCGTTTCAGCGGTCGTGCGGTCGAATGCACGGCCGCGACAGCGATCGAAAAGGTCCTCGGAGTTCTCGGCATCTTCTTGACCTTCTTGGTCGCTCTTCCCTTCGGCATCTCGATCTTCGGCGACAATGCTTTTCACATTGGGCTTATCACCGTCCCGTTGGCGGCGGCGGTGATCGGCGGGTTCCTCCTCCTGCTGTTTCGGCCGGCCATCGTCCAGTGGTTCA
>CAZKLE010000035.1:0-17060 GCA_964553415.1 uncultured Myxococcales bacterium
GGCAAGTCGAGTCTTTTGAATCGTCTGTCGGGCGAGTCCGTCGCGCGTGTCGGAGTCGAGCGGCCGACGTCACGTGAGCTGGTTCTGTACGCCCATGTTTCGGCGCCCCTCGGCGGTCTTCCCGCTGAGCTGCCTGCGGATTGTTTGCAAATACGTCGGCATGAAAACGAACGCTGGCGCGAAGTGGTGTGGATCGATGCGCCTGATATCGACAGCGTCTCCACCGAAAACCGCGACGCCTCGCTGGCATGGCTCCCGCACATTGATCTGCTCATCTACGTGGTCAGTCCTGAACGCTATCGCGATGATGTTGGATGGCGGGTACTGGCGCGAAGGTCGGAGCGCCACGGATGGATCTTCGTGATGAACCGTTGGGACGAGGGATCGTTGGCTCAGAAAAATGACCTGCGCGATTTGCTCGCCGCTGCCGGCTTTGCCGACGCTCTTGTGTTTTGTACGTCTTGTCGACAATCGCGTGCGGGTGTTCGGTTGCCCAGCGCGGATGAGTTCTCCGAGTTGGAAACCAGTGTCGAAAGGCTCCTCGATGAGCATGCCGTCCGCGAACTGGACCGTCTCGGGCGGCACGGGCGCTTGCGAGCCCTGGCCGAGGCCCTCGAGTCGGCACGTGACCGCATAGGTGGAGACGAGCTGTGGAGGACAGCCAGGGCGGATTGGCGAGCGAATTGGCGTCGAACCGAAAAGGAGCTGCGAGACGGTTTGGAGTGGCCGATTCGCGCCCTTGCCGTTCGTTTTGCGAGCCCGGGCACGACGCTCGTGGACCCGCGGTCGGCGACCGCCGACGTGGCGATCGGTCCCGGGCTCTGGGACGAGTGGGCGGTCGAACGAATCGGCGTCGCGTTGGACGAATACGAACTCGTCGTCCGTCGATCCGGACTGGCCGCCGGTCGCATTCGATCCGACTTGGAATCGGTCGCGGAATCAGCTCGTGCTTTGTCCGATCAGCACGCGGGACGCGCGCTTCGCGCGGGGCTCGCGCGTCCCGGCAGCCTGTTCCGTCGTGCGTTACGGAAAGGGGTTCGGCTGCTTCTTGCCGCTTTGCCGGTGGCGGCTATGCTCTGGGTCGGCTCGACGGTGGTGACCCGCTACTACCACGCGGGTATCGGCGAGGCGTCGTATTTGGATACGAACTTTGCGGTTCACAGCGCTTTGCTGGTACTGGTCGCGTGGGCAATCCCTTACGGCTTGGACCGGCTTCTGAGACCGGCGATGGAGCAGGTGGCCGTGCGGGCGTTGCGTCGTGGGATAGCCGCGGCGATCGCGGAACTGGGTACGCGATTGTCGGAGGTGCAAATGCAAACAGCGGCCGAGGGGGAACGGTTACGGAAAGAGGCGGCGGTGATTCTCCAAGCGATACACGGTCGACAAAAAGATGCGGTGTTGGTCGAGCCCGGCGGCGTGCTCGATCGGGCGCTCGCGAAGGGGGATGGAGACCGATAAAGGCTAGACTGGAGTCTCGGCGCGTGTTTCTCGCTCGGCGAGCGTTTCGGATACGGTGGCCAGCAACTCTTCGAGCCGGAAAGGTTTGGCCAAGGTCCGGACCGCTCCGAGAGCCTGCGCCGTGGGCAGATAGGAATCCAACCGTCCCATGCGGCTACCGCCCGAGATCGCGATGATCGGCAGCTGGGGTTGCAGCTCCGTGATCTCGTGAATCGTTTGGATCCCTTCCTTTTTCGGCATGGTGATGTCGGTGATGACGAGGTCAAACGATCCTTTTCCGAGGATCGCGAGACCCGCGCTTCCGTTACACGCGACGGCGACGTTGTGGCCTGCGTCTTCGAGCATTTCCCGTACGGTGTGGAGCAAGAGTTCGTCGTCGTCGATTACTAAGATGCGTGCCATAGAAATACTCCTTTGTTCAAGCCGCTGGCTCGAGGGCGCTTTTCAGCGCGTGGACGAGGTCTTGCGCGCGATAGGGTTTGCTGACAAAGCCGCGCAAACCCCGCTGCTCCGCGGTTTCCGGGGTGACCGTCTCGCTGTATCCCGTGGCTATGATGACGGGCAGTCCCGGACGTAGTTCCATCATCTGCTCGGCCATTTCGAGGCCCGTCAAATTGGGCATGGCTTGGTCTGTGATGACAACGTCGAAATTCTGTGGATCTTCGCGAAATTGTCGCAAAGCCTCGAGGCTGTCGGAAATCGCCGTGACGCGATATCCGAGGTCTTCGAGCACTTCCTGGGTGGTTTCTATTAAGGCGACTTCGTCGTCGACCAGGAGAACTCGTTCGCTGCCGGCCTCGGTCGGCACCGAAATCTCCGTTGCAGTCGCGGCCTCTTCGGTTTCTTGCGTATCGAGCACGGGCAGGTAGATCTGGATCCTGGTCCCCCGGCCCGGTTCGCTCTTCACGAGGATCTGACCGTTGTGATTGAGGACGATGCCGTGAA
The DNA here is from genome assembly GCA_964553415.1 of uncultured Myxococcales bacterium. Classification (GTDB taxonomy): domain Bacteria; phylum Desulfobacterota; class Binatia; order UBA1149; family JAJCZL01; genus CAZKLE01. The sequence goes on from CAZKLE010000035.1 coordinate 2,404, forward strand.
GAACCGCCAGGCCCATACCGGTACCTTTTCCTACGGGTTTGGTTGTGAAGAAGGGTTCGAAGATGTGTTTCTTTGTTGCCTCATCCATGCCGCAGCCCGTGTCGGCAACGCTGAGCAAAACATACGACCCGGGGGTCATGTCGGCTCTTGCGGTAGCGAATGCCTCATCGACCTCGACGCGCCGAAGCACCACGTGTATTTCGCCGGCGTGCTCGCCGATTGCATGGTGAGCGTTGGTGCAAAGATTCATGATCATCTGATGGATCTGGGTTTCCCCGCTAAGGATACAACCGACCTCCGGCGCGATGCGTTTGCGTATTGTGATCATCGCGGGGATCGAGGACTCCACGAGCCCGACTGCTTCTTTGACTACCGTGCTGACATCCACGGGATGTAGATCGGCCGAGGTAACACGGCTGAATGTCAGGATCTGCTGCACAAGGCGCGACGCCCGATATCCTGCTTCCATGATGCGTTGATGATTCGTACGCAGCTTTTCGTCTTCGCCCGCTCGCTTCATCGCTAACTCGGTGTTCCCGATCATGGCGCCGAGTAAGTTGTTGAAATCGTGAGCGATGCCCCCGGCGAGTCCACCCATGGCTTCCATTTTCTGGGACTGGCGAAGCTGCGCCTCGAGTTTTGCCCGCTCGAATTCCTCTTCGCGACGCTGGCTGACGTCGCGCAGGATGAAGGTAAGGACGGGGGTGCCCCCGTCGGTGTCCAGCTTGGAGATCGTCGCCTCGACGGGAAAGCATCCGCCGTTCTTGCGGCGCGCTAGGATGTCGCCGTTGCCGCCGATGCGCTGCGCGCTCCCGGGGGAACGTAGGAAAGTCGCCACGTAGGAACGATGACGGCGAACGCTTGTGTCGGGGAGGAGGGTTTCAAACGGCTGCCCGACGAGTTCGGAAGCTGCATAGCCGTACATCTGCTCAGCGCCGTGATTGAAAATGAGGATCTTCTGTTCGTGATCGACCGATACGATCGCATCGCTTGCGACTTGGATGATCCCCTGGAAACGAGCTTCGCTTTGCCGCAGAGCTTGTTCTGTCAGAGTCCGCTCCATCGCGTCCGACAAGAGCCCCGCAAGTAGCTCGACCTCGGATTCGTTCCACTCACGCCCATCTTCTCGACTGAGGAGTCCGAGGAATCCACAGCCCGCGCTCTCTTCGGTGAGAGGCGACAACATGCCGCTGTTGACGCCGAGCTGAGCGAAGAGTTCTCTTTCCTCGGATGCGCTTTCGGGAAGGTCGCTCAAGGACGAGAAGACGAGACTCTGATGTTCGTCCCGTTTCGTCTGCATCCAGTCAACGTGCCTTTTGTGCTCGGCTCGAGGCAGGGGTTCGACAGTTCCGTTCGACCAAGTCTCGAACGTTTCGATTCGCGCGCTGTTCGGTGACATCGTAATGCGAACCAGGTGGCAGGTCGGTAGAGCGCGGCCCACCTTCGATAAGCATGCGTGGATGGATTCATGGAACGGAGGTGCCCTTGGATCGTCGAGTTGGCTCGAGACTCCGCCGAGTAGGCGTTCCAATCCAATGGCGGCATCGAGGGTCGAGCGCGTTTCTTCCAAACTGTCGATGGCGTTTTGGGTTTGCATGGCGGCGTGACGGAAGGCAACGAGTAGGGCGATGTAGGACCCGACGACGATGAGGACTTTCAGCATCGGTACGGCTGCAAACAACACCCGGGCCTCGCCGGGGCGGAACAAGAGGTTGCCGTAGGCGATCAGAACCACGGGAACCGAGATCAGCAGTGCAAAATCGCGGGCGAGGCTTCGTTTGAGGCGGCGTTGATTGCGGCGACGGGTGTGAGCGCGCGTGGCTATGCGTGCTCTCGTAGGGTTTCTCGCGGTGTTTTGTAGAGCCGGCACGACAAGAGCTCGGCCGCGGCGTCTGCCGTGGCAGAGGCGTAGCGGATATTAAAGAGCAGCAAAACAGGTGCCATAATCGCAGAGCGGATGAGGCCTCGTCGTCGGCCGCTGGCGGAGCCGTATCGGTTCAAATATGGACGAGAGGCGGGACGAGATGGTACGTCGGCCGGCGCGACCGATTTCTGTACATACCCTGGGATTCGCCGTAGACAGAGCTTCAGCCGCCTCGCGGACTGCAGCGTGCGTGCGCAGCAGCCATGACCGAGCGGCCGTTGATTTATGGTCACTCGCTTACTTTGTGTCGGGGATATTCATCTTGGCAGGCGCCCGTCTCGGATCGCCCCGAGTCTGGCCGGCTACAGTCTCGATGCGGCGGCTTTGGGGCCTGCGGCTGCTTGGCATAGAACGGTCGCCTGGGCTCTGACCCAGCGCGTAAGCGCCGTCGTCCTCGCCGGCGACGTCGTCGATCGAGACGACGACCGTTTCGAGGCCTACGGGCACTTAGAACGCGGCGTCAAACAATTGACCGACGCCGGCATCATGGTCTGTGGTGTCGCCGGCAATCACGACGTCGACGCGTTGCCGCGTCTGGCGGATCGTATTCCCGAGTTTCATTTGCTTGGTGCCGGCGGGTGTTGGCAGACTCTGGACCTGCCCGCACGCGGCGGCGAGCCCGAACTCCGTTTGTTGGGCTGGTCGTTCCCTTCGATTCCGTTCCGCGAGAATCCACTGGAAAGCCTCGAGCAAGAACTCGACGGGTCCACCCCGACCATCGGCATTCTCCATTGTGACCTAAATGCCGGTACCAGCCCCTATGCACCGGTTGCACGTGCCGACCTGGACGCCACCGAAACGGATGCTTGGCTTCTCGGGCATATTCACAAGCCTGGCGATCTTTCGGGATTTCGCCCGATCGGTTACCTTGGCTCTCTGGTCGGCCTCGATCCCGGAGAACCCGGCATGCACGGCCCGTGGTTGGCCGAGGTAGACGGGCGTCGCAGTGTGAGACTCACACAGCTGCCGCTGGCGCCTCTTCGCTGGGAATCCATCGAGATCGATGCCGGCGAGTTCGACGATTTCGAGTTCGAGCAGCGCGAAGATGCGCTGGCCGGCGCGATCGTCGACGGTTTCCAGCGTTTGCACGAGCGCTTGGGCGAGGCGGTCGTGGACACGTCGGCGATCGGCTGTCGCGTTCGTTTGTGTGGCCGGTCCAAGCACCATCGAGAGCTCGGTCTGGCGCTCGAGCGCTCGGCCTTGGCCGAGCAATGCCGGGTGTGTGACAACGTCGTATACTTCGTCGAAAGCCTGCACGATGAAGCCGCGCCGGCGCTCGATCTTGGTGACCTTGCGAAATCCAGCGACCCACCCGGACTCCTTGCGCGGCGTCTGCTCGCGCTGCAGGCTGACGGCGCGGAGGGCGCTTCGTTGATCGCCGAGGCCGAGCACAGCCTACGAGCTGTCGTCGAACGGAGTACGGCCTGGCGAGTACTCGAGACCGGTCAGCGCAGCGACTTGGATACTCGTTCGTTATTGCTGCGGGCGGGGCTCGCCGCTCTCGAGGACATGCTGGCGCAAGACGGACATCGTGATGCGGGAGGGGGCCGTGAAGCTTAAGCGTATCGCTCTGCGGCGTGTCCCCGGCATCGAGCCCGGGTTTGTCCTCGAAGATCTGGCTGCGGGCGTCAACGTGATCGTCGGCCCGAATGGCTGCGGAAAGACCGCCCTCTGTCGCGCGGTGAACGCCACCCTGTGGCCGAGCCGCTCATGTTACGAAAGTGCCGAGGTGGAAACCGTTTGGGAAGAGGGCGATCAGGTGTTACGTGCGGAGTTGCGAGGCAAGCGCGTTTCGTGGCAGCGGCAAGGCAACGATGCCGAAGCGCCGTCACTGCCCGACGACCATCTTGCCCCCTGCTACTGTCTTGATATCCGCGATCTGCTCGGCGACGACCGCGATACCGATCGTGATATTGCAAGACGAATTCGCATACAGATGTCGGGTGGCTATGATCTGCAGGTCTTGCTCGATAAAAATTTCCGCGTCCCAGCCCGCGCAGGTAGTAAAGAGCGACAAGCGTTGGAAGAATCCGAACGGCGTTTTGCTGCTGAACGGAAGAGCCTCCACGACTTGAGCCGGGACGAGGATCGGCTGCAAGCACTCGCCGCCGAGCAGACACGCGCACGCGAGGCCTATCAGGAGGTTCAGGCGCTCGAAGGCGCGATCGAACTCGCCAACGCGCGCGTCGAGCTGACAGCCGTTCGTGCCCAGCTTGCGACCCTGCCCGAATTTCTGGATCGGTTTACGGGCGAAGAGATCGAGCGACTTCATGAGATCGAGAAAGACAGGGACGAAGCACTGCGAGAGGCGAGGGCGTGCGAGGCGCGAATTGTCGAAGCGGATACGGCGATAGAATCTTCGCGTTCGACCGCAGCCGTTGTCGACGACGCGACGGCGGAGGCGGCCATCGCTCGTGCCCGTAGCCTTCCCGAGCTGGAACGCGAGCTGCGTGCGGCTGCGGCGAAGGCCGCCGAAGCCGAGAAAAGGTTTGGGGATGCCCGTGGGGCCTTGGACGCAGGCACGGCGACGAACCCCGAACACCTGGAGCCGTTGCCTCATATAGAGCTTGCGGTGCTGGGCGAATTGGAGGGTTTTCTGCAGATGCGCTCCGAGCTGCGTGCGCATCGTACGGCGGTCGAGGAGCGCTTGAACAGCTTGATCGGAGACGACGAAGGCAGCGATGAGGATGCCTCTCTGCTCGCTCGGGGCCTGGATGCACTGCGCGACTGGCTGGCTGCGCCGGCGCCGCGAGATGGGAGTCGTGTTCCTACTTGGATCGTGATGATGGCACTGCTCACGGCAGGGATCGGGGCGATTTTTGCCCTAGGGTCGAGTCCTTGGTGGTCGCTTGTCACCGGTACCGGCCTGGGGGTACTGCTGCTCGCAGTCTTGTTCCGTTTCTTCGCTGGTGACGAAGGCGCGCGCGAGCGCGAAGTGCATCTACAAAGGTGGTGGGCGCTCGAGCTACCGGATCCGCCGAGTTGGTCCACGGCGGACGTACGCCTCTATGCCCACTCGCTCGAAGAACGGTTGGCGCGAGCACAGATGAAAAACGAACGCAGCGGTTACCGGGAGGATCTGCAGCGGCAAGTGCAAGCCCTCGAACTCCGAAGTCGAGAACTGGACGAGCAGCGCGACCGACTCGAGCAACGTCTAGGGGTCGAACTGCCGGCTTCGGATCTCGCTCTCATCGAGTGGGCGCGAAGAATCCAAAGCTATCGTGAAGCCTCGTGTGAGCGGAGTTCGGCGGCCGCCGCGTTGAAAGAGGTGGCGCGCGGGTATGATGGTGTACTCGAGGCGGTCGGGGAGTTCTTTACGCTACAGGGATACCCTTCGAGCGAGGACGCCGCCACGGCCGTCGCGGTATCAGAGAGTTTCCGTTCGAGACGTGAGAAATTTCGTCGTAACCTCGAGCTGCGAGACACGGCCGACGCCGAACGACGCGCGCACGAAGGCAAGGTGGAACAGTTCGCGCGCCGCATCGCGCGCTTATACGACGATCGTGGGCTCACCGATGGCGACCGCAACGGTCTCGAGCGTTGTCTGCGGCACTGGCCCCGCTACAAAGAACTACGAAGCGAAGACGGAAAACTCGCGAGCCGCATTCTCGAGCTGGAACACAAGCTTTCCGATCGAAGCGACTACCTGAGTCTGTCGCTCGAAGAGGCCTTACGCCGGAAGGCGGGTGCCGAATCCAGTGCGGAAAGCTACGAGGAGGCCACCAAGGAAATCGGGGATATCCAAGGACGTATCGGTGAAGCGCGCACCTCGCGCCGCCTGGAGGATGCCGCTGCCGCGCGCGCGCAGGCGCGCGAGGCGCTTCTCGGCGCCCGCGAGCGCGTGCTACTGGCGGCTGCCGGGAGGTTCTTGGTCGAAGATGTCGACCGCGAACACGAACGGCAGAGCCGCCCCGAGGTCCTGCGCCGTGCGATGCGTTGGTTTCAAGCTTTTACTCGTGATCGCTACGAGCTGAGGCTTGGGGGCGATGCTCAATCGGCTTTTCGAGCTTGGGACACTTCGAAAGCTCAGGGTCTTTCGCTGTCGCAACTGAGCGATGCAACCCGTATTCAATTGTTGTTGGCGGTGAGGTTGGCCTTCGCTGGTCACGCGGAACGCGGAGTACAGCTGCCGTTGTTCCTCGATGAGGCGCTCAGTACGACGGATCCGGAGCGTTTCCGTGCCGTCGCGGAAAGCCTGATGGTCTTGGCTGCCGATGGGCGACAGATCGTATACCTGACCTCCAATCCGGCCGATGCCGCTGTGTTCGCCAAGCTTCCCGAATCCGCGCGGGCGCCCGGCGGTCCTCCCAAGGTTGTGGACTTAGCGGCTCTGCGCGGCCGACAATCGGCGGTGCTCGATGTTGCCGAACTCGAACCGCCGCCGGTCCGCGTTTGGCCGTTGGCCGAAGGGAAAAGCGCGGAACAATACGGCGTAGAGTTGGGAGTGACACTGCCCGACCCTTATGGCCCTGTGGAAGCCTTGCATTTGTTCTATCTCTTGCGCGGCGATCCGGCGTTGTTGCAACGGGTGTTGTCGGCGACGCGAGTCGAGACCGTCGGCCAGTGGCTCTCTCTGGTGTCGGGTGGGAAGGCCGAGGCGTTGCTGTCGCCGACCATCGTGCGGCGAATCGAGATCCTCGCCGATTGCGCGCGCGCGATCTTCGAGGGATGGTCGATCGGGCGCGGCAAACCGGTAACCCGCGAAGTGCTCGAATCCAGCTTGGCGCTAAGCCCGACCTACCTCGAACGCCTCGGCGACCTGGCTGCCGATGTGGGAGGGGACGCGGAACGTTTGGTCGTGATGATGCGCGATGGTCTTGACTCCCGGGTCAAGCGCCTCCGGACCGATAGCGCCGAGAAGCTGGTCGCGTATCTGGAAGACCACGGTTTCATCGATGCGCGCCGCCCGCTCAGCGACACGGAACTCGAGACTCATGTCCTGCAAGCCATGGCCGAGACCATTGCCGCCGGACGCTTGACCAGTGCCGAAGTGTGCCGGCAGGTTGGGGAGTTCGTCGCGGTGTTCGAACGGTGCACCTCGGCCGCACGGGCGGCGGCATGAGCCGGGCCGCTAACCCCCAACGGGGTGGGGCTCGCCGGCCGCTCGCTTTTGCATGGAAGCGGATCGGGAATGACAGCGGGCCCGGTAGAGAGCCGGGAGATGGACCGCCGTCGGGTTGTAGCCTGCGACGAAGGGCTACCCCGCTTGTTGGTGGTCGCGGGCTAAGGCTAACCAGATAGGGTAGGCTCGCCCATGGTGTCGTTGCGGAAATATCGATGTCCCCTCCTGATCGTAGCGCTGCTCGTGTTCATTCCCGACACGGGGGCCCATGCTCAGCTCCAGACGGTTTTGCGCAAGCTAGACCCGGCCCCGGTCGCTGCCGGCGAGTACAAGAAGTTCCGTTCGCCTGTGCCCGGAGACGCCAACGGCGGAGAGATCGCTTTCCGGGCCACGGTGAAAGCCGACGTGGGGATCAAGGGGATTTGGCGCGAACCCGGTACCGGCGTAGGCAGTGGGGTGGCGAGCAAGGGTGACTCCGGTCAGGGGTTCTCGTTCCGAAACTTCAAACGGCCGGTTCCGAATGCCGCCGGAGATATAGCTTGGTTTGCGTTCGTTACCCCTCAGGGCAGTGGTGTGTTTCGTAGCCAGGCGGGGGGCGGCCTCAAGGTCGCGGCATTAGAGAAATCGCCGTCGCCGTTGGGTGGCAGCTACCGGCGGTTTTTTATTCCCTCTCTGACCGCGAGTGGTCGCGTTGTTTTCTGGGCGTCGATCGATCAAGGCAGCAGCGATGAGGCGATTCTGAGCTGTTCAGGCGGCGACGGTGATTGCTCTACGGGAAGCGGAACCATCGAGGTGCTTGCTAAGAGCGGGGACGCGATCTCCGACCGGCCTGGTCGCGAGGTCTGCGAGTTCGAGGAGGGTTTGCACGCCTCGAATTGGGGTGTCGCTTTCGTTGCCAGCACCAAAAGCGATTGTGCCAAGTCGGCCGAGCTGGCCAAGCAAGGCGTATTTCGCAAGAGCTACACCGGCGGTATCGAGACCGTGGCTCTCGCAGGCGAGGGTTCGAGCCTCGGCGGCGGGTTTTCCGTCTACACAAAGTTCCGCGATCGGCCGATGATCGAAAGCACCGGGAAAATCGTCTTTCGAAGCTCGGTCAGCCTAATCGCCAACAGCGATGCGCTGTTTCTCTGCCAACCCCCTTCGTGCCCGGGGTCGCCGGCGCAGATGATCGTGGAGAAGGGCCAAGACGATGCTTTGGGAAACACGCTGCGAAAAATCTCTTCGGCGCGCATCGACGATGCCGGCGATGTCTGTTTCCATGCCAAAGCCAAGGGGCCGTCGGCGAAAGGGGATGCCATCTACATCCGACGCGCCGCGGGTACCCTCGATCGCTTGGTGTCCAAAGGGAACCTCGTGCCGGATCAACCCGGGGCGACCTTCCGTCGAGTCAAAATTCCGTTCATGAGTCCTGCCGGACGTATCGCCTTCAAAGGGGCGGTTGCGGGTAGCGCCTTCAGCGGTCCTGCTCAGTTCCTTTTTGAACCCTGAGGCGGCGCTCGGACGCGGGTGAAGCTGCGTCCATTTGTGTACGATCGGCGGTTTGAGTGCCGCGAGTAGCGCATTGGTGAGCACATGCGAGGGCGCACGTTCGTGTTCGCATGGTCTCGAATGTGCCTTGGAACCGCGGGGTGTGCGTCCGGTCGCTGTCCATCTGTTGAATACCGTCGGCCAATCGGGTTAGATGGGAAGGTAGGCATGTGTGCCGGGTACGGTGTGTGCGTGGTCGGCAAAATTTTTGTGTCGTCGACGCCGGGCCGCTACGCGTGGATTCGGCCGAGAGGGGTTGTGGAGTGAAGAAACGAAGCGAAGTTGCCCAGCGGCTCATGGTTGCGTGTTTGACCACCGGTTTGGCGGTCGGGTTCGCGTGGCCTTCTTTGGCCGCGGAGTCGATTCTCGGAACGATCGAAAACAGCGGCAGTGTGTGGGTGGCTCGGCCGGGAGAAGACTGGCACGAGTTCCAGAAGGTACGTCCGATCGTCACCGGCGATCGCTTGCGGACGGGCAAGGACGGCTACCTCATTGCGGACCTTGGGAGTGACGGCGTGCTAGGCATGTTTGCATCGACCGAGGTCCGCGTGACGCGATCTGCCACTGGTGTTGTCGTCAGCGTGGGCAAAGGCAAAGTGGCCTTCCATCTTGGTGCGGACGCCGGCTTGAGCGTTGTTGCCGCCGACTCGCTGATTCGCCCGGACCGTTCGGCGAGCGAAGTTGCCGCACACGGTTATGTGAAACTCAGCAACGCGGGCGATGCGGTCATCGTTCTCGAGGAAGGAGCAGCCGCCGTGGTCGTCGAGGGCGAGATCAAGAGGCTGCGAGCCGGACAAAGATTGTTGGTTAGCGCGCCGGATACTAAGAAGGGCGGACGGTTGGTCGCTGAGGCGCCGGCATCCGAGGAGGAGGCTAGCCGAAAGGCCGCCGGCATCTTGCGGGTGCCCGAGACGAAGGTGGCCGCCAAGGGCGCCGCCGAGGTTGCGGCGGGCGGGGCGACGAGCGGCAGCGGCCCGGCTGCGACAACGGCCGCCGGCCTGAGTCGTAACGGCAAGATCGCATTGGGCGCATTGGGTGTCGTTGCCCTCGCAGTTGGGATAGGCTCCGCTGGAGGCGGCGGTGGCTCGAACGGCAGTCCATAGTAAGGCGAAGACGATTCTGACCCATGCCGGGGGCATGCTGTTGGCGTGCCTACTGGCCCTGGCGATAGCCGCTACGGCATGGGCGGACGTGGCGGCTGGCGTGGCCGCGCTCGATCATGGCGACTCGAAAGCGGCGTTACGGGAGTTCTCGAGTGCCGCTCGGGGCGGCGATGCCGTCGCCCAGCATAATCTCGCCGTCATGTACCAGAACGGCGTCGGGGTGAAGCCGGACTTCGTTTCCGCGGCCAAATGGTATCGCCGTGCTGCCGACCAGGGAGTAGCGGCCGCTCAAAACAACCTCGGTCTTCTCTACGAGAAGGGCAAGGGCGTGACGCGTGATGCGAACCGCGCGGCCGAATGGTATCGAAAAGCAGCCGATCAAGGTTTCTCTAAATCGGCACTCAACCTCGGCCAACTCTATGCCGGTGGCAAAGGCCTGGAGAAGAACTATGACGAGGCGGCTCGCTGGCTCGAAAAGGCTTCCGAGATGGGTGAATCCGCGGCGCAGTCCGACCTTGCCGTGCTGTACGTAGCCGGGACCGGTGTGCGTCGTGATGAGAAACACGCCGTGTTCCTGCTGCGTCAGGCCGTAAAGGGTGGAGATGTCTCGGCGATGTACAACCTGGGCGTCTTGTATGAACGGGGCCTCGGTGTAGGTCGCGACCGGGCAAAAGCCGCATTGTGGTTTCAGGAGGCCGCCGATCGTGGTCTGGGAGCGGCTCAGTATGCGCTGGCGAGGAAGTATTTCGACGGCCGAGGGGTGAAGCAGGACGATGCCCGTGCCCGACGATGGTTCTCGAAGGCGGCCGAAGGAGGGAACGCGCGTGCGCAATATTACGCGGGTTCCATGTACGGGGCGGGCCGCGGCGGCGACGCCGATCCTGTGGCCGCTGTGCGTTGGCTGAGCAAGGCGGCGGAACAAGGAGTATCCGAGGCGCAAGCTGAGCTTGGTGTGCTGTACCAATCGGGCGACGGAGTGAGTCGAGACTACCGAAAAGCGGCTTCATGGTACCGACGGGCGGCCGATCACGGCGATGCCCAGTCACAACTGAACCTCGGGGTGATGTACGCCAAAGGGTACGGTGTTGCGCTCAACGACGCCGAGGCCTTTCGTTACTTCCGCAAAGCGGCCCAGCAGGGTGATCCTCGCGCCCGTTACAACCTCGGCCTTGCGTACCAGCATGGGCGCGGTACCCACAAAGACCTCGGGCAAGCGGCGCTGTGGTACCGTCGTGCCGCCGACGCTGGTTTTGCCGCTGCGCAAGTCAATCTCGGTGGCTTGTATGCTCGTGGCGACGGCGTCGAGCGCGACCCGATCAAAGCCTACATGTGGTGCGCGTTGGCTGCGCGTGCGGGCGAGGCCGCTGGAATCCATTGTCGCGAGCAGTTGGCGGCGGCTTTGCCCGCCGATAAGCTGCGCGAGGGAACCGCCATGGCGGAAAACCGGCAGGCGCTCGCCAGCAAGTCGGGCCGGCCTCGCTAGTGCCACGAGTTTCGATCCAAGCGGTGGTTTGTTGCGCGCTGGGGGTGCTCGCGTGTGCGTACCCGGCGTCGGTCGCTTGGGCCGAAGTCAAGGCCGGCGACGTCATCAACAAGACGAACGTCGAGAAAGCCGCCGAGTATCTGCATCCGGGGCTGCGCTGGTGCGTGGAGCACGGTCTGGTGATGGAGATTATCGACACCATTCCCGCCGTATATCCACCGACATACAACGCTGCGACAGAAAAATATTCCGCTCAAGTTTCGATGTCGAAGGACGGCAACTCGTTGATCGACTACGTTGCAGGGCAACCCTTTCCCAATTTGGATGCGAACGACCCTCTCATCGCCCGCAAGGTGCTCTGGAATTATTATTACAATCCCTACGTGACCGACGATCTGACGGTTCGCTACTTTGATGCGGATACGGGGCCGATCACGAAGACGGGAATGCGCGTAGAGCGTCATTTCGTCATCGAGAATTATAAGCGCTTGATGTACAACGGGCGCGTTCATGTAGAACCGATGCCTCGCTACCACGAGAACCGTGAGGGCTTCCGCTATCGTGAATCCCTACACCCGATCATGGAGCCGTTCGATCTAAAAGGTATCGGCATTTCGGTCGCTCGCTACTTGGATCCTGCGCGGCAGGACGATACGTGGTTGTATCTGCCGCAACTTCGCCGTGTGCGCCGTTTGTCGTCGGCGCAACGTTCGGACGCCCTGTTCGGCCAGGATATCGACTCGGATAGTTATGGGGGGTACTCGGGGAACCCGGCGTGGTTCGAGTGGCGGTTTCTCGGGGAAGGACAGATTCTGGGTGCTGTGCACGGAAGACATTGGCCCGCGCATTGGTGTCCCGGAGAAGGTGATTTTGCGTTCTGCGATACCTGGGAAAAGCGCGACGTATGGATTATCGAGGGAAGGCCGAAGCTCCCACAGTACGCCTACGGAAAGCGCGTTCTCTTCGTTGATAAACAGGCGTTCTATACGCCATCGACCGACATCTACGACCAGGGCATGGAGCTGTGGAAGATTTGGATCAACGGCATCAACGTAGGGACACGGCCGTTCCCCGAGGCGAAGGTCTCGGTGTACGACTATCAAACCGGATTCATCCCCAACCTGACGATGGTCGACATGCAGCTGGTTCACGCCACCCGTGTGGCGCTACCCAGCCATCAGTTTCCCGACGAGGAAGGGTGGTATTGGAACATGGGCGAAAAAATCGGCATGACCCCCGACTTTTTTACTGTAGCGGAGCTGATTCGAGGCGGGCGGTAAGGCGGACGCCGACGTTGCGGCAAAGCGCTTAGCCCAGAGAATCCGATACCCTCGGACGCGGCGGGGGTCGCCCTTCGCGTAGGGTTGATGAAGGGCCTGGACAGAGACCCGAACTCGCGCTTAACAATGGCGCGTGGGTGTATTTCCTCCGACTCGTTCCTCCACAGCGCGACTTGGCGTCCCGTCGTCCCTGGTTTTCGATTGGCGCCGTATCGGAGGCCACGCGTTGTCGGCACTCCGCCTGTCGTTGGCGCTGGGCGCAGCCGGGGTACTTTTACTGCTTCTCTGGGAGTTTCAGGACTTCAGGGTGCAGGCCGGGCGCTTGTCGGCACTGGCCGACGCGGCGAGGTTCACCGTGCGACCCGGTGCGAGTGCTTCGGTGCGGTTCCCGACCGCTGGTCCCTACGATCGCAGACTCGGCTATTCCTCTCTTCCCGCTTTCTCCGAGCGCTTGGCCGCACGAGGCTACAGTGTTGAGAGACAGGCGCGTTTCTCGCCGCAGCTATCGTCGTTTGCCGATTGGGGGCTGCCGGCTATCTATCAAGAAAAAGCCCGCGCAGGGCTCACGATTCTGGGGCGCGGCGGTAAGCCTCTGTTCCGGGCTCGCTACCCCGGCAAGTTCTACCGCGATTTCGATTCGATTCCGCCTCTGTTGGTTCGCGCGCTTCTTTTTGCTGAAGACCGTGGTCTTCTCTCTACCGGCTCTTCAACGCGGAATCCCGCGATCGAATGGGATCGATTGCTGAGAGGAGCTTTTGCCTACGGGGTCGATGCGTTCGGTTTCCACCGACCGGTGCCCGGAGGAAGTACGCTTGCTACCCAGATGGAGAAATTCCGCCACTCGCCCGGCGGGTATACGGGTTCTCTGACGGAGAAATTCCGTCAGATGGCAGCGGCCAGCTTGCGTGCCTATCAAGGCGGTGAGGATACCCGGGATGCCCGCCGTCGCATCGTCGTCGACTATCTGAACGGTGTATCGCTGGGCGCCATCCCCGGTTACGGGGAAGTGATCGGGGTGCCGAGCGGGTTGGAGAAGTGGTACGGAGTCGATTCCGACGTAGCCGGGCGTATTTTGCGCTGGCCCGCGCGCGGCAGCGTCGAGGTAGGCCTGAAAGAACGGGCACGAATCTTCAAGCAGGCTGTCAGTCTTATCCTTGCCGCCAAACGGCCCTCACTCTACTTGATGCGCAACCCTTCGCTTCTTGCCGACCGCACCAACGATTACCTTGTTTATATGGCCAAGGCCGGTCTCATCGACGAAGAGCTGAGCGATGCGGCGCGGGCCGGGCCGTTGGACTTCGTCCGGCACGGCGGCGAGGACGCCGGACAGTCGCCATCTTCCGACGTCAAGGTCGCCGGCATCGTCAAACGGAACCTTGCGCGCGACCTTGCCGTAGCGAGTCCTTACGATCTGAATCGTCTGGACCTTACGGTCGAGTCGACGCTCGACTCCGAGGCCGAGACCCGGGCGGTCTCCCTATTGAAGGGATTACACGATTCGGTCGCCGTCGTCCGTGCGGGGCTCGCCGGCGAGCGTATGTTGCTGCGCGGAGACCCATCCCAAGTGGTCTACAGCGTTTCGGTGTATGAAGCCGGTGCCCGGGAGAACTTCCTCCGTGTGCAGGCCGACAACCTTGCAGGGCCGTTCAACGTTGCCGGCGGTACCAAAATGGATCTGGGTTCGACGGCAAAACTCCGGGTTCTGGTCAGCTACCTCGAGGTGATCGCTTCTCTGCATCGTCGCTATTCAGGTCTCGACACACGCGAACTAGAGAAGATGCCGATCGATCCCTGGGACCCTTTGTCGCGCTGGACTGTCGGGCGACTCAGGGAGCAGCCGACGATATCTTTGTCCGCTTTGCTGGCGCTGGCGCTGGCGCGGCGCTATTCGGCCGACCCTCACGAGCGATTTGTTACCGGTGGCGGAATGCAGAGATTTCACAATTTCGACCATCGCTTCGATTCGAAGACTCTCGATGTGTCGACGGCGTTTACGCACTCGGTAAATCTCGTCTTTATCCGCTTGATGCGCGATGTGTTGGATTACTACACGTACGGCTGTCCGGGCGCGCCGGGCTCGGCGGCAGTTCGCAATCGCCACGATCGCCGACGAGCTGAACTCTTACGCCGCTTCGCTTTGCAGGAAGGGGGGCACTTCCTTGACCGATTCTACCGGGCGTACGCCGACCTCGACCCTCAGACGGCGTTGCAGCGCGTACTCGCTCGTGCCAAATCGGGAGGACTGTCGCACGCAGCGCTCCTTCGGTCGGTCGAACCC
>CAZKLE010000036.1:0-17021 GCA_964553415.1 uncultured Myxococcales bacterium
GGGCCCATAGCTCAGTTGGTTAGAGCAGGGGACTCATAATCCTCTGGTCCCAGGTTCGAGTCCTGGTGGGCCCACCTCGGCGATACCAGATAGGAGTTCGGATTGGCATCAGATTTGGAGACCTTACATCAACTTCAGCAACTGGATTTCGGCCTGCGCGAAAAGCGCATCGAGATCGAAGCCCACGAGGCCGCGCTCGTCGCGCGCCGAGAGAAAATCGCCCAGTGCAAGACGGAACTGGAGCGCTTCTCTGAGACCCGGAAAGGTTTGCTCTCGGAGCGTGCTCTGGCCGAGCGCGCGGTAGCTGAGCGCCAAGACCAGCTGCGGGAACGTCGCCAGCGTATCAACCGCGTGCGCAACGAGCGTGAGCTGCACATGAACGAACGCGAGGTCAAAGACCTCGGCGAGGAGATCGGGAAGTCCGAAGAAGCGCTTCTTGGCATCATGGAGCAGGTCGATCAGGTCGAGACGGAGATCGCGGCGAGGCGCAAAGAAATCGCCGATCTCGAAGATGCCGACCATCTTCAAATAGCCGACGCGCAAGAGCGTGTGGACGGGCTCAAAGCCGAACTCGAAAACGCCAAAGAAAGCCGTGACCGCCTGGCGGGCGCCATCGACGATCGTTTCCGTCGGCACTACGAAAACGTCTTTTCCCACCGTGGCGGTATGGCCGTTGTGGCGGTGAACGGCGGCTCCTGCGGCGGTTGCCACATGCGAGTGCCTTCGCAGACTCTCAACGAGATCATGACGACCGGCGTGATCCGCGTTTGCGCAAGCTGCCAACGGATCCTGTACGTAGCGCCCTCCGAGGAGTAGACTGCGCCTCCGGTGTCAGAGTCGGCGGGGCAGTCGCTCACGCGCGAGTGTGGGAGGAAGGTCCGGACTCCGCAGGGCAGGGTGGCCGTTAACGACGGCCCGTCGCGAGGCGGGGAAAGTGCAACAGAGAGGAGACCGCCCGTGCGTGACAGGTTTACGCATGGGTAAGGGTGAAACGGTGAGGTAAGAGCTCACCAGACTCGTCGGTGACGGCGGGTGCTTTGTAAACCCCACCCGGAGCAAGACCGAATAGAGGGGCGGGCGGCCCGTCCGATGCCCCCGGGTTCAGGTCGCAGGAGCCGTCGGGCAACCGTCGGCCCAGATGAATGACTGCCTCGCTCGGCCTGCAACGGTCGAGTCAGACAGAATCCGGCCTACACGCCGACTCGGCACCGACTTTTTTTGCGAACCCTTGTGGCGGCGGGCCGTCACCGCGCGCCGAACGCGTCACGATTCGCGGACAAGGGGAAAGCCGAAGAAAATAGTTGACGAGTGGGTGGCAGATGGTGTATTGAAGAGCCTTCGTGGGTGCGGATGGGTGTAAGTGTGGATGGGTGGTGAGCCCCCCTCTTTTTTAAGTCGGCCGGGGGCCCGCACGGTTGGTCGGTGTGTGATGAACTCCGCACCCACGAAACCAATCTATGTTCTCGGGTAGCTATGACCATGCGATCGACGACAAGGGCCGCCTCGCTGTACCGCGCCGCTGGCGCGAAGCCATGGCCGAACGTGAAGCTGCGGCCGATACGGGTCGGCCGCTCGAACTGAACGTTACGCGTTCGATGCCGGGGGAGCAGCCTCATCTGGTCGCTCTGAGCCATGGCCGCTGGGCTTTGGTGGAACAAAGACTCGAGGCGGCGGATGCGGAAGGCGTCAATACCGGCAGCCTTCGGCGTCTCTTCGTAGGCCAACGTTTTACAGTCGCGATCGATAACCAAGGGCGCATCCTTCTGCCCTCCAAACTGCGCGAGCATGCCGGCATCGTCAAGGACGTTCTGTGCGTGGCCACCGAGAGAGAAAAATTCGAGATCTGGTCGCCCGAGTCCTACGCCAAGCAGGAGGTCGAGGATCTCGAACTTGCCTCCCAGGAATGGTACCGCCAAAAGGTTCAACTGTGACCGGCGTCCGAGCGATGCATTGAAGTGCTCGGCCTGCACGACTTTCATGCACGCCTGCGGAGGGTAACACGGGAACGCCGGGAGCCCATCGACCGGTCATGGCCGATCCGGTGCTGGCCATGCTCGACCCCGGTCGCGGTGGCCGCTACGTGGACGCCACCCTCGGCGACGGTGGATTCACGCGCGCATTGCTCGAGGCCTCGGCACCCTCGGGGGAAGTGCTCGCCGTCGATTGGGACGCCGACGCGCTTGACCGCGCGCGGCCCGGACTGGCCGGCTTTGGCGCGCGCGTTACCCTCATTCGTAGCAGCTTCGAGGAGCTTCCGGCCCTACTCGAAGCTCGAGGATGGAGCGAAGGGGTTGACGGTATGCTGATGGACCTGGGTGTTTCCAGCTACCAACTGACCGAGTCGGAGCGGGGTTTCAGTTTTACGCGAGACGGTCCCCTCGACATGCGCATGGACAGGCGCCGTGGGGAAAGCGCCGCCGATTTGGCCAACACCCGTTCCGAGACCGAGCTTGCGCGTATCCTCTACGAGTACGGCGAGGAGCGAGGATCGCGGCGCATCGCCCGACGCATTGCCGAGATGCGGCGCGAGGCTCCGTTGGCGACGACCGCAGACTTACGCCGAGCCGTGCTCGCGGCGGGTATCAAAGGACGTCCGGGCCATGACCCCGCTACGCGCAGCTTCCAGGCTTTTCGCATTGCCGTCAACGACGAATTGGGGACCCTCGAGCGTTTCCTCGACCAAGGATGGAAGTGTCTGCGGCCGGGCGGGCGTATGGCCGTACTGGCGTATCATTCTCTCGAGGACCGCTTGGTCAAACACGCCTTCCGGCGTTGGTCGGCCGCGTGTATCTGCCCTCCACAAGCGCCGGTCTGTGTATGTTCCTGGACGCCCAAAGTGCGATTGCTCGTGAAACGACCGCTGCGAGCGAGCGCGGAGGAAGTCGATTCCAACCCGCGGGCGCGTAGCGCTCGCCTGCGCGGGGTCGAGCGTATCTAGACGATGGTGCGACGCCGTAAGAAAAGCTTCGGCTGGTATCGCCGTTGGCAGCGGATGGTGTTTGATCCTGCCGTGGTAGGACGCCGTCGCCGACTTGCCGCCGTGGTAATCGTTGCGCTGTTGTGGCTCACCGGACACGTCTGGGTGCGTTTGCAGGTAGACGACCTCGGCTATCGGATTCAACGACGGACCGCTTTGATCGAGGAACTCGATCACGAGTACAGCGAATTGGTTGCCGAATTCAATCGTGAAACCAGGCCGGAGCTGCTGCGCGAGCGCGCGAAAGCTTCGCTTGGTTTGGACGAGCCCAGAGCCGGCCAGGTTGTGACGATCTATACGGACCAGGAGGCGCAAGGTGGGCCGTAGGAAAAACATCGTTCGCAGTCGCAACAGTTTCAGCCGCCGGCTGCTGTTTATCGTCTTCCTTTGCGCGATCCCGGTCGTTGGGATCTGTTGGAGGATGTACACATTGAGCGTCGTGGGTGGGGCGGAGTTCCGAAGACGGGTGACCGCCATCACCTGTGGTGAGACGGTCAAAATTGCCTATCGAGGACCGATTCTCGATCGCAACGGTGCGGCTTTGGCGACCTCGGTGCAGGCCTATCGGGTCTCGCGCAGTGGGCGTGATTATCATCACGCCGCCGACGATGCCAAGAGCCTGGCGCCGTTGCTCGGCATGCCTGCGGTGACTGTCGAGGCCAAGCTGCGGTCTCACCAGGGTCGCTTCATTTGGCTTGCCAAGGGCATAAGCGTCGACGCGGCCAACGCCATCGAGCGTACGCGAATACGAGGAATTGCTGTCCACATCGATCAACTTCGTTCGTATCCGCACGGACCTTTGGCGGCCCATGTCGTTGGTTTCTCGGGTGCCGATGCGCAAGGGCTCGAAGGCATCGAATTGGCGCTCGACGACCAAATCCGCGGTAAGGCTGTCAGTGTGCACGTGTGCTCGGACGCGCGCGGGCGCACCAAGCTCGATGCCGGCGACTTGGCCGGCGTCAATCAGGGCGACTCGGTCGAACTGACGCTGGACGCAACCCTGCAGAGCATCGCCGAACGAGAACTCGAGCAAAGGATTGCTCAGGTGAAGGCGGAAGCGGGCAGTGTCGTCATCCTCGATCCGCGCAGTGGCGAGGTCCTGGCACTGGCCAATCGTCCGGTTTTCGATCCGAATCAGTACGCCGCTTCCCCTCAGGCTGCGAGACGCAACCGGGCGGTGACCGACATCTTCGACCCCGGCTCGACGACCAAGCCTCTGCTTGTGGCGGCTGCGATGGAGGAAGGGATCGTAACTCCGGCCAGTCGCTTCGATTGCGAGCACGGATCCATGCGAATCGGTGGCCGTACGATCCACGACCACAAGCCGTACGACATCCTCAATGTTGCTGATATCCTCAGGGTATCGAGCAACATCTGTTCGGCAAAAATCGGCGCCGTGCTCGGTGCCGACAGACTTCACGACTACCTGCGCGAATTCGGCTTCGGGCGGCGCACGGGTATCGACTTGCCGGGCGAAAGCGGCGGTATGTTGAGACCCGCCGCCAAGTGGCGGGAGATCGATCTGGCCAACATCAGCTTCGGGCAAGGAGTAAGCGTAACCGCACTACAGTTGGCTTCTGCGTTCAGCGTCCTGGCCGCCGACGGGATTCGACGGCCGCCTTTCCTCGTCTCCCGCGTGTTCGACGTCGACGGTAAAACGGTGGTTGCTCACCATATGCAAGAGCCGACGCGTGTCGTGAGCCGAAGGGTGGCGCGTTCGGTCACGCACATGCTCGAAGCCGTCGTGTCCTCGGAGGGAACGGCGCCGCGAGCCGTCGTCGAGGGGATGCGGGTGGCGGGCAAGACGGGCACGGCGCAGAAGGTCGTCGACGGCCGCTACAGTCGTCACGACTGGGTTTCATCCTTCGTGGGGTATCTTCCGGCCGAGGATCCGAAAATCGTGATCGCGGTCGTGATCGACGAGCCGCGTGTGAATCACTACGGGGGCATTGTCTCCGCTCCGGTATTCAAGCGCATCGCCGAAGCCAGTCTCGATTACCTTCACATCGACCGCCGACGTCTCGAGCCGGCGCCGTCCGTGTCGGTCCCCCGGTCCCCCGTTCAGCGGGCCGCTGCGCACCCGCAATGGAAGTTGCCGCATAAATCGCCGTCGATTCATTCGGGAGATCCGATGCCCGATCTGCGCGGCCTCAGCCTGCGCACCGCCATGCGCGCGATCGGCGACAGCGGCTGCGAGGTTCGCGTGCAAGGGTCGGGATACGTCGTTTCGCAGCAGCCCGGCGCCGGAGAAATCCTGGTACCTGCGGCTGCGGTCTCGTTTCGGCTGGGCGCGCAGGCGATTGCCGCTGCCGACCGCGGCCGAGCGCGTTGATGCAAGCCGGCGCTGCCGTTTTCGAGGGTCGGGCGGCGGGGCGCGTGCGTTCCCGCGCTGGTGTATAAGGTGGAGGATGGGAGCGGCGGTGAATTTGCTCGACCTGGCCGCGCATCTTTCCGCGTGCTCGATCGCCGTCGCGAGCGATAAGGCCGCGCATGTGCGGGTAAGCGGAGTCACGCAGGATTCGCGCAGAGTCGCCGAAGGCGATCTCTACCTTGCTCTGCCGGGGACGCGAACCGACGGTTCGAAATATATCGCCGACGCGGCCCGGGCCGGAGCCTGCGCCGTGGTCTGTGCCCCCGGGGTCGACGCTTGCGGGCTGCCCGCGCTGCGCGTTCAAGAGCCGCTGCGCGTCGCCGGCCCTTGTGCGGCTTTCGTGTTTGGGCAGCCCGCGGCGGCGATGGATTTGATCGGTGTGACCGGGACCAACGGTAAGACAAGCGTCAGCTACTTGCTCGAGAGCGTTCTTTCCGCCGCCGGCCGGACGCCGGGTGTGCTCGGCACCATTGGCGAAAGGTGCGCGGCTTTCGATCGCCGCGCCCGTTTGACCACACCGGTGGCCGCCGAGATTCAGCGTTCGCTCGCCGCCATGCGAGAGGCCGGCGTCGACAGCGTCGTTCTCGAGGTTTCCTCGCACGCGCTTGTCCAGCACCGTGTCGGGGGCTGCCGTTTCGCCGCCGGGGTGTTCACCAACCTCACGCGCGACCATCTGGACTATCATCGCGACGAAGACGAATACTTCGCCGCCAAGGCTTTGTTGTTCCGTGAATATCTCGATCCTATCGCGGGGGTTGCCGTGCTCAACGCAGAAGATGAGCGCGTGGCGGCGCTTGCTCCTGCACTGAAGGGCGCCGACGTGTGGACCTACTCCACCGACGCGGATTCCCGCGCTCGGGTCACGGTTCGAGCCATCGACGCGAGTATGGACGGCATGGTGCTCGAACTGCGTAGCGACGAGGGCTGTGTACGCTTGCGGACGCCGCTTGTGGGTGCGATCAACGTTTCCAACATTGCTGCGGCTGCGGCTACGGCGCTGGCGTTGGGAATCGACGTGGAGGCCGTTAACGCCGGCGTGGCCGCCTGCAAGGCTGTGCCCGGAAGACTCGAACGCATCGGCCGCAGGTCTCCGGCGGTGGTCGTCGATTACGCGCACACTCCCGATGCGCTCGCGCGTGCGCTGCAGTCGCTGGCCGTCTACGTAGAGGGTCGGCTGATCGTGGTATTCGGCTGCGGAGGTGACCGCGATCGCGGGAAGCGCCCTCTGATGGGCGCGGCGGCCGCTGCACTCGCCGACGTCGTGATCGTGACCTCCGACAATCCCCGCAGCGAAGATCCCGAGGCGATCCTCGATGATATCGAGCCGGCGCTGGCCGCCGCTATGCAGAGAGTCGACGCCGACACCTTGAGCATGCCCACGGCGCGCGGCTACGTCCGCGACAGCGACCGTGCCCACGCCATTCGTGTTGCCGTTAGCGCCGCCTCACCGTCCGACGTCGTTCTGGTCGCCGGCAAGGGTCATGAGGACTACCAGGAGATCCGGGGGGTACGTTACCCTCTCGATGACCGCCGCATCGTCGCCGAGCTGGTTTCTTCGGTATGAACGTAAACGATCTCTTGCGCGCAACCCCCTGCCGCTTGCACGCCGGCGCCGGGGATCGGACGTTTACGGGTGTTGCGACCGATACTCGTCATATGTTGCGGGGCTCTCTTTTCGTCGCCTTGATCGGTGAGCGTTTTGACGGCAACGATTTTGTCGGTGACGCGATCGAAGCCGGCGCCGCTGCGGTTCTCTGCAGCCGTGCCCCCACCGTGGCGGCCGGTCGGACGGCCGTCGTCGTTACCGACGATACCTTACGGGCGCTCGGTGACCTGGCGGCTTTTCACCGTCGCCGTTTCGACGTGCCGGTGGTCGCAATCACCGGTTCCAACGGCAAGACGACGACCAAGGAGCTTCTCAAATCGATTCTTTGCGAGGCGGTTGCCAGCCAAGCGGTGCTCGCCAATCGCGGCAATTTCAACAATCTGATCGGTATGCCGCTCACGTTGCTGGAGCTTGGACCCGAGCACCGCTTTGCGGTGCTGGAAATGGGCATGAATCGGCCGGGGGAAATCGCTCGCCTGACGGAAATCGCGCGTCCGGGTGTCGGTCTGATCACGATGATCGGCTCGGCTCATCTCGAGGGAGTGGGAGGACTCGAGGGCGTCGCGAGAGCCAAAGGGGAACTGTTCGCGGGACTGAGCCCGGATGCGGTCGCTGTGGCCAACGCCTGCGACCCTCGAGTGATGCGCCTGGCCGATACGTTTTGCGGCAAGACCTTCCGTTTCGGCGCCGGCGGCGATGTATTCGCCGACGAAGTCGAGTTCCCGGCCTTCGCAAGCTCTCGTTTCCGGATCGTGACCGCCTCCGGACGCGCGACTGTAGACCTCCCGCTCGCCGGTCGCCACAATGTGGACAACGCGCTTGCGGCGAGTGCCTGCGCCCTGGTACTCGGAATCGGCCTCGATGACGTTGTTCGCGGTCTAGCCGGAGCCAAGCCGCCACCGATGCGCTTGGATCCGCTGCGCCTGCCGAATGGAGTGATGTTGATCGACGATAGCTACAACGCCAACCCCGACTCGGTGATCGCTTCGTTGGCCGCGGTCGTCGGCGGTGGCAGTGGACGACGCATCGTCGTACTCGGCGACATGTGTGAACTGGGCGAGGCGGCCGAGGCCGAACACCGCCGTGTGGGCGCCGCGGTTGCTGCGATCAAGCCGGCGCTTTTGTGTACGCTCGGCGACTTCGCCTCGGTCGTCGCTGCGGGCGCGTGCGGGCAGGGGCTCGAGCGCGCCGCCGTCGTCGTGTGCGCCGACCACGGTGCGGCGGCCGATGCAGTGGCTCGGCGTTGGCAACGAGGCGACACCGTGTTGGTCAAAGGCTCGCGTGCTTCGGCCATGGAGAACGTCATCGAATCGCTACGAGGGATGGCCGCCTGAAATGCTCTATCACTATCTAGCGCCGTTGGCTTCCGAGTACGGTTTTCTCAACGTCGTTCGCTACATCACCTTTCGCGCCGTCCTCGCCGCGCTGATTGCTCTGGTGCTTTCTTTCGTCTTCGGACCCTGGCTGATCCGCGCGCTGCGTGCCGGGCAGATTCGCCAGCCGGTGAGCGAATTCGCGCCGGACACGCACGCGTTGAAACGTGGGACTCCGACGATGGGAGGGTTCCTGATTCTGGTCTCTTCGCTCGGGTCGGTTTTGCTCGCCGCGGACCTGTGGAACTTTTACGTGATCATAACCGTCCTGGTGGTCGTCGGTTTCGGTGCTATCGGATGGTTCGACGACTACCTGAAGGTCAAGCGCGGTAACAACGCCGGCTTCCCGATGCGGGCCAAGTTCGCCGCGCAAGTGGCCGTCGCGCTGTTTGCCGTCGTCCTCTTGTATACGCAGCCGGGCTTCGAGCCGACGGTGTCGGTACCGTTCATGAAGGACTACGCTCCGTCGTTGGGCTGGTTTTACATTCCGTTTGCGGTCTTCGTGATCGTCGGAACATCCAACGCGGTCAACTTGACCGACGGGCTCGACGGTCTGGCCATCGGTCCGGTGATGACCACGGCGGCCACCTATGCGATTCTCGCCTATTGCGCGGGTCATGCCAAGATCGCCGACTACCTTCTGATTCCGCGCGTTCCCGGTGCCGGCGAGCTGACCATCGTCTGCGCCGCCATGGCGACGGCGAGCCTCGGATTTCTGTGGTTCAACACCTACCCCGCACAATTGTTTATGGGCGATGTAGGTTCCTTGCCTCTGGGCGCGGCGCTGGGAACCGTAGCCGTGATCTCCAAGCACGAACTCGTGCTGGTAATCGCGGGCGGCGTGTTTTTGGTCGAAGCGCTCTCCGTGATCGTCCAGCTCGGTTCGATCAAACTGCGCGGCAAACGGGTGTTCCGTATGGCGCCGATCCACCATCATTTTGAGCTCACCGGTTGGCCGGAACCTTTGATCATCGTACGCGCCTGGATCATCTCGATTATTTGTGCGCTCGTCACCCTTGCCACGCTCAAACTCCGCTGAGACCGTTGTGAGCAGAGCGATCCCCGATTCGCCGAGTGCGATCGTTTTGGGCAGCGGGCGTACGGGCATGGCTGCCGCCGCCTTGATCGACAGACTCGGCGGCCGTTGCTACGTGGCCGACGACGATGCCGCCGCCGTGGCGGTCGATCTGCCCTCCTCGGCGACGGCCCTGAGCGTTGCCTCGGCCGGCCGGCGGCTCGACGACGTCGATTTGCTGATTCCGAGTCCGGGAGTACCCGCCGTTCACCCCTTGATCGGCAAGGCCGTGGAACGCGCGCTTCCGGTGGTATCGGAACTCGAGTTTGCCTCGCGTTTCCTCGAGGTGCCGATTCTCGCCGTCACCGGTACCAACGGCAAGAGCACGACCGTGAGTCTTCTCGCCGAGGTCCTTCGTTGTGCGGGCCGGCGTGTGTTCGCGGGCGGCAACCTGGGCACTCCGTTGTCGCTCGCTGTCGGTAGCGATGTCGACGTATGCGTCGTCGAGGTCTCGAGCTTTCAGCTCGAATGGGTGAGCCGCTTCCAACCTCGCGCAGCCGCACTGCTCAACCTTGCGGCCGATCATCTCGATCGGCACGGGGACATGAATGCCTACGCGGAAGCCAAGATGCGTTTGTTTCGCAACATGGGCGAGGGGGATATCGCGGTTCTTGGTCCCGAGCTGTCGAGTTATGCCGATCGTTTGCGAGCTTCGGGCATGAGGGTCGTGCGTGTGCGCGAGTGTAAAGGGCGTTGCTCGCGAGACGGCGACGGCGGCGAGGAAGCCGTGATCTACGATTGCCGAGCTCGAACGATTTCAGCGGCGGATTGGTGTGCGCGGCTCGGCGAGCACTGGCCGCGCACGGACTACGATTTCGAGAACGCCGCGGCTGCAGCCGCACTGGCTCGCTGCCAAGGAGTCGGCGATTCGGTATTCTCGAGAGCGGCGGCAGCATTTTCGCCTCTGCCGCACCGCCTCGCCTGCGCCGGTACGGTAGCCGGTGTGAGATTCTGGGACGATTCCAAGGCGACCAATACAGCCGCCGCGGTTCGTAGTGCCCGCACTTTCGAACCCGGTCGCGTTGTTCTGCTCGCCGGCGGACTCGCCAAGGGCGATGATCTCGCCGGTTTGTCGCAGGTGGCGGGGGCCGTCAAGGCGGTGGTGGCCTTCGGAACGGCCGCCGACAAGGTCCTCGAGGCATGCGCGGCGGCGCCTCGTTGCGAGCGTGCGCCGAGCATGCGCGCTGCGTTCGCGATTGCGGTATCATTGGCGCGGCCGGGCGACGAAGTACTGCTCGCTCCGGCCTGCGCGAGCTTCGATGCGTTTGCCGACTACGGCGAACGCGGCCGGGCTTTCGTTGCGATGGTGGAGGAGTTGGGTGGCAAGAGTTAGGAAACCCGAGCAGAAAAGGCTTCGCGTACGGGTCTCGGACCGTTCCGATCCATGGATCGTATGGACCGTCATACTTCTGGTGTTGGTTGGGGCGGTGTTCGTACTCGATACCACCTATTTTATTTCCCAGGAACAATACGGGTCGCACTACTGGATGCTGACCAAGCATTTGGTCTCCGTTTCTCTTGGCGCCGTCGCCATGTTTGCGCTTTCGCGGCTGCGCTCGGATCGGCTGCAACGATCGGCCCTCTGGATCCTCGTCTTCGGCCTGGTGCTGCTTCCGATTCCTCTTTTGCCCGGCGTCGGGGTCTGTTCGAACGGAGCCTGCCGGTGGATCTCGCTGGGCTTGTTCAACATTCAGCCGGGCGAACTGATCAAGGTCGCTTTCGTCGTCTTTGCCTCGGCCTTCCTCACGGCCAGGGCCGACAAGGTCCGCGACTGGCGTTACGGTTTGCTGCCGACTCTTGCCGTGGCGTCTCTGATCGGCGGCCTACTGTTGCTCGAACCGGATTTCGGAACCGCCGTCGTCGTCGCTTTGGTGGCCGGCGTTATGCTGTTCCTCATCGGTGTGCCGTTCGTCCAGGTCGGCGGGCTGGCTGCGCTGGCAGCCGCCGCAGGCGGCTTGCTCGTCTGGGCCGAACCCTACCGCTTCAAACGTTTCGTGGGCTTTCTCGATCCCTGGGCTGACGTCCACGGCAGCGGCTATCAACTGGCGCAGTCGTTTCGAGCCTTCGGGTCGGGAGAATTGTTCGGCGTCGGCATGGGGGCATCCCGGCAGAAGGCGGGTTGGCTGCCCGAGGCTCACACGGATTTCATCTACTCGGTCATCGGTGAGGAAACCGGCCTGGTGGGTGCCTCGCTGGTGCTGATTTGCTTCGCTCTTCTCGCCTACCGGGGCTTTCGCATCGCGCATCGGCACCCCGACACGTTCGGCCAGATGCTGGCGGCGGGTCTGACCTTCATGATCACCATGCAGGCGGTCTTCAACATCTGCGTCACCCTCGGCCTGCTGCCGACCAAGGGAATGGTATTGCCGTTTCTCAGCTACGGGGGCTCGGCCATGCTCGTTACCTTGGCGATGGTCGGAATGCTGATGTCGCTTTCACGGGAGCTCCGCGAGAGGTGAGGGTGGCAATTGCCGGCGGCGGCACGGGGGGGCATCTGTTCCCGGGGCTGGCGCTTGCCGAGCGCTTGCGCGACGCCGGCGCGAGCAACGAGGTCGTATTTTTTGGTGCGCGCCGCGGAATCGAGTCGCGTCTGCTGGAGCCGATGGGTTTCGAATTGGTGGCGCAGGATCTCGAAGCACTGCACGGGCGTCGTCCGCCGGCGGCCTTGCGGGCCTTGGCGAAGCTGGTGCGTGCGAGTGTGGCGCTACGCCGCGAACTGCGAAGGCGGCGTATCGACGTCGTCGTCGGCCTTGGCGGCTACGCCTCTGCGGCCGGTGTTCTCGGAGCGGCATTGGCGCGCGTGCCGGTGGTCGTTCTAGAACAGAATCGTCGCCCGGGCTTGGCCAACCGCGGCTTGGCTCGTTTGGCAGCGGTGGTTTGTACCAGCTTCGAAGACAGCAGCCGCTACTTTCCCGCCGGTCGCTGCCGCTTTACCGGCAATCCCCTGCGTGCCGCCCTGGAACCGAGCGTGGGCAAAGAGGCCGCGAGCGACCAAGCGCGCGAGAACTTGCTGGTCTTCGGCGGCAGCGCTGGGGCGCATAGCCTCAACCGGGCCGTGGTCGCAGCCTTGGCACGCCTTGGCGCCACGATCGATCTGCCGCCGATTGTGCATCAAACGGGAGCGGCGGATTTGGCCGAGGTTGAGGCGTCCTACCGGCGCAGCGGCATTCGCGCCGATGTACGGGCGTTCATCGACGATATGGCCGCCGCCTACGGCCATACCCGCCTAGCCGTCTGCCGCGCCGGAGCAACATCGATCGCCGAGCTTGTAGCGACGTCGACCCCGGCGGTGTTGGTTCCGTTTCCCGCGGCCGCCGGCGGTCACCAACGCGAAAACGCCATGGCGCTGGTCGATGCCGGCGCCGCCGAGCTGGTCGAAGACAACGAAAATACAGCCCCCCGACTGGCCGAAGTGTTGGAGAGCTTGCTCCTCGACCGTGAGCGGCTAAACTCCATGGCCGAGCGGGCGTGCGCGATCGCGCGTGGCGGGGCCGCCGACCGTGTCCTCGACGTTCTCGAGGAGGTTTCCGGCATTCGAAACCGGCGCTCGAGTCGGGCGCAAGCATGAGCGAACCAACTACGATCCTACGCCGCCCGGGATGGGCTGACATCGACTTGCCGGCAGCCTCGGATCCGGCCTCGCGGGCGCCCGGGCACGTGCATCTGATCGGGATCGGCGGCATAGGCATGAGCGGCATCGCCGAGGTTCTGTGTACGCTGGGCTATGAGATCACCGGTTCGGATCTGAGGGAGAGCGAAGCCACCCGGCGCCTGAGCGCGCAAGGGGCCGAGATCTATTTCACCCACGACGGCGCCAATCTCGATCCCGACACCGATGTGGTGGTGGTTTCCTCGGCCGTCGACGATGCCAATCCCGAAGTCCGCGAGGCTCGTCGCCTGCGCATTCCGGTCATTCCCCGTGCGGAAATGCTCGCCGAACTGATGCGCGTAAAATGCGGGGTTGCCGTGGCCGGTGCACACGGCAAGACGACCACTACCTCTCTGATCGGTGCGGTGCTCGGCAGGGGCGGTTTCGACCCCACGCTGGTCATCGGAGGCCGGCTGAAATCGTTGGGGGGAACCAATGCACGGCTCGGTGATTCCCGCTACATGGTCGTGGAGGCCGACGAAAGCGACGGTACGTTTCTTCTTCTCAAGCCGACGGTGGCGGTGGTCACCAACATCGATCGCGAGCATCTCAATTATTACCGCACGATGGAACGACTGGTCGATGCCTACGTGTCGTTCATCAATGGGATTCCGTTCTTCGGCCGTTCCATCCTTTGCCTGGATTGTCCGGAAATCTCCGCTCTTCTGGGAAGGTTGAAAAAACGTCATAGCACCTACGGTACCGGCCAAGATGCCGATTTCCGTGCGGTGGATATCGCCTACGACGGCCTGCGCAGCGGCTTCGACGTCGTGCAGCGCGGCGTCGCGCTCGGCCGTATCGAGGTCGCCATGCCCGGGGAGCACATGGTTCTGAACTCTCTGGCCGCGGTCGCCGCGGGGATGGAGTTCGGCATGAAGTTTGCCGACTGCGCTGCGGCCCTGGCCGCCTTCGACGGCATCATGCGACGCTTCGAGGTCAAGGGCGAGCGAGGCGGCGTGATGGTCGTCGACGACTACGGTCATCATCCCACCGAGATTCGCGCTACCCTTGCGGCGGCACGATCGGGCTTCGATCGTCGTATCGTCGCGGTCTTTCAGCCGCATCGTTACTCGCGCGTGGCCGATTTGTTCCAAGACTTTGCAGCCGCCTTCGGCGATGCCGACGAAGTCCTCGTCACCGATATCTACGGTGCCGGAGAATCCGCCCTGGAAGGTGTCGACGCGCCATCCTTGAGCGAGGCGCTCGGCCGTGTGCACGGCGGAGCGGTTCGCTACCTGCCGTCGGGACCGGCGTTGGCCGATGAGGTCACCGCGCTGCTGCGTCGGGGCGACTTATTGGTGACGCTCGGCGCGGGCGATATTACGAGGCTCGGGCAGGAAGTCCTTGCGCGACTACCGGACTGAGGATTCGCCGGCGTTTTTTCGCACGCTCGACGTCGAAGCGCGTTCGGCGATCCGAACGTGCGAACCGATGAGACGCCACACCTCGTTTCGCATCGGCGGCGCCGCCGATTTGTTTTTCCAGCCTCCCACCCTGTCTGCGCTTTCGAGCACACTGAAGGCGGCGGCACGGGCCGGTGTGCCGGTTACGTTCCTCGGCGGGGGTACGAACGTGCTGATCTCGGATGCGGGTATTCGTGGGCTGGTGGTGCGCCTGGGAAAGTCCTTTGATTCTCGCCAGTGGCAGGAAGCGTCCGCCGATGGCGAGGGGGAAGGTGGTGCGGGCGCTACGCGCGAGCATGTCGGGGTCCGTGCCGGGGCCGCCACACCGCTGGTGCGCTTGGTGCGCGAGACCGTCGAACGGGGTTTGGCCGGGCTGGAGTTCGCCGCGGGCATCCCCGGATCGGTCGGAGGTGCGGTGCTGATGAACGCCGGCGCCTTCGGCGGTGAGATCGGCGATGCCATCGTCTGCATCGAGGCGGTGACCGAAGACGGGGAAATCCTCCGCTTACAGGGCGAGGATCTGAAATTCTCCTATCGCAAGCTAGCGCTCGACCGGCCGATCATGGTAACCTCGGTCAGTTTTCGACTGCTGCGTTCGTCGGTGGGGAGGTTGAAATCGGTGGTGGAAGCGGTGCAGAAAAAGCGACGGAAGCACCAGCCGCTCGGCTATCCCAACGCCGGGTCGGTTTTTAAGAATCCACCGAACGATTATGCGGGTAAGCTCGTGGAGCGCACGGGGCTGAGGGGAACGACGGTAGGGGGCGCGCAGATCTCGACCGATCACGCCAACTTCATCGTCAACCTGGGTACTGCGAGCGCTTCGGATGTGCGTGTGTTGATGCGTAGGATGCAAGAGGAAGTGTGGAGGAAGAGTGGCATCTGGCTCGAGCCCGAGGTGCGACTCGTTGGCGAGTGGAATGTGGCTGAGGCCGCTCTTTAGAAAAGCGAAAAGCGAGGTCTACCTTGCCGGTCGCGGTCTGGTCGTGGGTGCGCTCGGACTGGCACTGGCGGCGGCTTGTGTCTACGGCTGCGCCGAGTACCTGGCGCCCGCGGTCGTCAATCATCCCTATTTCGCCCTGCAACGCGTCCATGTTGCCAGTGATACCCAGCTCGGCGATCTCGAGGGGCTGATCTCAGAGGCGGGGCTCTTCCGCGGCACCAGCCTCTGGCGTATTGATACGGATCGGGCCCGTCGCGAGTTCGGACGGCCGACGTGGGTGGCGCGGGTGGACGTTCGTCGGCGCATGCCCGACAGCGTGAGCGTGCGCATCTATAAACGCAGGCCCGTGGCAGCTACAATCATCGCGGGTCATGCCTACGCCGTTGACGAAGCCGGGGTGGTCTTCCGAGATCGGAACCGGGCGGCCTATCCGGACCTGCCCTATTTGATCGGTTGGCAGTCGGGGGCGACGCAGGCGGAGAGACTGGCGGCGCTGCGTCGCATGGTGGAGGTTTTGGCTGCGGCCGAAGAGCGTTCTTTGCAGGTATCCGAGATAGAGCTCGACGAGAGGGGGCGCTTGCGCCTGTTTCCGGAGTCGCCGCGTGTAGCGGTGACCATCGGAACGAAAATCTCTCTGTCGGTCGCCTTCGACCGCCTGCATCTCGTCCTTGCCAACCTTGCGGCCGGACTCGCCGATGTCGGTGAGATCGATTTGTCGTATCGTGACCGTGCGGTCGTTCGTTCGTTGCCCGGCCGCTTGAACGAGTTGATGACGGCAAGGGGAGAGTCGCCGCTGACCGTGCCGGCCGATGCGGTGGCGGCAGCCGGCCGTACGTGGGGGAACCGTGGCTAAGCGACAACCGATTTTGGCCGCTTTGGATATCGGTACGCAGAAAGTGGCGATCGTGATCGCCGAACCCACCGACGCCGGGTTCGAGATTCTCGGCGTAGGCAGTGCGCTGTCGCGTGGTATGAAGAGCGGCCGCGTCGCCGATGTGGACAAGACGGCGCAGGCCATCAGCGTTGCGTTGAGCGAGGCCGAATTGATGGCCGGCTGCCAAATCCATGAGGTAAGCGTGGCGGTGTCCGGCGACCATATTCGCGGCACCAACAGTCACGGCGTCGTCGCGGTGGAAAACGGCGAGGTCTCCACGCGCGCGGCGCGCCGGGTGATCGAAGCCGCCCAAGCGGTTCCTCTGCCCGCGGAGCAAAAAATCCTTCATCTGATCTGTCGCGACTATGTCGTCGACGGCCAGGGCGGCATCCAGTACCCGGTCGGCCTGAGCGGCGTCAGGCTCGAGGCCAACCTGCATATCATCTCGGGCGGCGAATCGGCCTTGGCCAACGTCAAAAAGTGCTGCAACAAGGCTGGGCTGTCGGTAGGCGAAATGCTCGCGAGTTCGCTGGTGGCCGGCGAGGCCGTGCTCGAACCCGAAGAACGCCAGCTCGGTGTGGCGGTGGTCGACATCGGTGCCGGTACCGTAGACATTGCCATCTATTATGCTGGCGCCGTGGTGTTTTCGGGCGTGATTCCCGTAGCCGGCAATCATATTTCGATGGATCTCTCGCGGGTGCTCGAAACCTCAATGAGCGAGGCCGAGAGCCTGAAAAAACACCACGGCTGTGC
>CAZKLE010000037.1:0-16967 GCA_964553415.1 uncultured Myxococcales bacterium
CGCCCGGTTATGAGGAAAAAGTCCTGACCTTCCTCGATCACTTCGAGCCGGCGGTGGTTGAGATGAGCGAGCTTCTCAACGACAACCGCATCTGGGTCGAGCGCTTGGCCGGTGTCGCGCCGGTCTCGTCCGAGCTGGCCATGGCCTACGGAATCTCGGGCCCCAATCTTCGTGCCAGCGGCGTGAACTACGACCATCGCAAGAACGACCCCTACAGTGTGTATGAGGATTTCGACTTCGACGTGCCTCTGGGGACGGGCGAGAAAGGTGTCGTCGGAGATTGTTGGGATCGGTATATCTGTCGCGTGCGCGAGATTCTTCAGTCGGCCCGCATCGTCCGACAAGCGATTGAGAAAATTCCCGAAGGCCCGGTGCTCGCCAAGGTTCCGCGCAATTTTAAACCTCCCAAGGGCGAAGCCCATGTGCGCGTCGAGGCGGCGAGGGGTGAGATGGACTGGTACGTGGAGAGCGACGGATCGGAGTATCCCTACCGCGTGCACATCAAGACGGGGTCGTTTACGGCGATGTCGATCATCGACCGGCTCAGTCGCGGCCTGATGATCGCCGACCTGGTCGCGCTCATCGCCAGCTTCGACATCGTGGCGCCCGAGGTCGATCGCTGATGCAGGCCTTCATCGACAGCCTGGTCCCGGGTGCCAGCGGCCTGTCTCTGCAGATTACCTATCTGATCGGCATGATCGTCTTCGGTGCGATCGTGGTGTTCGGTTTCATCTTGCCGATCGCGGGTATCAGCAGTTGGGTCGAGCGGCGGGTGTGGGGAAAAATCCAATCGCGTATCGGCCCCAACCGCGTCGGCCCCGGAGGCTTCCTACAGTGGCTCGCCGACGGCATCAAAAATCTGTTGAAGGAAGACGTCATCCCGGAGGCGGCGGATCCGATTCTGTTCCGTATCGCCCCCTACATCGTCGTGGCCGGTTTCGTAGCGGCGTTCGTCGCGATTCCCTTCGCCGGCAGCTTGATCATCGCCGATCTCAATATCGGCATCCTATATATATCGGCGGTTACCTCGCTGGTCGTGGTGGGCATCCTCATGGCCGGCTGGTCGTCGAACAACCGCTGGTCGATGCTCGGGGGAATTCGTTCGGCCAGCCAGATTGTCAGCTACGAAATCCCCGCGGGCCTTTCTATTTTTCCTGTCGTGCTGTTGTCGGGAACTCTCTCGATGCAGGGAATCGTCAAGGCCCAAGGCTGGGCACCGGTTGACTGGCACATGTTCCACAGCCCGTTCACGCTTGCTGCCTTCATGCTGAGCTACGTCGCTCTGCTCGCGGAAGGGAACCGTACTCCGTTCGATTTGCCGGAGGCCGAGTCGGAGTTGGTCGCCGGTTTTGCGACTGAGTACAGCGGCATGCGATCGCTTCTGTTCTTTCTTGCCGAGTGGGGCAACCTTTACGTCATTGGCGCGATCATGGCGACCTTGTTCATGGGGGGGTGGCAGGTGCCGGCCTTCACCGACAACGCCGTGGTCTTGACCATCGCGCAGTTCGTCGTGTTCTTCCTCAAAGCGTATTTCTGGGTATTCGTGGCCATGTGGGTCCGCGCGACGCTGCCTCGCGTGCGTGTCGACCAGCTCATGACTCTGTGCTGGAAGTACATGGTACCGATCGCCATGGTCAACATGTTCGGTACCGCGCTCGTCATGGTGTTGTTGCCCCAGGGGAGCCGCCTCATGCGCTACGCACTCGTGGGTTTGGTCCTGGTCTCCCTCGTGCAATTCGCGCGGCGGGTACGGTTCCATCTTCGACGTTCACGCGGTTGCGACGTGCCCGCAGAGGCCTTGACGGTCTAGCGGAGAGGGGAGAGACGTGGTGGCCTACATCGGCAACATCGTGGACACGTTCACGAGCATCTTCGACGGCATGGCGATCACCTTTTCGCAGTTTTTCCGTCCGGCCTACACGGTGCAGTATCCGGACCGTATGCCGCTGCGCGTGCAGGATACTCTGCCGTATCGCTATCGCGGCATCCTCGAGGTCGATCTCGAGATCTGCACGGGTTGTATGGCCTGCGAACGGGCGTGTCCCATCAACTGCATCGTTATCGACGCGCGCAAGGACAAACAGACCAAGACTCTGAGCCTGCATCGTTTCGACATCGACATGGCCAAGTGTATGTATTGCGGCCTGTGCTCGGAGCCCTGTCCGACAGGATCGATTCATCACACACGGGAATTCGAGGGCGCCGATTACTCTTTGGAGAGTCTGGTGCGGCGCTTTGTGAAAATTCCCGTACAGGCCTACAAACCGAAGAAGTCGGGCGAGAGCGATCCGGCCATTCTTCCTATTCTTGAACGCGGGATGCGATACATCGACGAATTCGCTCAGCCCCAGAAGCCGCCGGCCAAGGCGAAGAAGGCCGCTACTGTGGCCGACCCCGCGAGCTAGCCGATGGACACATTCTCTCTCTTTTCCGCGGCCTTCTACCTGCTGGCCGGTCTCGCGATTCTCGGAGCCTGCGGTGTAGCGTTTGCCGGCAACATCGTCTACTCGGCGCTGTCGTTGATGGTCTCGTTTTTCGGTGTTGCGGGGTTGTACGTTCTCCTGAACGCGGATTTCGTAGCCGGCGTGCAGGTGCTGGTCTACGTTGGCGGTGTCCTCGTCTTGACCTTGTTCGCCGTCATGCTCACCCACCAGATCGCCGACATCGAGGTTTCCAACCGCAGCGTCGGACGTGTGCCGGCTATTCTCGTGGCGGGTGGGATCTTCGTTGCGTTGTTCAAGGCCGTGGAGAAGGCGAGCTGGTTTCACGCACCCGACGCCGGCCAGGCGACGACATCGACCTACGGTATAGGCAATGCTCTGTTGACCCAGTACGTTTTGCCATTCGAACTGGCTTCCATGGTCTTGCTCGCCGTTCTCGTCGGGGCCGTGGTGCTTTCTCGCAAGGAGGTCGCCGAGTCCTGAGCGTCGGACGCGCGGGTGGTGGAGGTAGGGATGGCGGAAACCGTGGGACTCGAACATTTTTTGGTTGTCGGGCTGGCGTTGTTCTGTCTGGGACTCTACTGTGTGCTCGCGCGCCGCAATGCTATCGGCATCTTGATGGGCGTAGAACTGATTTTGAACGCCGCCAACGTGAACTACATCGCGTTTGCCCGCTACGGCTCGAACTCCTACGACGGTCAGGTATTCGCGATCTTCGTCATCATGTTGGCCGCTGCCGAGGCCGCCATCGGCCTGGCGATCATCCTCGGTTTGTACCGGCGCTTCTCTTCGATCGACGTCTCC
The DNA here is from genome assembly GCA_964553415.1 of uncultured Myxococcales bacterium. Taxonomy (GTDB): domain Bacteria; phylum Desulfobacterota; class Binatia; order UBA1149; family JAJCZL01; genus CAZKLE01. The sequence goes on from CAZKLE010000037.1 coordinate 3,246, forward strand.
GATTTGAAGACTTTACAAGGTTGACGCACACCCTCGATGCACGAAGTTCAAGAGATCGCCATGCATAGTTCGAATTTACTGAGGTGGATCCCGCTGTTGCCGCTCATCGGTTCCGCAGTGAATTTTCTCCTCGGTGCGGGTATCCAAAAACGCTTCGGTCGCGCCGCTGTGGCGGCGATCGCGTGTGCAACATCCATTGCCAGTTTTGTGCTTGTGGCGCAGAGTTTCCTCTCGCTGAAGGCCCTGCCGGTAGACGGCCGCATGATCCTCGATTCGGTCATGCCGTGGATCCACATCGGCTCGCTCAACGTCGATATCGCTTTCCAGTTCGACCCCCTCTCGGCGGTGATGTGCCTGGTTGTCACCTTCGTCGGCAGCCTGATCCACGTCTACTCCTACGGTTACATGGACGACGAACCTTCGGCGTGGCGCTATTTCGCCCTGCTGAACCTGTTCATGTTCTCCATGCTCACCTTGGTTTTGGGCGACAACCTGCTGGTGATGTTCGTAGGTTGGGAGGGAGTCGGCCTGTGCTCGTGGGGCTTGATCGGTTTCTGGTACAGCAACCTGGACAATGCCCGGGCCGGTAACAAGGCCTTCATCGTCAACCGCATCGGCGACTTCGGCTTCATCCTCGGCGTGTTCGCGCTTTTTTGGAGTCTCGACGCCTCGGGGCACGGCACCATGGTGTTCCGCGAACTGGCCGGTAACGTAGGCCACTTGCAGGGCATGATGATCTGGGGGCTCCCGGTAGCGACGTTGGTGACGCTGCTGCTGTTTGTCGGCGCTACAGGCAAGTCGGCACAGATCCCGTTGTATATCTGGCTACCCGATGCCATGGCCGGTCCGACGCCGGTATCGGCACTGATCCACGCGGCTACCATGGTGACCGCCGGCGTGTACATGATCGGCCGGCTGAACTTTCTGTTTTCGATGGCGCCGTTCACGCTCGAGGTTGTTGCCTACACGGGTGCCGCCACGGCTTTCTTCGCGGCGACCATCGGGTTGGCGCAAAACGATATCAAAAAGGTGCTGGCCTACTCGACGGTCAGTCAGCTCGGCTACATGTTCATGGCCATGGGAGTGGGTGCCTACACAGCGGGTATCTTTCACCTGATGACGCACGCGTTTTTCAAGGCCTGCCTCTTCCTCGGTTCGGGCAGCATCATTCATGCGATGCACCACGAGCAAGACATGCGCAACATGGGCGGTCTGCGCCGCTACATGCCTATTACGTTCTGGACGTTCCTGCTGGCGACGACGGCGATTTCGGGAATACCGGGTACGGCCGGGTTTTTCTCGAAGGACGAGATCCTTTGGCAGAGCTTTCTGCACGATCCTTGGATCTGGTCCATCGGTTTCGTTGCCGCGGGCATGACGGCGTTCTATATGTTCCGGCAGGTGTTCATGACGTTCTTCGGCGAATGTCGGGCTGATGAGCACGTGAAAGAACACCTGCACGAGAGTTCCGGGTGGATGACCATGCCGTTGATCGTGCTTGCCTTTGGTGCGGTCTTCGCCGGCTATCTTGGCGTGCCGTCGGCACTCGGCGGCAGCAACCGTTTCGAGCAGTGGCTCGATCCTGTGATGGGCCACGAGCTGAACATCGCTTCGGCTGGGCACGCCCTGCACGCCGGCATGGCGGAAGCGGAGGCGGCGGTCGTGACCGACGGTGTCGCCGGGGTGGGCCACGAGCGAGTCGGCGAGGCTGGGCACGAGGGCCGCGAACACAACGCCGCATTGGAATACGGGCTCATGGCCGCCTCGGTGGGGATCGGTCTGCTGGGAATCCTGCTCGCCTATTTGATCTACGGCAGCGGGCGTTTGAGCGCCGAGTGGTTCACGTCGTTCGCCGGCGGGGTGCCTTATAAGTTGGTCTACAACAAATACTACGTCGACGAGATTTACTACGGCAGTTTCCTGGCGGGTACCATTGCTTTGTCGCGCGTGCTGGGTTGGTTCGATAGCACGGTGGTCGACGGTGTCGTCAACGGTGCGGCGGCGATCACGCGGATCGTCTCATGGATCAACGGAGCGATCGATACGTACATTGTCGACGGCTTGGTGAACTTGACGGCCAACGTCTTCCGCTGGGCGGGGGGCGGCGTACGCCGTCTGCAGACGGGAAGCATCAACGGCTATCTCTATGTGCTCGTCGGAGTCGTAGCGGCCGTGCTGCTGGCGCGTGTCTGGTAGCGCGCGGTCGAGAAAAAGCAAGAGGGAATTCGATGGAACACATCCTGACCTACATGACGTTCATTCCGCTGGCGGGTGCGGTTCTGGTCTTGTGCCTGCCGCGCAACAACACCGGTCTGATCCGTTTTACGGCGCTGGCCGCGACGATTCCTTCGCTGATCCTGGGAATCTGGCTCTACGGCAACTTCGATCGCGGTGTCGCCGGCATGCAGTTCATGGAGCGTGTTGCCTGGATTCCGTCCTACAATATCCAGTACATCATGGGCATCGACGGCCTGAGCGTGATGCTGATTCTGCTTACCGTTCTTCTGTGTCCGATCTGTATTTTGGCCAGCTTCGGCATCGACAAGGGCGTGAAAGGGTACTTCGCCCTGTTCCTGGTGCTCGATACCGCCATGATGGGCGTATTCTGCTCGCTCGATTTTTTCCTTTTCTATATCTTTTGGGAACTGATGCTGCTGCCGATGTACTTCCTCATCGGCATCTGGGGCGGCCCACGGCGTGAGTACGCCGCCATCAAGTTCTTCCTTTACACCCTGGTCGGCTCGGTGTTGATGCTGATCGCGATGCTGGCTCTGTATTTCGCCAACGAGCCGCACACCTTCGACATGCTCGTCCTCATGGACAACGCCGGCACCTATACCCGGAACTTCCAGTGGTGGGCGTGGATCGGGTTGTTCATCGGCTTTGCCATCAAGATTCCCGCCTTCCCGTTCCATACATGGTTGCCCGATGCGCACGTGGAAGCCCCCACCGCCATCTCGGTGATTCTCGCCGGGGTACTGCTGAAAATGGGTACGTACGGTATCCTGCGGATCTGTTTCCCCATTCTACCGGGTGCCACCCAGGAGTTGGCGTTTTGGTCGCTGGCGGCTCTCGGCACCTGGAACATCGTGTACGGGGCGCTGTGTGCGATGGCCCAGAAGGATATGAAGAAGCTCGTCGCCTACTCGAGCATCTCGCATATGGGCTACGTGATGTTGGGGATGGCGACGCTTACGCCGCAGGGAATCAACGGCGCGGTGCTGCAGATGTTCAATCACGGCACGGTGACCGCCATGCTGTTTCTCCTGGTCGGCGTTGTCTACGATCGCGCCCACCACCGCAACATCGACGGCTTCGGCGGGCTGGCCTCCGTGATGCCGCGCTACACCGGATTGATGGCCATCGGCTTCTTCGCTGCGATGGGGCTGCCGGGTCTGTCGTCGTTTATTTCCGAAGTCCTGGTGCTGCTCGGCGCCTGGCAATACGACCGCGTGCTCACGGTCATCGCCGCCTCGGGCGTTGTACTGACGGCGGGCTACATGTTGTGGATGCTGCAACGGGTGTGGCTGGGGCCGGTCAACGAGAAATACGCGAGCATGCCGGACGTTACGCTACGCGAGTTGGTCACCTTGGTGCCTCTGGCGGTCATCGTGATCGTCCTCGGTGTCTATCCGCACGCGGTTCTCGATCTTACCAACACTTCACTGATCGCTCTCAACAACACGGTGCTGGCGGCACCCCACGTAGTCGCCCAGCTGCCGCTGCCGTAAGATGGGGGCTTCGGTGTTGAAGATGGGGAGCGTGGCGAGCCTTGCCTATTCGTGGCCCGAGTTGATACTCGTGTTCGCCGCGATCGGTATTTTGATGCTCGACTTGATCATCAAGCGCAAGCAGTTCCTCGGCGAAATCGCCCTACTGGCCACGGCGGCCGCGACACTTGCCGGCACCCGCCTGGCCGGGCTCGAGCCGAGCTATCTGTTCAACGGTCTGGTCGCGCTCGACAGCTTCGCCGTCTTCTTCAAGCTCATACTCGGGCTGTCGGCGTTTGGGGCGGTATGGATGTCTTTGGATTCGCGAGAGCTGGACAACGAACACCCGGGCGAGTACTACACGATCCTACTTGCCGCCGCGTTGGGTACCTTTTATATGGCTTCGGCGACCAACCTCTTGTTGGCCTACCTCGCGCTCGAGTTCGTCAGCCAAACCTCTTACATCCTGACGGGCTTCCTGCGCGGCAGCCGCCGCGGGGGAGAAGCGGCTCTGAAGTACCTCATCTTCGGAGGCGTGGCCTCGGGCGTCATGGTCTACGGCATGAGTCTCATCTACGGCATGGCGGGCTCTCTCGACTACGCCGTGATCGGCCAGCGATTGGCCGACCCGGGTGCGAACGCGCCGATGCTCTTCATCGCCATCGTCTTGGTGCTGGCCGGATTCGGCTACAAGATCGCCATGGTTCCTTTCCACATGTGGAGTCCCGATGTGTATCAGGGGGCGCCCCTGCCGATCACCGCCTACCTTTCGGTGGGATCGAAGGCGGCGGGTTTTTCCATGTTGATCCGCTTCTTTTATCCGGGGCTCTCCCATGCCGTGGGCAACGGTGCTTGGGTGACCGTGCAGGGTGTGGACTGGCCGAGCCTCATCGTCGTCATCTCCATGGTCACGATGACGCTCGGAAACTTGAGCGCCTTGCGACAGACCAACGTCAAACGCCTGCTGGCCTACTCCTCGATCGCGCACGCGGGCTACATCCTCATGGGCTTCGTCGTTCTTTCCGACGAAGGACTGCGTGCGATGTTGTTTTACGTTGCAACCTATTACTTGATGAACCTCGGCGCCTTCACCGTCCTCATGATGGTTCGCAACAACAGCGGCCGTGAAGATATCGAGGCCTTCCGTGGTCTGGCGTGGCGTGGCGGAGCACTACCCGCCGCGGCGATGGCGGTGTTCTTGTTGTCGCTGGCCGGCGTGCCGCCGCTGGCCGGCTTTATCGGCAAGTTCTATCTGTTCGCCGCGATCATCGACAAGCAGATGTGGATGTTCGCCATCGTCGCCGGAATCAACAGCGTCGTCGCCTTGTACTACTACGCCAGGATCGTGCGCTCCATGTACTTGGATCAGCCCGTCGAGGGAGATCCGCTCATGCATTCGGGTTTCCACTCGGGCGCCTTCGCGGGTGTCTTGGCCTTTGCCACGATCGTCCTCGGCGTCTACTGGCGTCCGCTTGTCGAGCTTGCGGGGCAGTCGCTGAACTTCATCGGCGGGTAGTCGCCGACGCGTGGTCACCGCGATTGACCGGCTCGTGCCAAGGCGATGCGCCGCCGGTCCGCGCGGCTGCGAGCCATTACCAGACGGCTGTTGGTCACCAGTGCCGAGGCCCATTCCCAGGGGTGCTGGTAGGCGATGTATCTAGGTCGCCATTCGGGGTGGAATTTATTCTTATACTCGAGGAGTCCCCGGTAGTTGTAGATTCTCTCGGCCCTGGTTGAGAACATGTGCAGGAAACGTTCCGCGAACCGCGATGAGCGCCATACGCCGACATCGCTGAGGGGCGCCCCACCGAGGCTCAACGAACGATAGCCGTCCTCGGCGAGTGTCTGCATCGTACGAATGAGCACGAAATCCATTACGTTATCGACCGTACCCGGTCGGTAACGCATGAAATCAACCGTCGCCGGACCGCCCGCGCGTACAACGAGTGTGTTCGTGAAGGCGATGATGCTTCCGGTGGCGTCGCGTGCGACCGCGACGGGATTACGCTGAATGTAACTCGGAGAAAAATAGCATGCGCTGAACTGCAGCTCGTGACCTCCTTTCGAGGCAAGCCATGCATCGCTCGTTGCCCGGAGTTCGTCCATCGTCTTTTGATCGAAAGGCGGCTGCAGGGTTTCGTAGACGACTCCGGCCTTTTCCATCTCCCGGAGTAGACGTCGGAAACCGGCGTTTCGATGGCCGGCCAGACTAAAGTCGGCGAGGGATACGAGGGCTTCTTCACCGACCTTCAAGAAGTGAAAGCCGAAGTCGTGCAAGTACTCCATCCATCGGCCCGAAATCATCGTGAACACGACGTCGACGTCGAGCGAATCCGTGTAGGTTCGAAACGCCTGGATCATTGCGGACGGGACGGCGCCGTCGGCGAGGACACCGTCTCTGAAACAGACGAGCCGGTCACCGCGCAACTGGTAGAGCAGCATGCCCGCGGTTTCGCCGTTTTCACGTTCCCAGAACCAAACGGCCTTATCGCCGCCTCCCACCAAGAGAGCTTCCGCCGAGGAGGCGTGGGCCCGCGCGAATTCCTCGGCGCGGGCGATGTCATCCTCCGAAGGTGTCACCCAGCGTGTCGCCGGCCGCATGGCCTGTCGGAGGATGAGCACGAGCGCGATCAGGCCGAGAAGGAGCGCTGAACGCAGGTAGCGGCTCGCCTGAGCCCATTCGCCGAAATCGGTCCATAGATCGTGGTGGTAGGGAATCTTGCCGAAGCCGGTCAGTCCAACGACCAGAAAAACCGTCAACGAGCCCACGGCCGCGGCCAGCGTCAGCTCCCATCCGATGGGTACTCGTCCGCGTCGAGTGAAGGCGCCGCGAACTCCGAATAGCAAAAGCATCATCGCGATCGAGATCATGGATTCCTCGTAATCGCCGCCTTTGAGGGGATGCGCGAGTGCCGAGGCTGCGAGCAGCGCCATCGTGAAAATGTAGGCTCCTCGATAGCCGCGCGAGAGCCCCCGCACGAGGAAGATCATCATTGCGGCTGAAACGGTCGCGAGCATGTGCGAAAGCTCGATCGCGCCCAGAGGAACCAGTTTGGCCAGGACGCGGAGACGACCACTGATCGCAGGGGTGGCACTACTGACCAGAAGCAGAAGTGCATTAAGAAGAATGGCTGCTGCCACCAACCGCCGTTGCCAGCGCTGGAGATGCACCGAGCGCTTGAGCAAAACGGTGTATAGAACCACCAGCGCGACGAGCCACGGCGCCAGGTAGAACCCTACGCGAAACACCAGCACTCCGGCGGCAGCCAACGTGTACGGGACACCGAGGAGGTGGAAACTCTTGAACCACACCGCGTCGGCACTACCCAGTCCGCCGGGCATCATGCTGACGATGCCGGCGAACTCGCCGGTGAACACGGTTCGCGCGGCCCCGAGTCCATCGACCGTGATGCCGACCGATCGCGTCAATAGGTAGAACGCGACAAGGATGAGCCCCCATTCGGCGAACGACACGAGGCCGAGGCGGGCAAAGGGTATTCCCTCGAGTTCCGATCCGTATCGGTGGTGGCGGCCTATCGCTACGGCGACTTTTCCGACGGCCATGGCGAGGCCAACGGAAAAGGCCATCGCGAGCACGAGCCTCGCCGCGATGGCGACGGAGCCCGCCGGGGTCGGCAGCCACGCGGCGGCAAGCCAGGCGATGTTGCCGGCCGGCATGGCGATATACAGTCCGACCAATCCGCGACTGATTTCCGCAGCACTGAGCCCGAAGTTTCGGTAAGCGATGATCCGCAGTGCCGGGCCACCGAAGGGTCCCATCGAGATGAAGTCTGTCCAACCGAAGAAAACGGCACCCAGGAGCCAGCGCTTCGCGAAGCTCAGTGTGCCGGCCACCCCACCGGGATATGCCAGTGCGTCGTAGAGCCCCATGACGCCGACGGCGAGGAAGGCTACCGCAATACCCGCGGCGAGGAGGCAGAGGTCGGCCTTCGCCAACACGGAACGCACCTGGTGGACGTTGATGGCGTGGACCTCTCTCCACACCAACCAGACGAAAAACGTCGCCAGCCCGAGTTGCAACGCACGCTTGCCCCAGCGCCATAACCGAGCCCATCGGGCCACCGTTATCTCGGGTGGGTTTAGAAGGTCATACGGCACGGACCCTATGTCGTACACGAAAAGCGATCGCTTTGCCTTCCAGCCAGGCCCTTTGCCTCGATCGGTAGTTCCGCGCGATGCCTCGCAGGCCGACCGCGCCCCGCGTGACCTTCGTAGCGGCTGCTCAGCGAATCGTCAGTTTGACGATACCGTCGCTGTGCGCACGGAAGCGCCGGTAGGCCTCGGGGAGTTCTTCGCGCGCCATGGCATGGGTCAACATCGGTGTCGGATCGACCTTGCCCGATTCGATGAGGCCGAGCAGAGAATCCAAGCGCCCGACTCCGGTCGGGCATAGCGTACTCACGAAGCTTCGGTGCTGGAAGGTCCCGTCGGTGGGCATCGACAGCGACGGGATGCCGCCGTAGACGCCGACCGAAGAGACCGTGCCGCCGAAACGGGCAACCCGGCAGCAGTTCTCGAACGTCAGCTGTTTGCCGAGCGCTTCGATAGCGACGTCCACCCCCGCTTGGTCGGTCAGCTGCATGATCTTGGCCACTGCTTCTTCGGGGGCGAAGACGTGGGTGGCGCCGAATCGTTTCGCCAATTCGACACGCTCGGGTATCGAGTCGACAACGATCAAAGGCTCGGCTCCATAGTGCGCAGCCGCGATCGTACAGCACAGGCCGACAGGTCCTTGCGCAAAGATCGCCACCGAGTCTCCGGCCTTTACGCCGCCGCGTTCGACGGCTCCGAAACCGGTCGAGAGGATGTCGGTGACCAATAAGGCGTGAGCATCGTCGAGCGCTTCGGGAACGACGGTTGCGGAGAAGTCCGCTCCGTTGAGCAGGAAGGCCTCTCCCTGGGCACCGAACAACAGGTTGAAGGGCGCGCCGTGTTCGCTGCACACCTGGTACTCTCCTCGCTTGCAGCTTCGGCAGTGTCCGCAGGATGTCAGGCAGGCGCACGCGACACGCTGGCCGGGCTGCAATCGTTCGACCCCGTCGCCGACGGCTTCGACGATACCGATGGCTTCATGGCCCATCGGTGTTCCGGGGGGAATCTCGGGGAACTCATCGACCAGATGGATATCCGAACCGCAGATGGTCGTAAGAGTGGTACGAATGAGGGCCTGGCCGGGGCCGGGATCACCGAGTTCGATATCGGTCATGCTGACGAGTCCCGGCCCTTCTTTGATGCAGCTACGTACTTTCGGCATGGCCGCATTGTGCGACTGAAGGCGAGCCCACTCAAGGGCTCGGCACCAATGGGGCGGGCGAGCGTATGCGTAAAGTGCGCGAGTGTGCAAAGGTAAAAAGAGGTCGGCCCGGAGCGGCCCGAGAGGTTTCTTCGATGCCCATAGCAACGGTTCGTCACCCCATAAAGTCCAAACGCGTCGGTGTGGCGCAAATCGCCCCCGTGCTTGGAGACCTGGATGCGAATCTCTCGGCCCACGTCGCTGCCGTCGATCGTGCGCGAGCCGCCAAAATCGACTTGCTCGTGTTCCCCGAGTTGAGCCTTACCGGGTACCGTCTGAAAGACACCGTCCCGGGAATCGCGGTATCGCGTAGCGGTAAACAGATCGCCGAGCTTGCCAAGCTGTCCGAAGAGATTTCCTTCGTCATCGGACTGGTCGAGGAGGATGCGCGGCACAATTTCTACAACTCGGCTTTCTTGTTTGAATCCGGCCATGTACAGGCGGTCCACCGCAAAACCTACCTCCCGACCTACGGAATGTTCGACGAACAGCGCTATTTTGCACGAGGCCGGAACCTGGCGGCGTTCCACTGCAAGATCGGACGTGCGGCGATCTTGATCTGTGAAGACATGTTGCATCCCACTGCCGTCACGATTGCCGCATTGGACGGGGCGTCGACCATCATCGTGCCCTCGGCGAGTCCCGTTAAGGGTGTGACCGGGGTCGAAGCGGGCGAGGGCGGCGATCGCATCGACGCCAATGGACGCTATTGGGAAGGCTACAACCGGAGCATGGCACGTACGCTCGGCTTGTACGTCGTTTATGCAAACAGAGTGGGCGTGGAAGACGGCATCGCATTTTGGGGAGGCTCGGAGATCATCGGACCGGGCGGTGAGACAGTGGCCAAAGGCTCATACTACGAGGAGGATTCCATCGCCGGCCAGATTAGTCAGGAGGCGGTTCGCCGCCGACGTATGCAGTCGCCGGTCTTGCGCGACGAGAATATTGACCTGACGATCAACGAGCTTTCGCGTCTGGCCGGACGCGAAAGCCCCGACGACCGCGAGCGCTCTGGTGACCGCCGCCGTCCCGACGACCGAGGCCGCCCCGACGACCGCCGCCGTCCCGACGACCGAGGGCGCCCCGGTGATAGAGGCCGCCCCGATGACCGAGGCCGCCCCGGTGATAGAGGCCGCCCCGATGACCGAGGCCGCTTTGGCGATCGCGGGAGACCCGGTGATCGCGGGAGACCCGGTGATCGCGGGAGACCCGGTGACCGTGGGCGTGCCGGCGATCGCGGGAGACCCGGTGACCGTGGGCGTCCCGGTGAGCGCGCGCGCCCGAGTGATCCCCGTTCGCGGGATCGCTACGGCGAAGGCGGCGGCGAGAGAAATCGCGGAGAAGGCCGTGGCCCGGGCCGTGCTGGAAAAGGCGGCGGAGGGGCTGCCAACATCGAGAGAGGCCGTTTGCGAGAGGCTCTCGAGACGGCCGACCGCCAGCGCCGGGACGGGGATGCCGACAAGCATGAGCCGGTTCACGTCAAACGTGCTGTCAACCTAGACATGGTTGTGGCCGAAAAAAGCGCCGAGCCTTCGCCCTCCAAGCCGCCCCCGACGCCGCCGGCGTCGTCGTCGGGCGACGTAGAACCGTCGCCGAGCGGAGCCGATCGAGAAAAAACCGAGAGCGACAACAGCGGCAAGGAATCGAGCTGAGATGGAGGAACGCGAGACTCAGGCACAGTCGCCGATCGCAGCGCCGGCCGTCGAGCCGCCGCCGTTTCCGGTGACCGATTACGAGCTTGTCGAACGCTTGTTGGTGACATTCGTACGCCGCGAGGTTACGCGTGTGGGTCTGCGGAAAGTCGTGGTCGGCCTCTCGGGCGGAGTGGATTCGGCGGTCTCGGCGGCAATCGCAGCCCGAGCGCTCGAGCCCGCCGACGTTCTGGCGGTGATGATGCCGTATCATACCTCGAGCCCCGACAGCCTGAGCGATGCCGAAGCGGTTGTCGCCGCCATCGGCATCGAGGCTGCCAAGTTCGACATAAGCCCTCAGGTCGACGCGTACTTTGCCGCAGATGCCGAGGCCGACAGCCTGCGGCGCGGTAACAAGATGGCGCGTGAACGCATGTCGGTTCTCTACGATCGCTCGGCTGCGGTGGCCGGCTTGGTGCTCGGTACCTCGAACAAGACCGAATTGCTTCTCGGTTACGGGACGCTGTTCGGCGATATGGCCTCGGCACTCAATCCGATCGGCGACCTCTATAAGACGCAGGTTTGGGGACTGGCCGAGCACTTGGGCTTGCCCTCTTCGGTGGTCAGCAAGGCGCCGTCGGCGGATTTGTGGGCGGGGCAAACCGATGAACAGGACCTCGGCTTCGGCTATGCCGAGGTCGACCGGCTGCTGTATTGGATGATCGACGAGCGATGTCGGCAGCGCGAACTCGAGGCCATGGGATTCGACCCGGAGTTCGTAGAAAAGGTTTTCACGATGGTACAAGGGTCCCAGTTCAAAAGACGCCTGCCGGTCATCGCCAAGGTGTCCGCGCGTACCATCGATTCTGATTTCCGTTATCCTCGAGACTGGGGGACCTGAGTAGCGTGACGCGGAAAGCTGTGCGCCCACCGACCGGGAACGGTCGCAGCGTCGGCCGCCTCTATGTTGTTGCCACTCCGATCGGTAACCTCGGCGACCTCAGCCCGCGGGCGGTGCGAGTGCTCGGTGAAGTCGATTGGGTAGCGGCCGAGGATACCCGCGTAAGCGGCCGCCTGCTCAAACGCTCGAAAATTACGGCCAAGTTCGTCAGTTACCATGAAGGCAACGAGCGCTCACGAGCGCTGGATCTGCTGGGACGTCTGCAGGCCGGTGCCGACATCGCCCTGGTGACCGATGCAGGAACGCCCTGTATCTCGGATCCCGGTTACCGTCTGGTACACGCTGCTGCTGACGCGGGGATCGAGGTCGTCAGTGTGCCGGGGCCGTCGGCCGTGCTGGCGCTGCTGTCGATCAGCGGTCTTCCCAGCGACCGCTTCTCGTTTGAAGGTTTCCTGCCGGCCCGCGGCGGCGCTCGCCGGCGGGCACTTCTGGGACTACGCGGTTCAGGGCGGACGCTGGTTCTGTACGAATCGCCGCGCCGCGTAGTCGGCCTCCTCGAGGATATCGCCCGTGAGTGCGGCGACCCGCAAGTCGCCGTCGGCCGCGAATTGACTAAGCTCCACGAGGAGGTTCTGCGCGGTCGGGCCGGCGAGCTAGCCCTCTCTTTGCAACACTCCGGTGCTCGCGGCGAGTTCGTCCTTGCCGTCTACCTTCCAGGTATGGAAGAGGAAACGCTCGACGATGATCAACTGCGCCGACGCTTACGTGATCGTCTTGGCGACGGGGTCAGCGTGCGCGACATCGCCTCGGAATTGAAAGCCGAGGGCGTGTCGCGCCGCCGCGTCTACGCGCTCGCGCGCGAGATCGGCTCGAGCGGCTCGCCGCTGAAATAACGACGCGGATTCTCGTCGAGCATCATCGAGATTTGTTCGTCGGTCACTCCTTGATCTTGGAGGCGCGGGACGATGTGGGTGAGAAAATGTGTCGGCTTCCAGACTTCGAGCACGGACGCAAATGCCTCCGGCGACGGAATGGGCTGGCCGCGCCAACACCAGACCGAATCGTGCGAGACTACCAGCCGCGAAGCGCATCCGGCCTCGAGCAGTTTTAGCATCGAGGCGACGCGCACTTCGTCGGGCTGGAGCATCTCCAGGCCGAAGCGGTCAAAGCCGAGATAGGATCCCCCCTCGACGAGGCCCATGTGGTAGTCGAAGTCGTCGGTTCCGCAGGAGTGGCCGATAAGAATGCGATGGGCCGGCACGCCTGCTTCGGTAAGAATGCTTTGTTGCCGGTCACCGAGCGAGCCCTCGTCGGTGTGGGTCAAGATCGGTGCTCCGGTCTCGACCGAAGCCTTGGCCGCGGCCTCGAGCAAGGAGGTCTCGTATTCGGTGATTGTCGGCACGCCGGTGGCGACTTTGATCACGCCGGCCTTGATGCCGGTGTTGCCGATGCCTTCGGTCAATTCCTTGATGTACATCTCGGCGATGGAATCGCTGCTCGCGCCGAGGTCGCGGCGGAACTTCCAGTAGGAGCCGCCGCCTTGATCTTCCTTGTAAAGCCCGGTTGCACAGATGATCTGGAAGCCGCTGCGTTGGGCGACCTCGGCGATCAGTTCCACGTCGCGCCCGAGATCGTTGGGGCAGGGGTCGATCATGCTGACCACGCCGAGGTCGCGGATGGCCGCTACCTGGTCGTCGGCGATGGTCAGCGCTTCGCTGCGCGAAGGCCCCGGCCGCAGGGTGTCGGACTCCCAGCCGGGGTAGCCCACCATGACGTGCTCGTGCACGAGCGTGCGCCCCAGTTGCTCACAGGAAATCGGTCCCGTCACCGTATTGATGGTCGTTGTCACCTTGGTCTCCTCCGCTGCGCAAGCATGCACGGTCCAGTTTCCTCCTTGTAGCGCCGACGCGTCATTGAGGCCACCCGGCGAGAGTCCGGTGTCATCAAACGATACGAAAACCCGACAGACCCTCGGGCGCTTCCTCTTCGCTCGTCAGCGAAGTGACCCGGGCGCCACTAGGGCCGCTGCGGCACCAATCCAGCACGCTGCGGACCGCCGCCGCTTCGCCTTCGACGACGGCCTCAACGCGGCCGTCCGACAAATTGCGCACCCAGCCCGAGACCGACAGTGCCTGGGCCTGGCGGGCCATCGCTCCGCGGAACCAC
>CAZKLE010000038.1:0-16860 GCA_964553415.1 uncultured Myxococcales bacterium
CCGACGACACCTACCTGCGCAACTCGATCGTCAACCCGATGTCCGGCATCGTTCGCGGCTACCCGGCGAAGATGCCTACCTACCGAGGTCGAGTCAGCCAAGAGGAGTTGTTGCAGCTCATCACCTACATTAAATCCCTCGCCCCCGACGGCACGGACGAATCGGCCGTGGATCAAGGACAAGCCGGACCGAAGGACGACGCCGCGAGGTCATAATCATGGGCACTCAAAAAACCATCGACTACCTGAACGTAGACTACGGGGTCCGCTCCTGGCTGCTGACCCTCGATCACAAACGCATTGCCCTCCTGTACCTGGTCTCAATCACCCTCATGTTCGCGCTCGGCGGCATCTTCGCAATGCTCATCCGCCTGGAACTTCTCACGCCGGCCGGTGATCTCGTACGGTCCGATACCTACAACAAACTGTTCACGATGCACGGCATCATCATGATTTTTTTCTTCCTGGTGCCGTCGATCCCCGCCGTATTCGGAAACTTCCTGCTTCCTCTGATGATCGGTGCCCGAGATCTGGCCTTTCCCAGGCTCAATCTGTTGAGCTGGTATATTTACATTCTGGGCGCGATGTTCACCTTGTGGGCAATGACCACCGGCGGCGTCGACACCGGCTGGACGTTCTACACGCCTTACAGCACTACCGCGAGCACGACCAATGTTATTCCAACGGCGATCGGAGTGTTCATCACCGGCTTTTCTTCGATTCTGACCGGAGTCAACTTCATCGCCACCACTCACCGTATGCGCGCTCCCGGTCTGACCTGGTTTCGGCTTCCCCTGTTCGTGTGGGCCCTGTACGCCACCAGCCTGATCATGGTTCTGGGCACGCCGGTCCTTGCGATTACCATCCTGCTCGTCGCCCTCGAACGCGCCTTCCATATCGGCATTTTCGACCCGGCGCTCGGTGGTGATCCGCTGCTGTTTCAACACTTGTTCTGGTTTTATTCGCATCCGGCTGTATACATCATGATCCTGCCGAGCATGGGAGTGGTCAGCGAAGTCATCTCCTGCTTCTCGAAAAAGCGCATCTTCGGTTACAATTTCATCGCCGCTTCGAGTCTGGCGATCGCTTTGTTCGGCTTCCTGGTCTGGGGCCACCACATGTTCGTCAGTGGAGAGTCGGTGTATGCAGCTCTGGTATTTTCCGTGCTGAGCTTCGCCGTGTCGATACCGTCGGCCGTCAAGGTATTCAACTGGGCGGCCACCCTATACAGAGGCACCATCGAACTAAGCGCTCCAATGCTGTACTCGCTCGGCTTCATCGGACTGTTTACCGTCGGCGGGCTGACAGGATTGTTCCTGGCGGCTCTCGGTTTGGACGTGCACGTGCACGACACCTATTTCGTCGTTGCGCACTTCCACTACATCATGGTGGGCGGTGCGATCATGGGATATATGGCGGCCATTCACTATTGGTGGCCGAAGATTACCGGGCGAATGTACCCACAGCTGTGGGCGAAGATTTCCGCGCTGACCATTTTCCTGGGTTTCAACCTGACCTTCTTCCCACAGTTCGTGCTCGGCTATCTGGGGATGCCGAGGCGCTACCACTATTACCCGCCGGAGTTTCAGGTGCTGAATGTACTGTCGACCGCCGGCGCTTCGATTCTCGCCCTCGGCTACCTGATACCGCTGATTTACCTCATCCACTCGCTGCGCAACGGGGAACGAGCACCCGTCAATCCGTGGCATGCCACCGGCCTGGAGTGGACGGTCCCCTCGCCGCCACCACCGGAGAACTTCGACGAAGTTCCGGTGGTCGATGAAGAACCGTACGCGTACCCGGATCTGGAGGTCCAAGGTGTCTGATCCCGCAAGCGTAGCGGCCACAGGGCCCCACGTGGAGCCCGCAACCGTCGCCCACCAGTTCGAAGACTCCGAGCAGCAGTACCAGACCGCCTCACTGGGCATGTGGCTTTTTCTTGCACAGGAGATCATGTTCTTCGGCGGATTGTTTACCACCTACGCCGTCTATCGCTGGGCGTATCCGCAAGCATTCGCGCAGGTGAGCCGTCATCTCGATGTCGTCATGGGTACCCTCAATACCATGGTACTCATCGCCAGCAGCCTCACCATGGTCCTGGCCGTGCGCGCCGCCCGCCGCGGAACTCGAAGAACACTCGTCACCTACCTCCTGTGGACCATGTTGCTCGGTTCGGTGTTCTTGGGAATCAAGGGCCTCGAATACCACCACAAGTGGGTTGAGGGCTTCATGCCCGGCCCGGGCTTCCACTATGTGGGCGGCGGAGCGGAGCACGCGCAGTTGTTCTTCTCCTTGTACTTCGCAATGACCGGGCTGCACGCGGCCCACATGATTGTCGGCGTCGTGATGCTGGCGGTACTCGCCGTCATGGGCACACGCGGGCGTTTCGGGCCTTCGTACTCGACACCCGTCGAGATGGTCGGTCTGTATTGGCACTTTGTCGACATAATCTGGATCTTTCTATTTCCCCTGCTCTACCTGCTGGGACGTCACTGAGAAGCGCTATGACCCACGGCGAAACTTCCATCACAACCTACCTGGGCGTTTTTGTCGCTCTCATAGGACTGACCACGCTGACGGTGAGCGTCGCTTACGTGAACCTCGGCGAGCATTGGAACAACATTGTCGCGCTCAGCATCTCCATCACCAAAGCCACTCTCGTGGCGCTTTTCTTCATGCACATGCGCGACAGCAAACGCATCACCTGGCTGGTCGTGGGTGGCGGTCTTTTCTGGCTGCTGGTGCTCCTTGGGTTCACAATCAGCGACGTGGCCACGCGGGGATGGCTTTCCCTGTAGCCCTTCCGAGGGACCGGCGGAGAGCGGCGAGCAAGCTTCCAGCTCCATAACTACCTGTTTTTGCTAGGTTGCCAAAATAACGCATTGCGGCGAACCGCATCCATCCCTATAATTCCCGTACGTCCCACGGTGACGCACCATGGATCTCGGCATGGATTTGAAAGGTGAATGGAGCCGGCTGATGCCGGTAGCGAAAACGGTTCTCGGCCTCGCCTCCGGGCAGCCGCAACTGCTCGGCCCCGTCGACCTGACCATCCTGTTCACCGACCTCGAGGGCTACTCGCATCTGACCGAGGCCATCGGAGACCGTAACGCATACCGCTTGGTACGCACCCACAACCGCTTGGTACGGAGGGCACTCGGCCAATCGGGCGGGGTCGAGGTCAAGCAGACCGGCGACGGCATCATGGCCTATTTTCTCTCGGCTTCACGCGCCGTAAAGTGTGCCGTCGAGGTCCAGCGCGCGGTCGACGCCCACAACCGGCAAAGCGCCGGCCCCGCCTTGAATGTGGCCATCGGCATCAACACCGGTGCGCCGATCCTCGATGGGGGAGACATCTTCGGTGCCGCCGTCAACATTGCGGCTCGATTGGCCGCCCGCGCGGAGGGACGTCATATCGTCGTTTCCGATGTGGTCCGCTTGCTCACCGCCGGCAAAGGATTCTCCTTCCGACCTATCGGCAAAGAGCATCTCGACGGGCTCACCGAAGCCGTCAAGCTTTACGAAGTCTCCTGGCAACCGGCGCCTGCGCCGCTGCCGCGGTCGAACTGAGAAGCGCTTGTCGCTCGCGCGCATCGCTGGCAAGGTAAGTGCCATGGATCGATCCCGGCGGCGGACGTTGTTTCTAGCCGGCCCGCGCGGATTTTGCGCGGGCGTGCGCTACGCCGTCGATATCGTCGAGCTGGCGCTCACGCACTATGGTACGCCGCTCTACGTACGCCACGAGATTATCCACAATCGCCATGTGTGCGAAGACTTGCGCTCGCGCGGGGTGATCTTCATCGACGATGTCGCGGAGGTGCCCGACGGGAGCATGCTGGTGTTCAGCGCCCACGGAGTATCGCCGAAAGTCAAAGCCGAAGCTTCCGGTCGCAACCTGCGAGTGATCGATGCTACCTGTCCTCTGGTCAGCAAGGTCCACGTCGAAGTCCTTCGCTACGCACAAGAGGGCTACGACATTCTGCTGATCGGACATCGGGGCCATGTCGAAGTCGAAGGGACGCTCGGCCATGCACCCGAGTCCACACAAGTGATCGAGACCCCGGCCGATGCCGAAGCCGTTCGGGTCGACGACCCCGCACACGTGGCCGTCGTTACGCAAACGACTCTTTCGGTCGACGACACGCGCGACATACTCGACGTCCTCCACCGCCGCTTCCCGGCCTTGCACAGCCCGAGTAAGGACGACATCTGTTACGCCACCCAAAACCGCCAAACCGCAGTCAAGGAACTGGCCGAACACGCAGACCTCATCCTAGTCATCGGTTCTACGGCTTCAAGCAATGCCAACCGTCTCGTCGAGGTGGCCGAAGGCTGCGGCCGCCGCGGGAGGCTGATCGAATCGGCCGCCGACATCGAGCCTGGATGGATCGAGCAGGCCGCCGCGGTGGGCCTTACGGCGGCGGCCTCGACACCCGAGGCCCTCGTGCAGGAAGCCGTCGCCCGGCTGCTGACGCTCGGTTGCGATACCGTTAGCAGTATCGACGTCGCCCGCGAGACCCTCACCTTCCCCTTGCCCAAGGCCCTACGCAACATCGCGGTCGACCCATGATACGAGTCCTGTTCGTCTGCATGGGCAACATCTGCCGTTCGCCTCTGGCCGAAGGGGTATTTCGCCACCTCGCAGAAGACAGCGGCCTGAGCGACAGATTCGATGTCGACTCGGCGGGTACCTACGGCTATCACTCGGATCAGGGTGCCGACCGGCGCGCCACGCAAACCGCCCACCACCACGGGATCGATATCCGTCCGCACAGAGCGCGCGCTGTCGAGCCCTCGGATTTCGAAGAGTTCGACTACATCTACGTCATGGATCGCCAGAACTACGCCGATCTCATGCTTCTCTGTCCGCGCGAGCACAAAGGAAAAGTATCGCGGTTGTTGAGTGCAGCACCCCAGCTCGGTATCGACGAAGTCCCCGACCCCTACTACGGCCGCGGCGACGGCTTTGAGGAGGTCTTCGCCATGATCGAAGCGAGCTGCCGGGCGGTGCTAGAAGATCTGCGCGAGCGGCATTGCTGACGCCCCGTCTGCAAAAGCGCATCGGTCGCGCCACCGGCTACGTGGTCCGAGCATCTCGGCCTCTGTCGGGAGGCTGTATAGCCGAGGTCTCGCTGGTAACGCTCAGCAACGGCGATCGAATCGTCGCCAAGCACCATGCCGGCGGGGGATTGAAGATCGAGGGCTGGATGCTCGACTATCTGCACCGGCACAGTCGTCTGCCCGTGCCCGAAGTGCTGTATCACGATGAAACGCTGCTACTCATGTCCTACATCGAAAACGACGGCAGCGCCCTCGACAACAGCGCCCAATACCAGGCCGCCGACCTGCTCGCCGAACTGCACGGTATCGGCGCCGCCTGCTACGGTCTCGAACACGATACGAGGATCGGCGGGGCTGGGGTTAGGGGCGGACCTGTGATCTGATCGCTCGGCGGTTATGGTATTCGAGGGCGTACGCGTCGTGGAACTCAGCATGTGGGTGGCCGGCCCGGCCGCCGCCGGCCTCATGGCCGACTGGGGCGCCGACGTAATCAAAGTCGAAGCGCCGGAAGGCGATCCTCAACGGCGCATCTTCGGAGCAAGCTCCGGCATGGACAGCGTATCGGCACCGCCCTTCAATCTCGACAACCGAGGCAAACGCAGCATCGTCCTGGATCTCGCCAAGGCCGGCGGTCGCGAAGCAATGAAGAGGCTCTGCGAAACCGCCGACGTCTTCGTCACCAACCTGAGGCCGCAGGCCTTGGCACGGCTCAGCCTCGACCCGGACACCCTGCGAGCTGCCAACGAGCGTTTGATCTACGCCTCGGTCACCGGTTACGGCCGCGTCGGACCCGATCGGGACCGTGCCGCCTACGACGTCGGTGCGTTCTGGGCGCGTACGGGTATCGCCCACCTTCTGTCGCGCAGCGAAGGGGACCCCTCCCCGTGCAGGCCCGGTCTCGGCGATCATGTTACCGGTGTCACCTTGCTGTCGGGCATCGCCGCGGCGCTTTTCGACCGCGAACGCAGCGGCAAAGGCCGCAGCGTCGAAACGTCGTTGATGCGCGCGGGGATGTATTCGGTCGGCTGGGATTTCGCGACGCAACTCGAACTCGGCTGGTACACCAAGTCCATGTCGCGAGAGAAATATCGTGTGCCTCTGGTCAATTCCTACCGCACCGCCGACGCACGTTGGCTGTGGCTGCTCGGTCTGGAAGCCGACAGGCACTGGCCCAAGGTGTTGCGCGCTGTAGGCCGAAGCGATCTCGAAGCCGATGAACGCTTCGCCACCGCCGCCTTACGCTCGCGGAACTGCCGCGAGTTGATCGCCTTACTCGATGTCGAATTTGCCCGGCAGCCTCTTGACGTCTGGGCCGAACGACTCGATGCCGAAGATCTGTGGTGGTCGGCGGTGCAGACCCTCGATGACGTCATCGCCGACCCGCAAGCCGAGGCGGCGGGCGCGTTCGTCGACTATCCCCTTCCCGGCGGGAAAGAGAAGGCACGCAGCGTGGCCGGTCCGGTCGACTTCGAGGCCGCCGACACCTCTCCGAAAGGCCCGCCCCCGAGGCTCGGCGAGCATGGCGAACAGATCTTGGAGGAAATCGGCATGAGCCGTGTTGAGATCGAGACACTGCGAGCGTCAGGAGTTCTCGGATGACACGGACGGCCGCCAAAAGCGCGTCCGGCACGGAGGACCTCCTTTCGGAGGTCGCAACTCTGCGCTCTCGTGTCGCCGAGCTCGAGATTGCGCTCGACCGCCGTGCGGCGCGCCAACGCAACCACACCGAGCGCGACCAGCTGTTTCGCACATTCCTCGAAAACATCAACGAAGTCATCTGGATGCAGGAGTCGCGGACCCACCGTCTAATCTACGTGAGCCCTGCTTTCGCAAGAATCTGGGGACGCGAAAATGCCGACCTGTACAAGAATCCGCGACTGTGGCTCGAGGCCATTCACGAAGACGACCGCCGGCGTGTCGCGAAACGTTTCGAGGCCATGTTCGAAAACGTCACCTATGCCGAAGAGTTCCGCATTCGACGCCCCGACGGTTCCATACGCTGGATATGGGACCGCGGTTTTCCCATCTGCAGCCCCGACGGCAGGGTCACCTATGTGATCGGCATCGCCGAGGATATCAGCAAGCGAAGGCTCGCGGAGCGCGCCGTTCAAAGAGCCGAACGGTTGGCCTCCATCGGGACTCTCGCGGCGGGAATCGCTCACGAGATCAACAACCCCATAGGATCGATTCTGCTGGCCGCCGAGTTCGCGCAAGACACAGACAACCTGCCGCCACGGGCCAGGGCGGCTCTGGACGACATAGCCAAACAAGCAGCGCTTTGCGGCCGCATCGTCAGCGGTGTTTTGCGGTTTGCTCGCGAGGACACCTCGACAAAAGAGCAGCATGATCTCAACCGGGTCGTGCGCCAAGCAATCGAGTCGCGTCAGCCGGGGATCAACGGCGACCGGGGCCCCCGTATAGAGCTCGAACTCGACGACAGACCCTGCATGCTTCGTCTCAACCCGACCGCGTTCGGGCGCGCGATCGTCAACCTCGTCGATAACGCCGAGGCAGCCGGCGCTTCCAGCGTCACGATCCGCACGGTCGAAGAACCCGACGGCACCGCGGTGGTAACGGTCAGCGATAATGGCTCGGGCATCGCCGAAGCGCATACCAAACGCATCTTTGACCCCTTCTTCTCCACGCGACGCGACCGTGGAGGAAACGGGCTCGGCCTCAGCATCACCCACCGTACGGTTAGGGATCACAACGGTAGCATCACGGTACAGAGTGAGCTCGGAAAGGGAAGCATTTTCACCATCCGTCTCCTCCCCGAGACGGAGGAGACTGAGCTCCGGGAGGTGGATCGAAATGACTAAAGTCCTCGTCGTCGATGACGTAGAAACCTATCGTAAATACCTCGCGCTTGCCCTCGAGGATGAGCGCTACGAGGTCCAAACGGCCGCAGGAGGCTCGGAAGCCGTTGAACTCGGCACCGAATTCAAGCCCGACGTGTTGGTCATCGACTGGATGCTCAACAGCGAGCTTGATGGTCTGCAGGTGTATAAGGCCCTGGAACAACAAGCGCCGGGATTGCAGACCGTACTCATCACCGGTTACCCCTCGCCCGGATTGAAACGCGAAGTGCTGCGTTCCAACATCGCCACGTTCATAGAGAAACCCTTTACGCTGGCCGATATCGTAGAGGCCGTCGATCGTCTCAGCGGTCGGGCTATCGCTTAGCGAGTGAAGACTTCCAACCTCCTTTTCGGAAGGCCCACGTCAGCCAGGCAGCGCGTGCACTGTGGTCGACGATCAACGCCGTCCAGATCCAGATGAGGTCGGTGTGCCACAGCACTCCGAACAAGACGGCAAGCGGAACGCGGAATACCCAATTGCCGACGGTCGCCGCCACCAGCGGCGTCCAGGTATCGCCGGCGCCGCGGTGGGCACCTCCGAGCGTAAAATGCGTCTGTAACATCGGCTGCGCCAATGCCACGCAAAGCATAAAAGGCCCGAGAGTGGCTATGGTGGCCGCATCGTCGAGAAACAAAGCCGCCAAACGGAATCGGGCCAGCGCACAGACGATTCCAAGCACGACAGCGGTGATCAGCGCCATGCGTGCGCCGCACCAACCGATTTCTGTAGCCCGCGTGGGCTCGTCACGGCCGAGCGCCTGCCCGACCAGAGTCGCTACAGCGGCGGCATAACCGATGCCGGGGATCCAGGAAAACGACAGAATGCGTACGCCCACCGTGTAGGCCGCTACCGCGACGGTACCGTAACGACCGAGAATCGAAAAATAACTCAGCAGCGCCATGTTGAGCAGGACACGCTCGAGGACGCCGGGCAAGGCTATGCGACGCACGTCCTTGATCAGCGCCCGGCCGGCACGCAGGTCGGAGCGGCCTATGGCAATCACTGAATCGCGGCGCCGAAACGCAACCGTGAGGTAACAGCCCACACCGACCAGTTGCGCCACGATCGTCGCCAGACCTGCACCCACGAGCTCCAGGCGCGGCGCTCCCAAGAGGCCGAAGATCAGGACGAGGTTGAGGCCAATCTTCACCAACGTCACGACCGCAGCGATTCTCATCGGCGTCGTGGTATCTCTATCGGCGCGTAAGGCAGCATCCCACACCATCGAAAGAGCGAGCAGGGGAGCCGAGGCGAGCAACAGGCGTAGGTAGGGGATCGTGCGTACGACGACCGCGGGTTCGGCGCTGAGCAATCCCAGCCACGCGCGCGGCGCGGCCATGATCGGCAAAGTCAGAAGCAGAGCAGTCACTACCCCCACTTGGAGAGAAGCAGCCACCGCACGGCGTGGCCCTTCGCGGTCGCCGGTTGCGACCAAACGCGCGACCAATGCTACACAGGCAAAGCCCACGGCGATCAGGGCCGATTGCGCAAGGAAAAAAGACTGGGTGGCATAGCCCACCGCCGCCACGGCATCGGTTCCGAGCCGTCCGACCATAGCGATGTCGACGATGCTGACCATATTGACGAGCACCTGCGACAACATGACCGGCCACGACAAGCGCCAAATTTCGGCAACACCCGTCGGGGCCCGCAAACCGGCGGCACGCGCTGCCAAGCGCACGGAATCGGACGCCGTTCTTGCGAGCGCCACCAGAGCGCCGGCGGGAATCGCCGGCGCTCCTTCGGGGTCGAGAGCTTCGGATTCCGACTCGGATTCGGGGGATGAGGGGCCGGGAATGGACATAAGAACCGGTCACTGTACCGCACAACCCTCTCCACAAAAAAGGCAGCGCCGGCTTCCTTAGCCGCGGCACATCGCATAGATTCCGGGGTTGCGATTTCGGCTTCGGCCCTGACCACGGCACTCCGAGGAGATTCGAGCGTGAGCAACAACCCTATGTCTTTCCAAGCCGACTTCACGCTACGTGCCCAGATTCAGGCTCGAGCCGAACACGCCGAAGCGGCAGACCGAGTTTTCCTACGCCAACACGAGCGTAATCTGACCTACCGGCAGTTCCGGGACGAGTCGACACGCACCGCGCACATGTTGCTCGGGCGTCTCGGCGCCGTCGACGAGGCTCGACCCGGCAACATTGCCATCCTGCTCGACAATCACCTTGAGCTGGCAACCATCTACGGTGCCTGCGGAATCGCAGGATTGACGCTCTTCGGCATCAACACCGGGCTGCGCGGCGATACTCTGGCGGGCGTCGTCAACAGCTCTCGGTCGCGCGTCCTCATCGTCGACCAGCGCTACGCCGAGGAAATCGAGCACGTACGCGGGCAGCTCGGCACCGTCGCGGCCGAGAACATTCTCGTACTGCCCACCACGGGCGACGACCTCGATGCCGGGCGAGACTTCCTTGCCTGCCTTGATTCCGAGGGCGGCGACGGTTCGCGTGACTTTCCCGATGTCGAGGTCAAACCCGAGCAAAATCTGATGGTGATCTACACATCGGGCACAACGGGCCTGCCCAAGGGCATCAACAACAATCATCTCAAACTTTGCGCCGTAGGAATGACGGTTGCCACGCGCATGGAACTCGGACGCAAGGATGTCGGCTACGCCTGCATGCCGCTGTTCCATTCCAACTCGATGTTCATCGGCATGATGCCCGCCTTCTGGGTGGGCGGTTCGTTGGGAATGCGCGAGCGTTTCAGCGCAAGCAATTTCGTGCCCGACATCCTCGAGTACGGGGTAAGCTACTGGAATTACGTCGGCGAGCCGGTTCACTACGTACTCGATCATCTGAGAAAACAATACGGAGACGACCAGGACCGGCTGCGCGCCGAAGTCACCAACCATCCAAACAACCGTATGCGCATCGCAGTCGGCAACGGCGCGTCTCCCCCCGACATCGACAGATTCATCGATTGGCTCGGGCTCGAGGAAATGTTCGAGCTGTATGGATCGACCGAGGCTGCGATTTCCACCTTCCGGCGCATCAAAGATCCGCGCGGGAGCGTCGGAGAAATCGAGGACTCCGCGGTAACAATCCTCGCGCCGGCCGGAGGAGAATGTCCGCCCGCCCAAGTCGACAGCGACGGCAAGATCCTTAATTACGAGGACGCTGTCGGCGAAATCTGCCGCGTAGCGCCCGACTCTTCGTTGTTCCAAGGCTACTACGACAATCCGAAAGCCAACAACGACAAGTTCCGTGACGGGGTGTATCACTCGGGCGACCTCGGTCACGTGTTGCTCCATGACGGTAAGCGCTATCTGTACTTCGACGGCCGCACCGACGACTGGATCCGCAAAGACGGTGAGAACTTCTCGGCGCTACAAGTAGCCCGGCTTCTTTGCGAACATCCGGATGTCACCTTGGCAGCGGCCTACGGAGTGCCGTGCGTAGTATCCGACGAACTCGTCATGGCGGCCGTCAAGATGCGGGAGGGAACCGAGTTCGACCCTCAGAAGTTCTTCGACTTCTGCGACAAGCAAATAAACAACGGAGGCATGGATCGTAAGTGGTTCCCCGATTTCATCCGTGTGGTCGATGATTTCGAGTACACGGGGACACAAAAAATCCTCGTTCGCAACTTGAAGACCGTGCATTTCGATCCTGCCCGCATCACGAACCCCCTGTACTGGCGCCAGCGCGGCGATACATCGTTCAAACGATTTTCACACGATGAGTACGCACATTTACGCGAGGCATTCCAAGCAGCCGAACGCCTAACCCTGATCGAACGCTAGGAGCCCGCCGATGAGCAAGCATGGTGTCAAATATGGCACTTCGACCACTTCTACCCGATCTTCAGCGACCCGTCGGGTTCGTGCTAGGCGTTCGATGGAAAAAGTACGCTTTCCCGACGATCACGGCTGCTTCGGCTGTTCGCCAAGCAACGCGACCGGACTCGGCTTATCCTTTTGCCGTGAAGGAAAAGGCATACTGGCGTGATACTGTATCGCGGATCGATTTCACGGCGCGCCGGGCATTGCCCACGGTGGGATCGACGCAACGATCTTCGACGAAGTTTGTTGCGCCACCGCCGTCTTCGTACGCAAGAGCTACGTGGTCACCGGAGAACTCACGGTACGTTACGAAGCCCCCTGCCCGGTCGAGCGCGAACTCGAGTTCCGTGCCTGGATCGAAGCTGCCGAGGCTCAGAGGAGCATCCAACGCTCGCCGTCACGCCGTACTCGACCCAGGCTCTCGAAGCGCCGCAGGTGAGCCTCGACCGACACACCGGCGGCGGCGTGAAGGAAGGCCGGCACGTCGGTATAGATACCCTCGACCAAAGCACTCACCTCTGCCGGGCCCGAACTCAGCCCCTGCAGAATCTGTTCGTCACGCAACGCGCGATGATCGAGGTAAGCGCGAATCTTGGCTTTCGGGTCGCGAATCCGCGGTCCGTGCGCGGGATAAATGAGGGCAAGGTCGAGGTCGAGTAGGCGACGCAGACCGGCTAAGTAATCACCAAGATCGCCGTCGCGCGGAATCACCGTCGTACCCGCACCCAGCACCATGTCGCCGCTGAACAATGCCCGTTCTTCTTCCAAGTAAAAACATAGATGGTCACGTGCATGCCCCGGCGTCCACAGGGCCCGCAAGGTGGCACCTTCAACGCGCACGACGTCGCCCTCATCGATAGCCTGAACGGGAAGACCGCGGTCGTTCTCGGGCCATGGTCTTTTGAGAATAGGCAATGCGCCAAAACGCGAGCACACATCCTCGACACCACCGATATGATCGGGGTGAGCGTGAGTGATGACAATGCGCTCAGGACTCACCGGAAGTTTGCTGTCCTGCGAAGCTTCTTCGAGCGCTTTCTCGAGCAACGCAGGATAGGCCGGATGTCCTTGGCCGGGATCGAGCACGATGCGCCGGGCGCCGCTTCCCACGATATAGGTATTGGTTCCCGGACCCGTAAACGGTCCCGGGTTCTGCCCGAGAACCACCGTAACGCGTTCGGACCAACGATCGATGTCGGGCATCTCGAGACCGATCATCGAATCGGTCACCACGCGTTTACGCTGCTCGCTCATGCCTAAGCGCGTACCACGCAGGCCCGGGTGCGGCAAGTCGGCAATTGACTCAAGCGTGGCTTCGCGATTTCGCCATGTGTGCAAGCTCCATAACGCCGAAGACCAGATAGGCGGCGCTCAAGAATCCGAGCCCTACCGCGCTCCACAGCAGCGCCTCGATCGGCCACAGTTTGTGCGAGTTGAGGTCGATACCAAGTTCGTAGACGATCTTGACGGCGACAAAACCGACCACCAGCGCAGGGGCCGCAGCGATCACCCGACGGAGCCCGTTCCAGCGTAGCAGCGCGGCCACCTGACAGAGCAGGTACACGAAAATGAACGCAGCTACCACGAGGGAAAACCCTGTGATGATCATCACTCTTCCACCTTCGGCCGTATCCGGGACCGCAGATCAGGCGCCATTATAGCGCAAGTCCTATGCTTGTCTGCCCTATTTCTGTCTACTCAGCTGCGCAGCCCGTAAACACGCTGTTCCTCGGCCGGGAAGCGAAGACCGACGGCTAGCGCCAAGCGAAAACCGGCTGTTCGAAGTCTGCGACCCGCGTGTGCCGGCCGCGCATCGCGACCTCGAGAAATTGATACAGCAGCGCCGCCGTCGGCGCATGCACGCGGCCGCCGAGCAAGGGCAGCGCAACGAGCGGGCGGTCGCTCTCAGGGATACGGCGTAGCTGGGGGACGGTGGGGTGTTCGAGGTGGGTTAGCGGCACACGATACACGGCAGCCACCTCGGCGGGATCTGCCCGCCATTCGACAGCCGCCGCTGCCCAGACGACCACGGGGGTTATCACGAAACCCGAACGCGTGCCGTAGTCGTCGAGACTGCCGAGCACGGCGGATTCGTCGAGTTCGAGCCCGACCTCTTCGCGCAATTCCCGCAACGCCGCTTGCTCGGCGGTCTCGCCCTCGTTGGTCGCACCGCCGGGCAGGGCCCACTGGCCGCCGTGCTTGCGCAAGGACTCCGCGCGCTTGGTCAAAACGAAACAGGCTTGGCCGGCGTCGTTCGCGGTAATAACCACGGCCACCGCCGCGGCTCGCTTCCCCGGGGTCGGGCTACGGCGGCGCGCGAACGCGAGCAGGTTTTGCCGCAGGCGCTCGCGCAGAGCTTGATGGTATCGCGTCGCCGTGCAGTCGGCATCGAAGCAACCATCAAGGGCGAGAATCATCCTGCGGTGCCACAGCCCGGCCTCCACAAAGGATTCGCGCTCGTAACGAAAGCCACACAGTTCGTAAAATCTCGCCGCAGTCGACTGCGCATGCACAACAACACGCCGCTGAGCGTTTTCTTGGGCGATGAGCAACAGCTCGCGAAGAAGCAACGAACCGACCCCCCGGCGACGCCGATCCGAACGAACCGCCATACGGCCGATGCGTCCGCTACTGTCGATCCTTCCGGTGCCGAACAGCTCAGCGTTGCCACCGCGAACCAGTACGTGGCAACACTCCGCATCGATATCGTCGGCTTCGAGTTCGGCAGCAATACCTTGCTCGGCGACAAACACCGAATAACGCAACGCGGCAAGCTCGAGCCCCAGCTCCTGCCACGCAACGCGTTCGACGGAAAGGTCGCGATCACGCATCGAACGGCCTCTGCCCGGGCCGAAAATAGGGCTCGCGGCGCAGGTCCCGATCTGCTATGTCTTGCCCCGGCTGCACGGGCCCAGTCTTTCGACTTGCGGAGGTATCTTCATGCGTACACTTCAAATCGTCTCGCCGATCTTGGTCACCGTCCTCGCCCTCGGCTTCGGCAGCGGCTGTAGCGGGGATCACGGCAACCTGCCGACCCTGACCCTGGACCAGGTCGCCCGCATCGTCCAAAACCGCTCGGCGACCCTGGTGGATGCCAACGGCCAGAGCACCCGATCGGAGTACGGGGTCATCCCCGGTGCGATCTTGCTTTCGGATTATCATGACTACGACGTCGCGTCGGAACTTCCCACCGACAAAAACGCCAAACTCGCGTTCTATTGTTCGAGCACACGTTGCTCGGCAGCCCCACGCGCGGCCGAAAAAGCCGTCGAGGCCGGATACACCGATGTGGCCGTCGTACCCGAGGGCATCAAGGGCTGGGTCGACGCCGGTCACGCAACCGAGCCCGCTCCCACGACCTGAGCGTCGAAACCGTCGTCGAAGCGCCAGCGCCCACGCCGGGTGGGGAGCCGGTTGGAGCGCCCGAGCGCCCGAACGAACTCGGCACGCGGCCAGGGCTGCGCACCGAAGCGTCGCATGTGCTCGCTTTCGGTTTGGCAATCGATCAGGCCAATGTGCCAACGCGCACATTGCCTCGCCAGCCAGACGAACGCTACCTTGGACGCGTTACTGCGCGCCGAGAACATCGATTCACCGGTAAAACAGCCGCCGAGGCAAACACCGTAGAGACCTCCGGCCAGTTCGTCGCCGAACCAGGCCTCCACCGAATGGGCGAAGCCTTGCCGGTGCAACTCGGTGTAGGCATCGATCATTTCCGCCGTGATCCATGTACCCGTCCCCCTGCCGTCGCGATCCTCTGCGCAAGCGCGGATCACCCGTTCAAAGGCAGTGTCCATGCTGATGCGGAAGCGCTCGGCACGAAGGACTTTCCTCAACGACCTTCCTATGTGTGGCTGCTCCGTACGAAGAACGAACCGCGGGTCGGGAGAAAACCACAGCAAGGGATAGTCGTCGTGAGGCCAGGGGAAGATCCCTTCGGCGTAGGCTTGTAGAAGCCGTTCGGGCCGCAGATCACCGCCGACGGCAAGTAGGCCCTCTTCGGCATGATCGACAGGCGGGAACAGAACTTCGTCGTTGAGCTCGTAGATCGGCATCGTTATCGGCTCACTGTAGTCTTGCAGCATAGACGCGTGGGTATCGAAGGCAACGCACATGCGCTAGGTTGACCGACCGCCATGGCCGTCGTCGAAGCAAGCAAGGTGTGCAAACGATTCGGCACGCGAACGGCCGTTGCCGACCTCGACCTCGAAGTCGCCGCGGGAGCCTGTTCGGGTCTCCTCGGACCCAATGGGGCCGGAAAAACGACCACTCTGCGCATGATCTACGGCGTGACCCGTCCCGATACAGGATCGATCCACGTCTTCGGTCTCGACATCGGCGACGAGGGCCGCCGCATCCGCGCACGTATCGGCGTTACCCTGCAGGAAAGCGTACTCATCGAGGCACTGGATGCTTTCGAGAACCTCGTCGTCTTCGGCCGCTACTATCTCATGCGCGAACCCGATCTCTCCGTCCGCGCTCACGAGCTTATGGAGCGTCTGGAGTTGGACTCTCACGCCGGCGTCGCCGTCAAAGACCTCTCGGGGGGATTCAAACGCCGCCTGGCCGTGGCACTTTCGCTGATGAGCCGTCCCGATCTGCTGATCTTGGACGAGCCGACCACCGGCTTGGACCCCGCCGTGCGCATCGCCCTGTGGGAACTCGTGCGCGAGCTTCGCCGTGCCGGCACCACCGTCTTGCTGACCACCCACTACATGGACGAGGCCGAACGCTTGTGTGACCGGCTGGCGATCTTTAGCCAGGGGCGAGTCATCGCCGCCGGCAGCCCGAAGGAGTTGATCCTGGGGAGACTCGCGCGTGAAGCCGTCGAATTCGAATGCGAGCCGGGCGCCGAGACACGCTTTCTCACAGCGCAGTGCACCGATGCGAAGACACTACGCATCGGATCACGCACAATCGTGTACGTAGGCGACGCCACACCCGTAGTCGAACGAATTCGCGACAGCGATCCCGACGACCGTCGTGCCCTTGTCGTGCGTCCGACCAATCTGGAAGACGTTTTCCTTTCGCTCACCGGCACCCGATTGGAAGGCGACGCATGAGCGTCTCGCTAGCCCATAGCCTGGCCGTCTGGCGCCGCAACGCGACGATGTATCGCCGCACATGGAAGTTCAGCCTACTGCC
>CAZKLE010000039.1:0-16165 GCA_964553415.1 uncultured Myxococcales bacterium
CGTGTTCGAGAATCGCCAGGGGTATCCCTGCAGCAATGGAGACGACGACCGTTCGGCCACCCGGCGCACCGCGTAGCCCGGCCAGGACCGCCGGCATCACCTGCGGCTTGACGGCCAACACCAGTAGATCGGCGGCGGCGGCAACCGCCCGATTGTCGCTGCCGACTTCGACGCCGTAACTGCGTTTCAAAGCACGCCGACGAGAGGCCAGGGGTTCGGCAACTTGAATATCGGCGGTGGCCTTGCCCGCCGATATAAGCCCGTTGACGAGGGCCTCGGCCATGTTGCCGCCGCCGATGAAACCGATCTTGATAATACTGTGGAGTTTGGTCATCTTCTTCTCGCTTACCCTACCGCTCAGCTATTTTTAAAAATCGCTGTCCCGATACGAACCATTGTCGCCCCTTCGAGGATCGCGTCGGAAAAATCCTGCGACATTCCCGCCGATAATTCCTCGATTTCCGAGCCGGGGGGAGGCTGCGCTCGCAAATCCTCGAACGTGCGCCGCAAACGCGCAAACGCCGGACGTGCCGGTTCTTCGAGAGCTGCAACGCCCATGAGCCCGCGCAGGCGAATGGCCGGTAACGCGGCTACCGCAGCGGCGAATTCCGCCAGACCCTCCGCCAAGACCCCACCGCGAGCCTGTCCGCCTCCCAGCTTGATCTGAATCAACACGCTGCAAG
Organism: uncultured Myxococcales bacterium; assembly: GCA_964553415.1. GTDB lineage: Bacteria > Desulfobacterota > Binatia > UBA1149 > JAJCZL01 > CAZKLE01. The sequence continues at coordinate 684 of CAZKLE010000039.1, forward strand.
TCGAACTTCGCGAAAGGCAGCCCCGCGATAAACCACGCGCAACCTTGAGTGAATCAAGAGAATGGACGAGGTCGAATGCGGCCGCGACTTGGGCAGCCTTGTTGGATTGCAGCTGCCCGATCATGTGCCAGCGAAGCCCCTTGCCACCGCAACGCTCAATCTTGGGCAAGGCCTTCTGCAAGTAGTTCTCGCCGAAATCGACCTGGCCGGCTTCGGCTGCGGCAAGGATCTGCGGCGAGTCGGCACGTTTCGAAACCGCGACCAGCCTTACTCCCCTCGGGTCGCGCCCAGCTGCAGCGCATGCCTGTTCGATCTCGCCGCGAACTCGACGCAGCCGTTCCGCGATCAGCAAGGAGACACTCCGAAGCGCTCGAGCACGGGTACCAACTGAGCCACCGGTAGGCCTACCACGTTGTCCCTCGGTCCGATCACCGCAGCGATCAACGCCCCTCCGGCCCCCTGAAGGGCATAACCGCCGGCCTTATCGGCGGATTCGCCGAGTTCGACGTAGGCTTCGATTTCCTTGCGGCCGAGCTCTCGCATGCGGACCACCGAAGAGCTGTAGCCCACGGCCGCGACCGGCGAGACGCCCGCTGCCGCCGGTCCCCCTGCCCGACACACGGCCCAAGCCGTCACCACTCGGTGATTGCGTCCCGCTAGCGATTCGAGCTGCCTACAGGCATCTTGGACAGATCCCGGTTTGCCGAAGATTCGCCCCCCACAGATGACCGACGTATCCGCCGCCAATACCACCTCACCGACGGCGCGCCGTCGCCCGACCGCCGCCGCCTTTTCGTCGGCGATACGACAGGTAGCCGTAACCGGATCCTCGCTGTCGTGTACCGTCTCGTCGATGCCTGCCGGTTGGACCTCGAAGCGATATCCGGCCTCACGAAGCAGCACCCGACGTCGCGGGGAAGCGGAAGCAAGAACGAAACGCGTCAACCCCATCAGGCGATATTGGTTTGCCCGTAAAGGGAAAGTCAATTCATTCCTGAAGATTATGACTGCACCAACCCGCCTTATCGTCTTTGCCGGGCTGTTCGTGTTCACGTCGGCGGCGATGGCAGCTGCCGACCGAGGCCCGGAACTCCTGCGCGCCGCCATCGCACAAACTGAGGTCGATGCGAGCGCCGCCGCCAAAAGCCTCGACGCCCTGGCCAAGACTTCCCCCGTGATCGAAGACTACGTCTTGTACTTCGATGCCATCGCACATCGAAAGCTGGGCGAGGCTAAACCGGCGGTCGCCGCTCTCGAGAAGCTGCTGGGGACATACGACGGTTCGCCGGTCGCGGTGCCGGCGGCAGCGGAACTCGTCGACCTCAACCTCGCGTCGGGTAACCCTAAGAAAGTACTCGCGTTGGCCGAGCGCTATGAGAAATCGAAGCGGCCGGCCGACGCCGTTCTACGAATCAAGATGGCAGCCGGTCAGGTGGTGGCCGACAAAGACCCGAAACGCGCTGCTGCCTACTATGCCTCGGCCAGGCGGCTGGCACCCGACTCCCGGTCAGCACGGCTGGCCGGCGACGCCTTGCGCCGCATACGGCTACAACACCCCGATTTGTCTCCGAAAACACCCGACGAACTGCTGGAGGAAGCCGCCTACCTCACCCGCGAAGCCCGTCTCACTGAGCAGGGCCGTCTGATCGACCGCTTCTTGCGGACCTACCCCGGCCACGGGCGTCGCCACACCGCCGTCATGTTACGGGCACGCGGCATCGCTGCCACAAAGGGCAAAGCCGCCGCCGCGGATTATCTGATGGACATGGTCGAGAAGACCGCAGGTGCGCAGGCCAAAGCCAGACTGGTTTTCGAGGCCGCGCTTTTTGACTGGAACGCCAACCTGAACACCGAGGCTCTCGAAAAGTTTCAAACCGTCTTGCACATGAAAACCGGAATCGCCGAAGAGCAAAGGGCTCATTACGCAAGCGGGCGCATCCATGAAAGCAAGCGCCGCTACAACGCCGCCGCCAAGGCCTACCGTGCAGCCGCGGCGGGACCAAACGGCCGGCTGTCTCGCGATTCCGAATGGCGCGCGGGCTGGGTGTCCTATCTTGCCGGAAACTACGACGGCGCCGCTTTCGTTTTCGCGCGGATGGCTGCCCAAGCCGGCGCACCGGATCGCAGCCCGGGCAAACCACACTCGACGGTTCCGACCGGCCGCGAGGACGCTCTCTACTGGCAAGCGCGATCCCTAGAGAGAAGCGGGGCCGAGCAAAGCTCCATGGCCGTCTACGCCAAGCTTCTGAAGGAGTCGCCCGACGGGTTTTACGCCTATTTGGTCGAGAAACGGAAAGGATTGCGCACACCGCCGCCCAAACCGCAGTCCATTCCCAGCCAAGCGCTCACCATACCGGCCGATCTCGAACGGGCCCTCGCACGATCCGCCGCCCTGCACCGAGCCGGGCTGGATCGCTACATCCAGGCCGAACTCGACCCTATACTCAAGAAGCAACCCGGCCCGCAACTGCGTCTACTCCTGCCACGCCTCTCGGCCATCGGCGCCTACACGGTGGCGATGCGAAAATCGCTCGATCTATACAGACGCGGCATCGTCAGCGAACAAGAACTCTACCCCTACCTATACCCCCACGCTTTCGTAGACATCGTCTCGGAAGCGGCCGTCGATCACGGCATCAGCCCCTTTCTCATCTACGCATTGATGCGCCAGGAATCGGCGTTCAATACCCAAGCTGTTTCCTACGCGCGGGCCTGCGGGCTCATGCAGCTGCTCCCCAGCACGGCCGAGAGCATCGCCAAACAGGCCGGCGTCACGGTCCACAATTGCCGAGATCTCTTCAACCCCCAAGTCAATATCAAATTGGGGGCTACCTACCTCGCGCAACTCGGCCGGCTTTTCCATAGCAACCCGGTCTTGATGCTCGCCGGCTACAATGCCGGCGAGAACGCCGCCTCTCGCTGGCAATCACGCAATGCGGGCATGGCGGAGGACGAATTCATCGAACACATCTCCTACAGAGAAACACGCAACTACGTGAAAAAGGTCTTGCGCAATTACCGCAACTACGCCCGCCTGTACGGACAGCCCACGGCCGCCCGGCCCCTGGCCGCCTCAGCCGAGGGCATCGGCAAGGCGACGCGCTAAGCCACCAAAGCCGGCGTTCGACATGCACACGACGACGTCTCCCGGGGCCAGTTCCGGGAGCAGCCTTTCGTAGATCGAGTCGGGACCGTCGGCCGTCCATGCCCTGAGCCCCCGGCGCTCGAGTTCTTCGACCAGCTCGGCGGTCGAGAGCATCTCCGCTGCGGTCAGGGGATCGTTCGGCTTGGCGTACACGGCGCTCACGACAGCGGTATCGGCATGGGACAGGGCATCGGCAAAACGCTGCTGAAACACCGCACGGCGGCTGGTATTCGAGCGCGGTTCGAATACCGCACAAAGGCGGCGGCCGGGAAAACGCGCACGCAAGGACTCCAGCGTTGCCGCGATTGCCGTTGGATGGTGGGCAAAATCGTCTACTACCGCCACCTCTCCGTCGGCGAGGAGCTGTTGGCGACGCGCCGCACCTTGAAACCCCGCCAGCGCTTGCTTGACGGCGACGCGATCGATCCCGAGTTCCGTACAGAGCACGTACACCGACAGTGCGTTGAGTAGGTTCATACGCCCGAACAGAGCAAGGCGTAGTTCGTCCTCTCGCTTTCCGGACCGGTAAATCTGCGCGCTTGTGCCTTGGCGGTCCGAGTCCACTCTTGCCAAGGTCCATCGGGGATCCTCGCCCCGCCCCGGAGCAGCCGACCCGTAGGTGATGAGTTTCGCGCTTCCCGCACCCGTGACGGCGTCCATCAAGTCGCCGTGGTCTGCGCAGCAAACCAGCGCTGCGCCGGCCGGCATAATCTCGGCCAAGCGCCGAAAGGAGGATTTCACATGATCGAGGTCACGGTAGATATCGGCATGATCGAACTCTACGCTGGTGACGATTGCAGCCGCCGGTTGGTAGTGGAGAAATTTCGGCCCCTTGTCGAAATAGGCCGAATCGTACTCGTCGCCCTCGATTGCGAAGAACTCGCCGCTGCCGCGATCGGCGAGCTTGCCGAGATCACGGACCAGGCCACCGACCAAATAGCCCGGGTCGAGCCCGGCGGCCTGGAGAGCACAAGCCAGCATGCCGGTGGTCGTCGTCTTGCCGTGGGTGCCGGCGACGACCAGCGAACGACGGCCTTTCAAAAAGAAAGCCGAGACCGCTTCCGGCAACGACATACGCTCGAGGCCGCCCGCTTCCACCGCCTCGGCTTCGGGGTTGCCGGCCGGTACGGCGTTGCCGACGATCACCAGATAGGGAGCGGGATCCAGGCGGGAGGCATCAAAACCCTTCAGAATCTCGATACCCGCCGCCGCGAGCACATCGCTCATGGGAGGATAGGCCGCCGTATCCGAACCGGTGACGTGGTAGCCGGCGTCTTTGAGCAGCACAGCCAGGGGTGCCATGCCTACGCCGCAGATCGCGATCATATGAATGTGCTTCATCGCTGGTCCAGTTCCGTGAAAACGGCGTCGTGGAAACGCGCGCGCATGTCGTTGACGGCGCCGCGCTCGGCACCTGCCTGCAAACGGTTGGTCAGCAATACTACATGAACCCCACGCACACGGTCGACCCATATGGAGGTGCCGGTGAAACCCAGGTGCCCGATCGATTGCGGCGATATCAGCTTGCCCGCCGTCGAGTTGCCCGCCGTCGGCGTGTCCCAGCCCAGGGCCCACGTCGAGTTCGGCAAGCGTTTCGAGGGGGCCCAAAAGTCGTCGACAACGCCGCGATCAAGCAAGCTCGCGCCGCCGGCCTGCGCCTCGACATGCTCGGCGACCAAGGCATGGACCTCGCGGGCGTTGGAGAACAGCCCCGCGTGGCCGGAAACCCCTCCCATCGCGTAGGCCGTATCATCGTGCACGAATCCGCAAACCGGCGTTTCCCGCGCCAGACTCTTTCCGCAAGGCGCAACCTTAGCGGCATCGATACGACCGGCGGCATGGGCTGGTTCGTAAGCGGCTACGAACGAGGTCGCACTCAAACCAAGAGGGTCGAACAGGCGCCGGCGGGCGTAGTGGTGCAAGGGTTCATCAACGATCTTCTCGAGGATCGAACCGAGAAGAATGTAGCCCACGTCACTGTAGAGCGGGCGTGTTCCGGGAGGCGCCTGCAAAGGGACGCGTTCCGCCAGACCATAGACGACGTGCTTGGCGGCTTCCGTGGCCATGAGCACATGAGCCCCGGCCGCCTCGGCCGCCTTCACCCCATCGTAGAAGGGCCGCCAAGCCGGCAGGCCCGAGCAATGGCTCAAGAGCTGGGCGAGCGTGATTGCGCGAGAGATCGATGGAAGATATTTGGCCGCGCTCTGATCCGGGGAACAAGCCCCCTCGGCGACCAGCATCATCGTCAACGCCGAAGTCACCAGCGGTTTGGTCAGCGAAGAAAGATCGTAGACGGTTTCCGCGTCGGCAACGCGGTCGTCATCGTCGCGGCCGAGACTCCCCGCAGCAATCTCAGCCAGGATCTTGCGTCCTCGTCCCACCACGGCGACAGCGCCGGGACTGATCCCGGCCGCCACCGCCCGCTCGAGCACCCGTCGTGCCGCCTTCGCTTTCACTCTCCGTGTACGGTCTCGAGCAGTTCGAGTCGGCCCGCTTCCGAGTCCAGACGGGCCCGACAGCCCAGCGGCAGAACCACGTTTGCCGAAAGATGCCCCGCATCGAAGCCGAAGGCCACGGGGAAGTCTCTACCGGCAAACGCATCCATGGCGATCTCTCTGAGCAACTCGCTCCCCTCGCCGCCGTCACAATCCGTCATGGCCCCGAAAACGACGCCCGCCACTCCGTCAAGTTTGCCCGCCTGGCGCAGGTGGGTAAGCATACGGTCAATGCGGTAAGGCCGCTCGGCGACGTCCTCGAGGAACAAAATGCGGCCTTCGCTCGACAATTCATGCCCGGTACCGAGGGTGGTCACCAAGACCGAAAGACATCCCCCAACCAGCACGCCCTCGGCCACCCCCGGCCGCCAGCATCCGAGGCCGTCGCCGCGGAACCAGTCGGGCTCGCCGAACAAGAATCGCCGAAAGCGCTCACGCGCACCGTCGCTCATGCGCGGCAAATCGGTCCCAACCATGGGCCCATGATAACAAACCAGGCCTGCCTCCTGGAGAAAGCGGATCAGAAGGACAGTCACATCGGAGAAACCGACGAACAACTTGGGATTTCTACGAACGATCTCGATATCGAGATGATCGAACATCCGCGCACAGCCGAAACCACCGCGCACCGGGAGAACCGCCTTGACCGATGGATCCGAAAACAGCGCGCTCAGCTGCTCGGCCCGCCAAGCGTCCTCGCCGGCCATATAGCGTTTTCGGTTCTGCGGCGGGACCTCCCGAACCTGCAGCCCCCAGGATTCGAGCACCGACACGCCCTCACGCAGGCGACCGGGATCGCAGACACCGGCCGGGGCAGCCAGCCCCACCGTGTCGCCGAGGGCGAGTGCTGACGGCTTGACAATCGGCGGTGGCATCGGTCCGCAAACGATTACCGCACCCCTGTGGACGGAAGTCAATATCGGCGAGCGCACTTGAATGAGACGATAAACCGGCCATAAATCGGAGGTATGGCCGACGGCATACGCATCATCGAGCAGATCGCTGCGCGCATAGCGGGCGTTCTGACCGCGGGAGACCAGCCCGCCGTGAAGGGAGAGCCCGCCCGGATCGCCGCGGTCATCAAGAAGACTATCGTCGCCGACTTCGCGACCGAAGCCACGATCAACCGCGAGGCCGAGAAGGCGCTGGCCGCGCTGCCCGCGCTCGGACCCGGTATGGACAAGGGGAAACTGCTGTTGGGCCTCCGCGAGCGCATCGCCAAAAAACGTGGGTTCGTATTATGAAGCGTTTCAGTGACGACCGCGTCGAAGCGATCTCCCTGGCGGCGGTCCGTGCCCTGAAAGCGGAGCCCGGCCTCGAGGTAACGAGTGAGGGCACCGCGGTACGCCTCACGGCATCGGCCCTGAAACGCATTTTTCAACCCGACGCCGAGTTGGATCGTGCCGTGCGGGCTCGGATCGCCTCGCTCAGCCGTAAGGTGGAGGAGGGCGGCCGCGAATGGGACATTCTGTACCGCCAATACAGCGAGGAGTTGGCTCGAGGACGAAAATCCTGAGCCCGTTCGCTTCCCGGCTTGACAAACTCTCTACCGTCCTTAACTTTCGTGCGGTTTAACCGGTGGGAGAAACCGGCGGGTGGGCGCGCACTGCGGTTCGGCCCCGCCGAGATCCCTTTTTATTGAATAGGTAGACAAACCATCCAACGAGTTCAGGAGGCTAGAAAAGGCATGGCAATGAAAATTCGTCCGCTCCACGACCGCATCGTGGTCCGCCGCATCAAGGAAGAAGAGGTCAGCTCCGGGGGAATCATCATACCGGACACGGCCAAAGAGAAACCCCAAGAGGGCAAAGTCGTCGCCGTAGGCAACGGCAAGCTAAGCGAGGACGGCAAGCTTCAAAAGCTCGATCTGAGGAAAGGCGACCGCATCTTGTTCAGCAAGTACTCCGGCAACGAGGTGAAGATCGACGGGATCGAGCACCTCATCATGCGCGAAGACGATGTCCTCGGAGTCATCGAGTAGACCGTCGCGAAAAACCGGATCAGAGTAACCAACGTTTCACAGGAGAGATTCAAAAATGCCCAAAATCATCAGTTTTAGCCAAGAAGCTCGTAACAAGCTGCTCACCGGCGTGGAGAAGCTTGCCGACGCAGTCACCGTTACGCTCGGCCCCAAAGGCCGTAACGTCGTTCTCGAAAAGTCCTGGGGCGCCCCGACGGTGACCAAGGACGGAGTCTCGGTAGCCAAAGACGTCGAACTCGAAGACAAGTTCGAGAACATGGGAGCGCAGATGGTCAAAGAGGTCGCTTCCAAGACCTCCGACGTGGCAGGCGACGGCACGACCACCGCAACGGTTCTCGCACGCGCCATGTTCAGGGAAGGCTGCAAAATGGTGGCCGCAGGTCACGACCCCATGTCGCTCAAGCGCGGCATCGAGAAAGGCGTCAACGTAGTTGTCGCTGAGCTCGACAAGATGTCAAAGCAGACCAAGAGCCACGAAGAGATCGCCCAGGTCGGCTCGATCTCGGCCAACTCCGACACCGCAATCGGCGCGATCATCGCCGAGGCCATGGACAAGGTCGGCAAGGAAGGCGTCATCACGGTCGAGGAGAACAAAGCCCTGGAGACGACTCTCGAAGTCGTCGAAGGCATGCAGTTCGACCGTGGCTATCTTTCGCCCTACTTCGTCACCGACCCCGAGCGCATGACGGCGACCCTCGAGGACGCCCTCATCCTGATTCACGAGAAGAAGATCTCGAACATGAAGGAGCTGCTGCCGGTGCTCGAGTCGATCGCGAAGGCCGGACGCCCCTTCCTAATCGTCGCCGAGGACATCGACGGCGAGGCACTGGCCACGCTGGTCGTCAACAAAATTCGTGGTACGTTGAACTGCTGCGCAGTCAAAGCGCCCGGCTTCGGCGATCGACGCAAGGAGATGCTCAAAGACCTGGCGGTCCTTACCGGGGGTAAGGTCATATCCGAAGAGCTTGGTCTCAAGCTCGAGAACGTCAGCATGGGCGATCTCGGCAAAGCCAAGCGCGTACAGGTCGACAAAGACAACACCACGGTCATCGACGGCGCCGGCAAGCGTTCGGACATCGAAGGCCGTATCAAAACGATCCGAGCCCAAATCGAGGACACGACGTCGGACTACGACCGCGAGAAGCTGCAGGAGCGTCTCGCCAAGCTGGTCGGCGGAGTGGCCGTAATCAAAGTCGGCGCGTCGACCGAAGTCGAAATGAAAGAAAAGAAAGCTCGCGTCGAAGATGCTCTGCACGCTACGCGCGCGGCCGTTGAGGAAGGAATCGTCCCCGGCGGTGGTGTCGCTCTGATACGCTGCGCCCCCGCGCTCGACAAGGTCAAGGTAGGCGATGCCACCGAGGAGGTCGGATTGAAGATCCTCTGTCGGGCCATCGAAGAACCCTGCCGGCATATTGCTTCCAACGCCGGGGCTGAGGCCTCGGTTGTGATCGACAAGGTCAAGCAGGGCAAGGGAGCGTTCGGATACAACGCGGCCACCGGCGAATTCGAAGACCTGATCAAAGCCGGCATCATAGATCCCGCCAAAGTTGAGCGGGTGGCGCTGCAGAACGCCGTCTCGGTCGCCGGCTTGCTGCTGACCACGGAAGCGACCATCGCCGACAAGCCCGAAGAGAAGAAGGCCGCAGCCGGCGCCCCCGACATGGGGGGCATGGGTGGAATGGGCGGAATGGGCGGAATGGGAATGTAAGAACGTCCGGAAGCGAAATTGCCGCAAAACACAGCCCTCGGACCGTTTTACGGCCGGGGGCTGTGTGCTTTGGGCCGATTCCGCTTCCGTTTCCTGGCCTTTCGCCCTAGAATGCACCCGCTTGGGCCGAGCGCATTTGCGAAAAGCTCAGGCGGCAACAAAAAGAGGATTGACGTCACTTCGTAGGGGAACCTGATCGCATGGCTGTAAAGATTCGACTCGCAAGACACGGCAACAAGAAACGCCCTTTTTATCGGCTCGTCGTGGCCGATGAACGCGCGCCTCGAGACGGCCGGTACCTGGCAGCCGTAGGAACCTACAACCCTCTCAGTGACCCAGCCGAAGTTCGGATCGACGGGGAGACGATCAGTGCATGGTTGAACAAGGGCGCGAAACCGACACCGACAGTGGCGAGACTGATCAAGCAAGCGGGACTGGCGATCTAGACGCTGTTCGGGACCAAAGCCGGGTCTTGAAAGAGCTGCTCCGCTTCCTCGCGCAGAACTTGGTCACCAACCCCGACGCAGTCGAGGTCACCGAAGGCGAGGGTAACGACGCCGCGGTTCTGGAGCTGCGCGTGGACAAGCAGGACCTCGGTCGAGTGATCGGCAAGCAGGGGCGTACGGCCAAGTCGATGCGCACGATACTCAACGCCGCCGCCTCACGAGTAAACACCAAGGTTGTCATCGAAATCATCGAAGACTGACCCCGACACGCCGATTGCGATCGGCACCATCAGCAAAGTTCACGGCGTGCGTGGCGCTTTTATCGTTGCCGTCGATCCTTCCATGAAACAGTCGATCAGCCGCGGCTCGGTGCTTCAGCTCCGTTTTCAGCCCACCGAAAACACGGCGGCCGTCGAGACCGCGATCACGGTGCGCTCGGTCTCCTATGACGGCCCGGGACTGCGTATATGCAGCAACGAGGTCGGTACTCGCGAACAGGCCGAGCGCCTCGTCGGTACGACCGTAAGCGTCGACCGAAGCTCGTTGCCGGACTTGCAGGATTCCGAGTTCTACGACGTCGACCTATTGGGGGCCCGGGTCCATACCGAGACGGGTGTCGAAGTAGGGCTGCTCGCTGATATCCTGGCTACCGGCGCGAACGACGTCTATGTAGTTCGGCGCAGCAACGCGACGGAAGTCCTGGTGCCGGCTGTGGCCGGAAGCGTGATCTCCGTCGACACGAAGGCACACAGGATCGTCATCGACCACCGCCTCATCGACGAGAACGGCGACGACGCATAGACAGCCGCGCCGCGGAGGCCCGGGTCAATGATGGTAAGCGAAGCGACAATCCGTTTTCACGTCGTAACTCTGTTTCCCGAGCTGGTTGATGCCCTCTGTGGGCACGGCGTAATCGGCAAAGCAGTCGAGGCGGGAATCATCGGCGTATCGGCTCACCAGCTGCGCGATTACTGCGGCGGCTCGATCCACGCCGTCGATGACGCTCCTTACGGCGGCGGGCCGGGTATGGTCATGCGGCCCGAACCGATCTTCGCCGCGGTCGAGGATCTTCAATCACGCTTTGCGCCGGCAAGCACGATCCTACTCAGTCCTCAGGGCAGGCGGTTTGATCAAAGCGCCGCCCGGCGCCTGGCCTCATCTGCAAGCCTACTGCTGTTTTGCGGACGCTACGAAGGCGTAGACGAGCGCGTGCGTCGGCTTTTTGACGAAGAGATTTCCATCGGGGACTTCGTCATGAGCGGCGGCGAGGTCGCCGCCGCCGCCGTGATCGATTCGGTTGCCCGGCTGATTCCCGGGGTATTGGGGAGCAAAGAGTCGATCCAGTGGGAAACCTTCTCCGAAGCGCTGCTCGAATACCCTCAGTACACCAGGCCGGAGAGCTTTCGCGGCATGACCGTACCGGCCGTGCTGACTTCGGGCAACCATGCGCGCATTGAGGCATGGCGACGCGCACAGGCCCTGGCCCGTACCCGCGAGCGTCGGCCCGATCTGCTCGAGCGTGAGACCACGAAGCGGAAATCGTAGCTGTGGCCGAAGTCTACATCGCTCTCCTGCATCATCCGGTATACGACAAGAACCACCGAGTGGTGACGACGGCCGTGACCAACATCGATGTCCACGACATCGCTCGTTCGGCACGAACCTACGGGGCCAAGGGTTTCTACGTCATTACGCCGGTCGATGCCCTGCGGGGATTGGTGCGTAAAATCATCCGTCACTGGCGTGAAGGTATCGGCGCCACCTACAATGCCAATCGCAAGGACGCCTTGGGCCTCGTGCGTCTGACGCGGAGCCTGGAGCAAGCCGAAGCCGACATCGAAGCGGCAACCGGCCGCATGCCACTGCTCGTAGCGACGACAGCGAGACGGGTGCCCGACAGCGAGTCTTTTGCCCAGGTCCGCAGCCGCTTGGAGACCGGCGAGAGACCCTACTTGCTGCTGCTGGGCACCGGCTGGGGGCTCACCGACGAGATTCTCGATCGTTGCGACCTGTGCCTGCCCCCTGTGCTCGGTCCCGGCGCCTACAATCACCTCTCGGTCCGAGCCGCGGCGGCGGTCATCCTTGACCGCCTACTGGGGACGCGCTAGATAGATGGGTTCGCCCGCTCCCCGGCGGGCTCACCTAGGGACGCGAGGAGCCTCAGCCATGAACTTCATCGAAAAGACGGAAGCCGATCAGACCAAGTCGGACGTCACCGATTTCCGTGCCGGAGACACATTGCGGGTGCACGCAAAAATCGTCGAGGGCGAGAAAGAACGCGTACAGGTCTTCGAAGGCGTTTGCATACGACGCACGCGCGGGTCGAGCCGAGCCACATTTACCGTTCGCAAGACTTCCTACGGCGTCGGCGTCGAAAGAACGTTCCCTCTCCACTCTCCCCGCATCGAAAAAATCGAGGTAAAGTCCCGCGGCCGCGTACGCCAGGGGCGCCTGTATTATCTGCGCCAGCTGACGGGAAAAGCCGCGCGCATCCGTTCGCGCGACTAGGCGGCACACGGCACTCGTATGACAACGAGCCGGTCGGTCTGTCGCGCTTGGCAGCTCGAACGACTCGGCTCAGACCACCTATGAACACTGTCGGCGTCTACGAAGCCATGAGCACCTTGCGCGCGGTGCGCCGTTTGAAGCCCGATCCAATCCCCGTGGACGTCCTGCATCGCGTATTGGAAGCGGCCACGTGGGCGCCGACCGGCAGCAACCGGCAGCCTTGGCGTATCGTTGTCGTCCGCGACCCCAATCCCAAACGAGAACTCGGGCGTCTGTATGCCGAGCAGTGGTACCGCTTCGCCCAGGCCTACAAAAACATGCTCGCGGCAATGCCCGAAAACGAACGCGCCGGCCAGGAGAAAATGATACGTGCAGGCGACTATCTGGCCGATCATTATGGCGACAGCCCCGCCATCCTCGTGTTCTGCTTCAATCCCAAGCTGATGACGATTACCGACGCCGCCCTCGAGCGTCCGAGCGTCGTCGGCGGAGCTTCGATCTATACCGCGGTCGAGAACACGTTGCTCGCCTGCCGTGCTGAAGGTCTCGGATGTACGCTGACCACCCTTCTTTGCGTATGCGAACCCGAGGTCAGGGACCTGCTCCGCATTCCCGAGGCGTGGGGCACGGCCGCACACGTACCCATCGGCTACCCAAAACTTCGCGGCCATGGGCCCATCACTCGCAGGCCTGTCGCCAAGCTCGCCTACGCCGACGAATGGAAGAAACCGTTCGCGTAAGTGGCGAGGAGTTTTTATGACCACCGAGAGCTCCAAAAACCCAGGTAGCGCAGTGCAGGCCGCGGCGGCCGCATTGCAGCCGATCGTTCGAGGGCGCGCCGAGGAAATCGAAGCCGCGCGGCGCATTCCCGCCGACCTATCCCGCGAGTTCGCCAAGGCCGGCTTGTATCGTATGTATGCCCCCGAGTTTTGCGGCGGCCTGGAGTTGGCGCCGGAACAGGCCATGCGCGCTGTCGAAACCTTGGCCATCGGCGACGGCTCGAGTGCCTGGGTGGTTTTCATCGGGGCAACCTCGGGCAGCGTACTCGCGTACATTCCCCGAGAAGAAGCGCGCAAGATTTTCGCCGATCCCGACAGCATGATCGCCGGCGTCTTCGCGCCGCGAGGCAAAGCGCTACGCGAGCCCGGCGGATTTCGCGTCGACGGACGTTGGCAGTGGGGATCGGGAACCGAGAACGCGCAATGGATTCTTGGCGGTTGCATCGTCGAGCATGATGGTGAGGTGGAGAGGATGCGGAACGGAACTCCGTTATCGAGGATGATGTTGGTTCCGGCGTCCGAGGTCGCATTTCTCGATACCTGGAACGTGTCGGGCTTGTGCGGCACCGGTAGTACCGACTTCGCCATGACCGACCTGTTCGTTCCCGAATCACGTGCGGTCGGCCTGGCCATCGACGAGCCCTTGGATAAGCCTTTGTACAAGTTTCCCCAGTTCACATTGTTAGCGCTGGGAATCGCGGCCGTATCCCTCGGGATTGCACGTGCCGCCATCGACGAGCTGGTCGCGGTTGCCGGCGGAAAACATCCGCAAGGTAGTACGCGAACACTCGCCGCCCGTTCTCGTACCCAGTCCGGCGTCGCCGAAGCGGAGGCGCTTGTGCGTTCGGCGCGTGGTTTTTACTACGACACGATGGCCGCCGGTTGGGAGGCGGCGCGGACTTCCGGCCGCGTAGCGGTCGAATTACGTCGTGATATCCGTCTGGCAACCACGCACACGGTGCGCAGCTGTGCACGCGCGGTCGATCTCATGTACGAACTCGGCGGCGGGACATCCGTGTACAAAACCTCAAGATTGCAACGCTGCTTTCGCGATGTGCACGTCGCCACCCAGCACATGATGGTCGCGCCGGCTACGTTGGAACTGACCGGCCGGTTGTTTCTCGGCCTCGATACCGACGTCTGGGCTCTCTAACCGGCCTCCGCGCCACTCTGAGGGGTCGGCCGCTTTTTCGACCGTCGGCTCGAGCCGTACAGCGACCGATCGTGAAGAATCAACCAGCATCGCAACCCAACGGTCGCGGATACCGTACTTACGGCGAAGCAGCGCGCGCACTGCCGCTTGGTCGCTGGGTTCGTCAAGAACACGAGCCGCATATCGGCGCGAACGGCCATCAATGCTCAGACGTATATCCGGGTTGTTGCGGACATCGATAAACCACGCACTCTCGGGAGAGCCCGCTTCAAGCCATAACTCGCCGTTCGTCTCTACGTACCACACATGCGCCGAGTGGAGCGCACCGTCCGGGCCATGCGTGACAACAACCGCGACTCCTCCGGACTCGAGAGCCCACCAGGTTATGCCCGTGAACAGCGCCACGAGCACAAGCACGCCCCATACTACTCCGACAAGAGGGAGGCGTCTCATAGCACCCGTATGCGAAGCGAGTCGAACATCGGCTGGGCGAGAAAGCTCTTCGACGGATGTTGCATACACGCATCGATAATTCGCAACTCGTGCTTTCGATCACCGGCTTCGCTCACGTTCGCCCCCTCAGCACCAGGACTGCCGACCCGACGGATTTCGCATGAGTTCCCGTATGTTGGCTTCGAGTATGCGGTAGCCAACGTTGCCGGTCAGGCGCTGGCGGCCCTCGTTGAAGATGAGCGTGGGGCTGGACCGTACACTCTGCGTACGGGCGAGTTCCAGGTCCTCACATAGTGCCGCTTGCGCACGCCCATCGTCGAGTACCGCCTGAATCGCCCCAATAGGAAGCCGCTCCGCCTCGGCGACCTCGAACAGGACCTGGCGGCTGGCAACATCGGCGGCGTCCTCAAAAAATGCTCGCCGCAGAGCCCAGGCTGCCCGTGCGGAGCTGCCACGAGCCACCGTTTCGTCTTGCTCGAGGACGCGGACCGCTCCGACAAAAAGATGAGCCGGCATCGAGGACCGAGGAGTAGATCGTACCCACACCTCGGGGTGAACCCTGGCGTGTTCAAAGGCTGCCGCGGTTTGCCTCACGTGCTCGGCGTAGCCCGCGATCCCGCCGCGATCGCTCCACGCCCCGGCTATTTTTCTCTCGACGTTTCCGAAAACATGGAAGTACCGCGAGTCCACCTCGACTTCCTGCGGAAAATTTGCTCGCAACTCGTCGAAGCGTACTTGCGATATGTACGCCCACACGCAGAGAATGTCGGAGAAGTACTGGATGCGAACCGGATCCACCATTCACGCTCCCCAC
>CAZKLE010000040.1:0-16142 GCA_964553415.1 uncultured Myxococcales bacterium
GACAACCGTCTGGCCTTGGAAGTCGCCGACCTAGCCCATCCTGGTACAGCCATTGCCGTGGAGCACGTCGCTCCGCTGTTCTGGGCGTGGTCGCCTACGCAGAACATTTTGGCGGTGCATAGCGGTGGCAGTCATCGAGTCGAAGCGCAGGCGAGCCTGAGTCTGTATTGTCTCGACGGTGGATTTGAAAGGATCGCTTGTTTGCAACCGGGAGATTTCCGCACACCCGCGTGGTCGCCCGACGGTCGCCGTTTGGCCTACGTCGACACCGGCGGTCGCCATGACCATCTGGCCATGTACCGCATCGATGACGGTGCCAGCGAGTTCCTCTATAGAACGGAAGGCTCCTGCGCCATGTTGTGGTCTCCGGATGGCAGCATGCTGGCGATCGCGCAGGCTCTGGATGATCATTCCAACGTCTACGTGGGCTTGACTTTGGTGGACGTGCGGACCGGCCGGACCGACGTCGTCAGCGACCGGGAGCTGATCGGTTTCTTCTGGTCGCCCTGTTCGACGCGTTTGGCGACCGTTGTACTCGACGAGGAACGGGGTATGCGGTGGTCGGTTTTTGATCGACGTGGAAGCACTCTGCCGACGACGCAAACCTTCTATCCGACAAACGATTTTGTATACTTCTGTCAGTTTTTTGATCAGTTTGCCTCGTCGCATCCTCTGATTTCCCCCGATGGGCGAAGCCTCGTGTTTGCCGGCTATCTGTCCGCACCCGGTGACGAAACCTGTGACGATGACAGCAATGTGTACGTGCTGCCGATCGACGAAAGCGGTGAGCCGGAAAAACTCGCACGCGGCCACTTCGCGTGTTGGGAGAGCGACCGGAGTCGCATACGGTTGCCGGCTTGCTGAGGCCGCAGCACCTACTCAGTCTCCTTCGCCCGGTACTCGGGCTCGTTATTCTTGTTGCGTTGGCTTCTGCGCCGACATCGATGGCGGTGCTGCCGGCGGCGGTGGCCGCCTGTCTGAGCGACCTCGCTGACGGTGCCACTGCGCGCAGGAGAAACGAATCCTCACAGTCGGGACGCTACGTTGACAATCTATGTGATCTCGCGTTCCTCGCCCTCGCTTTTGCGGGTTTTGCTCTTGCCGCGACCTGGAGCCATCCGCTGGTGGGTTCGGCGATACGGTACTCCCCGTATGCCAACTGGCTCCCCGTACTGGGCTTGGCCGCGTCGTTCGGTACCTACGTCTTGCGTTGGCCTCTGGAGACGGCCGGTCCGGTTCCCTCCGCTTTCGGGCAAGGCCATAGCGCCGGCATTGCCAACTACGCCCTCGTGTTGCTCGGCGGCGTCGCCGTGTGGCCGGGGGTTTTTCTGTCGCCTTGGATTCTCGAGCCGAGCTTCGTTACCGTTGCGCTTCTGAATTTCTCGGCTGCCGCCGAGAATCTCGGTATCTGGATCCGTATGCGCAGTGCCCGACGCAGGTAGCCGAGCATTCGTATCCTGTCTCCTGGTAATTGCGTCGTCTCCGTGGATCAATACGACCGGAGAGATTGGAGGATTCATGCGTAGCTCGCACTACTTTGCCCTTGCACTGATCGTGGCGGGTCTGCAGTCGGCCGTTTGGGCCTGCCGTCCCATGTCGCAACAGCTCGAAATCTCCACCCCCGAGTTGAGCTGCGAAGAGGCGAACCGATACGTGTACGATGCGCTGCTGGGCATGAAGATGACGGTTACGGGCTTCCGAGTCGCCAAGCCGGGCAAGCCGGGCTACGTAAGCGCCCGGAGCGTGGATGACGCGGGGACGATGAGCGGAACCGTCCACATCGCCTGCAACAGCGATGGCGTACGCATTCACACCGACGAGGACGGTTTCGGTTCCGACAAACGCATGACCCGTGGTGTGTATCTGTCGGTGACCGGTCGTGCCGGCCTGCACAAGCCGGAGCTTTATGCTGCGGCGGCGGACAAGAATTCCGGAAGTGATGGCGCGGGTCGCGGTAGCGGCAAGCGGGAGGCTGCGGTCGGAGGACTGCCACGTGCCGCCTCGCCATCCGCTTCCGCTGCGGTGCCGCCGGGGGACCTTGTGCGCGATCGCATCGAAGAGAAGCGCGAGGCCGGGGTGTCGGTCAAACTGGTGCCCGTGCGTGGGTTCGCCACGGTCTTGGATTTCGACGCCGATCTGAGCAGGGCGGGGATTTTGCCTCTCAAGGTCACGATCCGTAACGGCACGCGTCGCACTTTTGAATTCGACCCGGCCGATATCGTTTTGCGTAAAGCCGGCACGCGGATGCGGAGCAAACCTCTCGGTCCGGCCCGGGCCGTTGAGCGTCTCCGCGAGGCCAACCGCAAGGAACTGAGGACGGAACAAGGGGCGGAACCCACCGATGCTATGGCTGCCAGCCAACTCGGCGATGCGTCCGCCGCCGCGAGCAAGATTAAAGGAACTCGCTTACGCCCGGCGCGCTTGCGCCCCAAGGACGAGGTTTCGGGATTCCTTTATTATGCCCTCGATGACTACGACCGTGCGCGCATTGTGATGATCGATGTGGCGACGGGAGAGACCGAAGGTTTCCTGGTCGAATTCTGACGGTATCTTATCCGCCGACTTGCGCGCGCAGATCGGCAACGAGTTTTTCCATGCCACGCTCGGCTTCGCTCTTGGTCCCCTCGACCCCGGCTCTGTGCATGTCGGTGAGCAGACGTTCGTAAATACGAAGAGCCGTCGTGCGCGCGCGCCGAGCCGCTTCAGGCTTTCCCGCCGCGTCGCGTTTGGCCGCTTCTTTGAGGAACACCACACCCAGTTTTCTCAGGGCTTCGGCGTGGTAAGCGCCGGCGTCTTTCATGGCTAGAAGCTTCTCGAGCTCGGAGCCGGCACTGTCGAGGTCTCCGAGCCGTCGGTATGCGACGATCCGCAAGGAGGAGACCTCGGCGAAAAGGGGCTCTTGATCCGGGAACTTGGCTTCGAAACCGCGTAGGCGGCGTAGGCGTTCGTGCATGCCGTCTTCTATGTGTGCGCAGATACCGGCAGCCATGATTACGGCTTTGGCCGTCAGAGGTTCGGCGAGTCCCTCGGTTGCATTGCCGGCGGTTTTTTCGGAACGAAATTTATCCGCTTTGTCGACAAAGCGATCGAGGGCCGCGATGGCGGTTTTGACCAGCCCCGCTTCGGGTGTCCCGCCACCTTTAGCTTGCTCGACGACGGCCTGAAAATAGGACTGACCCGATTGGAAGGACGCTTTCAGGTGAACGGCGGGGTCGCCGGCGACCTTGCCGAAGGCTTCGCCGGCATCAACCCATTTCCCGTGATCTCGGTACCACTCTCCGAGTCGAAACCACGCTTCGTAGGCATTGGGGTGTTGCGGCGCACGCTGCAGGAAATCCTTCATGAAGGTCAGGTAGCGTTGGGTGGTAACCTCATTGCTGCTGTTCCCTTCTTTCAGGTACAAGCTTTCGGCGGCTTTGAAACGGAGGTAAGCCGCTTGTCCGATAAAGGCGTCGTCTTTGGCGGCATCGTCGAGGAACAGCGTCAAGTTGCGGATCGCGTTCTCGTAGTGGCCCTCATAGAACTGACAGAACCCCGTTCCGTAGTGAGACTCGGGAACGTAGCGGTTCTGCTCGAGGAGCGCCGAATACAACACGACGGCTTGATCGCAGTCGTTGCGTTTGCGCAGGGAACTGGCGATGAGAAAGTTCACGAAGGGAGAACTGGTGCCCGCGGTCCACTCGAGCGGGTTCTCGATGCCGGCATCGATCAGTTGCACCACTTTGTTGCGCCAGTATGCGCTTGCGCCGTAAAGACGCTCGAGTGTCGTTGCCGCCTCGCTTCGGAACTTCCCTCGTAGCGAAGCGTTGTAGTTCTTGCCGTACTTGCCTACGGCGAGCAGCAATGCCTTAGCGCGGAGAAAACGAACCTGGTTACGGAGCGTGCCCACCGGCATCGTCCCCAAGCGTTCGGTTTCGGCCAGCGCATTTCCGATGCGCCCGACCGTAAGATAGGTTTCGGCCAAGGCCAGTCGCAGCTTGGCCGCGGTATCCTTGTCGGGACTTTTCGACAGGGCGTCGTGGAAGTCACGAATCGCGGTGTCGTAATCTTTCAGCGTTTTACTCGCCAGCCCGTGTCCGAGCAGGGACTCGATCGTGAGTTCTCGATCTCCGGCCGAAAGAAATTCCGCGAAACCGTCGCGGGCGTGTTTGAGCAGCGACGAGCGCTTAGCGGTGCTGCGCTCGTAGCGGGCGGCGATTTCGTAGCGGACCCAGTTGAGTCGATACAAAAGGCGCATGGCCAAAAGTTCGCGGTCCTTCCAGGCTTTGCTGTCCTGTACGGCTTCCAGATCGCCGTCCTTGCGGATAACTTCCGCCTGCATGGCCTCGAGCGCCGAGGTGTATCGGCCGCGGATGGTTTCGATCAGCTTCATCACGGAATTTGCGGTCTGCGGTATGCGTGCGCCGGTCGAGGCAAGTTCCTGAAAATGATCGGCGATGGTATTGACGCGATCTACCAGACGGGTCTCGGCGTCGACGTTCCATGCTCGGCGGGCCAACGTTCCGGCGGTCTCTCGAGCGCTGCGCACTTCCGCGCCGAGTCCGCCGACGGTGACTGCGAACGCGGGCAGTGCCGGCCCGAAGGCTGATGCAACGAGCAACGCCAGACCTACGTAGAACGTGACGATCGCCGCCGGCGGCTTCCGCTTCACAGTCTTGGCGCCGTCCCCGTCGCGCCTAGAGCCGAACTCATGGGGAAGACCACATGTTCGATCTTACGTCGAAGACACAGATTGTAGAGCCGAATGACGTGTTCGTAGGCCACGTTGGCGCCCGCGTCGAGGATGACGAGCGTATCGGGCGGTGTCCCCGCGAGACGGTCGGACACCACGGAAAAATCACTCACCGGGATGTCGTCGAGAAAATACTGAGCGTTACGGCCGGTCTGTACGACACGAATGATCAGTCGTTTTTCGTCCTGTTTGAGGTCCTGTTTTGATTCTTTTACATCGCTGCCCAGCGCCAGCTCAGACGGGAGCAGGCCCTCGATGGTCGATAGCGAGATGGTAAAGATAAAATAGGTGAGAAGGAGAAAGACGATATCGATCAGCGGCGCAACCTGAAGATCGTCGCTGCCCCCGCCACGGCGCGCTCGATGGGAAGTGCGCATTCTACTCGGCCTCGTCGTCCCGCTGCAGGGCGGCGAGGCTGACGTCGGTAACGCCGGCCTCCGCGCTCAAGCGCATGACGCGTTGGATGGCTCTGAACTCGCTTTTGCGGTCGCCGCGTACGACCAGCTCAATCTTTCGCTTGCTCTCCTCTTTGCGGGCCTGCAGATACTCGAACAGTTCGCCGCCCGATTTTTGCATGCTTCCGATCAAGTAGAGTCCGTCCTTCGTGACGTTGACCGTGACCAGCTCCGTGTGTTCGTCGGTAACGGCCTTGGCTTGGTCCGCGTTGGGTAATTTGACCTGCTCTTCTCCCGCCTGTCCGAAGCGGATCGACATGATGAAGAAGGTAATCAGCAGGAAGGCCATGTCGATCATCGCGGTCGCTCGAAAAGAAATTGACCGTGGTCTTTGTGAGCGCGCCGGTCTCACGCGGCGCGATCCCGGTGGTTCTTCAAGGGCTCGACGATGTCGGCTGCTTTGGCGGAGGTCACGGCGACGATTGCATCGACACGGTTGCGAAAAATCCCGAAAACGTACAGCGACGGGATTGCGACGATCAGTCCCATGACGGTGGTCATCAAGGCCTGGAAGATGCCTCCGGCCAAACGCCGTGGGTCGACGCCTCCCACGGCGACCGAAATCTGGTTGAACGAGTTCACCATGCCGATCACCGTACCGAGCAGCCCGAGCATGGGCGCGATGTTGGCGATGATGTTGAGGTGTTCGATCTTGCGGAGGAGAACCCCGGTCTGCTCGTCGGCGGTATCCTCCATGGCTTTGATGACGGCGTCGTATCCTCGATCCCTTTCTTTGACCCCGCTGGCAACGACCTTGCAGACGAACGATGGGTTTTCCGCCCCCGCATTTGCGGCGATCCGGTCGTATTGACCAGCCCCGACGGCTTCGCGTAATTCGACGAGTTCCGCATCGGGCGCCAGCCGTTGCGAACGGATCGACAGGGCGTACTCGAACACCAGGGCGACGGCGACCACCGACATGAAGATAATGATGTAACCGACGAGGCCGCCGAATTTGATCAAGTCGATGAGGCTGTAGCTCAGCGCCGCCGACTTTGCGGCTACGGTCTGGGCCATTGCAGTTTCGGTACCGGCGGCGGTAAGAAGCAGCAGGGTCACGGCGGCGACGGCGAGAACAAGCGGACGGCGTCGCTGATTCAGGGATCGGATCATCTCGGGGTTCTCCTTAGAAACGGCCTAGTCTTTTGAGGTGTAGCGGGCGACTTCCTTTTCCCATTTGGAGCCGAACGCAAAATAGAGAATCTGTTTCGTCAGTTGCTGATCACTCCCGAGTGAAGCAAGCTCGCCGCCTCCGTGGCCGGCGATGGCTGCGAAACTAGCACGTACCTGCTTGTAGAACGGAGGCAGGGGGGTGTAGTGGGCGGGCGGCTTTCCGAAACGTTGCATGCTGTATCTGTATTCGTACTCTTCGTGCATACGCTGGCTCAAATCGATTGCGCTGATAACGCCGCCGGTGTCGTGGAACTCCTTCGCCAGCGCCAGGATGGCCGGCATGTCCTTCTTGTGCGGCGGTGAGCTGCCGACGAGTATGATCACGCGTTTGGAACGCTTACGCCAGCTCAAGTCGTCCATGGCCGCTTCGAGACCTTGGCGCACCCCCTCTTCGTAGTCGCCGCCGCCGTCGGCTTCGAGGTTCTTGATGAATCCCTGAGTCTTGGAGGAATGAAAGCTGAGGTCGCTCCATTTCACGGAGAAAGCTTCGCCCTTGTCGCGAAAGGCGACGACGCCGATACGTGCGATGGGAACGAGTTTTCGGATGTCGGTCACCAAAGCCGAAGTGCGAGCTTTGATGTCATCGATGACGTTCTGCATGCTTGCGGTAGCGTCGACGACGATCGCGACGTCGATGCCGTTCCTGCGCAGACCCAGGATAAAACTGCCGAAGTTGCCCGACAATCCGCCGGTATGAACCGCGGGAGAGAAGCGCGTTTTGATGCTCGCGAGGCGCTTCGAGCTCGGACGCGGCGCGGAAAGGCTGGGGAGTCGAGGGAGTGACGCCGGCCTGGCCTTCATCCTGTCGACTTGCACCGGCTTCATCTCGATGTCTTGGATCAAATCCTCCAATTTTGCATCGTCGACCGCTTCCTTTTCGATGGTCAGTTGAACCTTGGCGCCCTTGGGGCGCAGCCCGAAGCCGAAGGTGTCGCCGCCGGCCGAGATGGTGATGGTCGCCAAGACGAGCAGTAAGAGGATGTGAAAAAGGGCCGAGATCGTGTAGCCCTCGAGATGCTCCTTGAGTCTTTCTTTACGCCGCAGAGCGCTGAGAATGTTCTTAAGTTTCAAGACCTTGCGAATGTACAGCGTACGCCGGGGACTGACAAGGGTGTTTTTCAGAGGCCTTACGGCGCTTTGCGTCCGAGGATGCGGTGCTGATATTCTCGACCGGATATGGCGACCGTCATCACCGAGGAATGCATCAACTGCGGGGCTTGCGAGCCTGAGTGCCCCAACACCGCGATTTACCAGAGCGGCGTCGAGTATGAGTCTCAGGGCTCGGCACACGCCGCGCTGTCGAGCGACTTCTTCTATATCGTTCCGGAAAAATGCACCGAGTGCGTCGGATTTTTCGACCACGAGGCTTGTGCCGCGGTGTGTCCGGTAGATTGCTGTGTGCCCGACCCCGCTCGTGTGGAAAGCGAGGATGTCCTCTTGGACCGGGCCCGCGTCCTGCACCCGGATGAGAGCTTTGGTGCCGATTTCCCGTCGCGCTTCAAGAAGGACGGTGCATCGTCGGTGCCCGCCGTTGCCACGGAAGCGCCCGCTGCTGAGTCCGCCACGACGGCGGTTGCCGCTCCCGTTGCTCCGGCCCCTCCGGGCGTTGCTTCGGCGGCACCTGCTGCGCCACCGGCGACCGTAGAAGATCACGAAGTGCCGATTTCCTGTGAGAGCTGCGCCACCGTCTATGCCGTTGCCTATCGTTATTTGAGGCCGGGCACGGTCCTTCGATGTCCTTTGTGCCAGACCTCCTTCAGCCCGACGCAACGACTGTATTTGGCTGTTGGAAAGCGTTTGCAGGAGTTTGCCGATGCGATCAACGCCGAGACGGATCGTCATGAGGACCTGATGGCAACCGAAGGGCGTCGTTTCCAGGCCAATACGGAGCGTCTGCGGCAAGCGGTCGACGGCGATCTCGCTGAACTTACCGAGGTACTCACCCAGCCAAGGAAGCGTTCACTGTTCGGTTGATGCCTTTGCAGCGCGGCTCGCAGGCGCTGTAGGCAACGATGGCCCGGGACAGGAGTCGACGTCTCCAGGATTTGAAAGAAGCCGTTTACAAGTGTCTCGCCGACAGTCCGGACGGCGTGGGGGAGCGTGAGCTCATCGAGATCCTCTTTCCGGAAGGCGCCGAGAACAACCAGTTCAGCCGGGTCTTTTTGCAGCGCCTGCTGGCCGGGGATCCACGCGTGGAATCGTACGGCGGCCGATGGCGCCTGGCAACCCATCATTTGTTCTCCCTTCCCATCGCCGAGGTCCCCTTCGTCGTCGTCGATTTGGAGGCGACCGGGGACAGCGACGCCGGGTCGTCGAGTATTGGCGTTACCGAAGTCGGGGCGGTTCGCTTTCAAGGCGGCGTCGAAGTTGATCGTTTCGAAAGGCTCGTCAATCCACGCGCGCGCATCCCCCCTTACGTAGAAAAACTTACCGGTATCACCAATGAAATGGTCAAGGACGCACCGCCGATTGAGGATGTGATCGGCCCCTTTTACGAGTTCGCCCAGGGAGCGGTTTTGGTGGCGCATAATGCTGCCTTCGACTATGCGGTCCTCGACCGAGCCGTGTGGAGGGTGCTCCATCGGCCGCTGGATTGTCCTGCGCTGTGTACCATCGATCTGGTGCGTTACGCCTTTCCGGATCTGCAACGAAGCTCGCTCGATTGGCTTGCGGGGCATTTTGAGATTGAACGTTCCACCCGTCACCGCGCCGTCGCGGATGCGGAGTTGACCGCCGATATTCTGTATCGTTCGCTCGATCTCCTCGCCGAACGTGGAGTCCGCACGCTGGGGGATATCGCGGTCACCGCGGGGGACCCTTTGGCTTCGGCGCGCTTGCGGGTACGTGTTCCGCAACAGCGCCTGGAGACTCTCCCTACCGGACCGGGGGTGTTTCGTCTGCTCGACGAACGCGGCGAGTCGCTGTTTGTCGGTAGGGCCGAGGACGTCCGCGAGCGGGTCGTGCGACTTTACCTCAACGCCGACCGTCTTGGTGCCCGGCAGCTCGAAATGATGACGCGTACCTACGATGTTGAGCCCCACGCAGCTGGATCGCACTTGGAGGCGTTGTTGGAGGAAGCCGCGCAGATTCGCTTGTGCGATCCGCATTTCAATCGAGGCGCCAAGCACGTACCGAAGCTCTTCTTCGTGAAGCTGATCGTAGACGGTGCTCGCCCGCGCGTCATGGCCGCCTCGCGTATCACCGACGACGGGGCTGTCTATGTCGGGCCGGTCCGAAGCCGCGAGTTCGCCGAACGAGCCGCCTCCGCCCTGGCCACGGTGTTTGCCGTGGAGTTGGGCTCTCCGGCGATTGGCGCGCGTGCCCATAGCCCCCGCGGCGGGGAAGAAGAGAACGGTACAGGCGTCGCTCTGGGATCGGCCACCGCTGAATTGGCCCGCTTACTCGTGGACGGCCCGGAGGCTCTGCTCGCCGCGGTGGCGGCACGGGCTCGAGCAGACGACAGCGCCAAACGAGCTTCGCGAGTTCTGCGTCGCCTGGCTAAGATCGATCAGCGCTGTGATTGGTTGGTCAACAGGCACGACTACGTGGTGGCGCTGCCCGCCGCCGACGGAGGTGGGAGGATCGTGGTGGTGCGTGGAGGCTGTTTCCGCGATATGCGCCGCCTACGCGGATCCGCGGATACGGCCGCGATCCGTGCCATGCTGGAGAACGAAGGGGGCTCCTCTCCCTCGCGTCGGAACCGAGCCGCGCGGGCCGATGCCGCCAGTATCTTGGTGTCGTGGCTCAGATCCCGTCACCGCGAGGGGAACGCCCGGGTTCTTTGGCTGCGCGACCGTGAAACCACGGTGCCGGTCGAGAAAGTGCTTGAAGAGCTAGCCTCGACGCTTGAAGCGTAAGCGCAGCCCGATAGTATCCCCGCGGAGCGAAATGTTCGCGTGACGGCAGACCCCACCGAGACCACCAAGGTCGATGACGAAAACTCTGCCGAGTCCGGCTGGCGAAGGGCGTTGGCCGAAAACAACGGCATCCTCCTGGCTGCTGCGATTTTGATCGGCGCGGTCACGGCGCTCGCCAACGTAGCCTTCCACTGGGCCATCGATTCCACCCACGACATGTTCTGGCGCGACCTGGCCGGGCGCTTTGGGGTCGGCGTGCAGCGCGTTACCAGCGACGTTTTCAGCGACGGCATGGCGGCCGTGCCCGCTCACTGGTGGTACATACCGTGTATCCCCATGCTGGGGATGTTGGCGATCGTGATTCTTGATCGTTGGTTCCCGGGTCAAATGAAAGGCTACGGACTACCGACGTTTCTGGAGATCGTCAATTTTCGCGGCGGCTATCTGCGGCGGCGTTGGATCACATTGAAAACTCTGTCGGCCGCGATCACGCTGGGATCGGGTATGAGCGCCGGCATCGAGGGCCCGATCGCTCAGATCGGGGGTTCGATCGGGTCGACGGTAGGCCGCGGGCTGCGGCCGTCGTTTGAGCGCCTGCGGGTATTGATCGCTTGCGGTTCGGGGGCGGCGATTTCAGCGACGTTCTCGAGCCCGATCGCGGGGGTGTTCTTCGCCGAGGAGATCGTCTTGGTCGGGGAGTTCAACACCGGCTCCATGACTCTGATCGTACTGGCGTCGGGGACTGCCGCGGTCGTCTCCCGGTACCTGAAAGCGGATGCGCAGATTTTGACGGCGCCGGCCTTCGACTTCCCGATCAACCATGAGATCCTGTTCTACCTTCTGATGGGCTTGATCTGCGGCTTGCTGTCGGTCTTGTTCATTCGCATCTTTTACGGCATCCGCAAGTACTTCCAGCGATCTCGGATTCCCTCGGTCCTGCACCCCCTGATCGGCGGTCTGCTGGTGGGAGTCATCCTCATCTTTTTCCCTCAGGTCAGCTCGAGTGGCTACGACACCATGAACGAGGCTTTTCTGGGGCACATGCCTGCGGGGCTCTTACTAGCGCTGGTTTTGGCCAAGATGGTCGCGACCTCGATCACGCTCGGTGCCGGAGGCTCGGGCGGTGTGTTCGCACCGGCGATGTTCATCGGTACGGTGCTCGGAGGCGGCTACGCAGCGTTGCTGAATACGCTGATCCCCGGCGTTATCAGTAATCCCGGCGGCTTTGCCATGATCGGCATGGGAGCCTTCCTTGCCGCTTCCACGCACGCGCCGCTGACGGCGATCTTTCTGCTCATCGAATTGACGAGGGATTACAACGTTGCTCTGCCGATTATGATCACCGGTGTTGCGGCGACCATGGTCGCACGCCGGGTGATGCATGACAGCATCGACAGTTACGAACTCAGTCAGCGTGGCCTCGATATCCACGCCGGCAGCGAGACCAATTTGCTGCGCAAGCTTTTCGTTCGAGGGCTGGTGAGCAAGGACTTCCGGCAGATCCCCGAGACGATGAAAATCAGCGACTTCGTCCGTTACCTGACGAACAGTCACCATGTGTACTTCCCTGTGGTCAACAAGTCCGGCGAACTCACCGGTATCGTCAGTATGCAGGATATACGCGGGTTGTTGCTCAAACGTGAAGCATGGCCTCTGGTGGTGGTTTCCGAGATAGCCAACTCGAACGTTGTGACGGTCAACGGTTCCGATTCCCTCTATGAGGCCATGAAAATCTTTACGGCTCGGGGGCTCGAACAGCTCGTGGTCGTCGACGAGGAGAACCCCAAGAAAGTGGTTGGTATGCTGTCACGCTCCGATTTGCAGAGCTTTTATCAGAAACGCCTGTTTGCAAGAAAACTCTACGACTGATTGTTGTTCGGACTCGCTCGATCGCCGTGAAGCCAAAATCCCTTATTATCACCGCCGACGACTTCGGTCTGTGGCCCGAGGCCAACGACGCTGTGTTTGCCGGTTACGATGCGGGTATCGTGACCAGCGCCGGTCTCCGGGTGGGGGCTCCGGCTGCGAAAACGGCAATGGTATCCGCGGCGATGAGGCCAAACCTCGGCGTTGGCTTGCATCTGGTTCTTTGCGGCGGCACCGCGACGTTGCCAAGCCGCGACATTCCCAATCTGGTAGACGCCTCGGGTCACTTCGTCGAGCGACCGCTCGAAGCGGTCTGGCTCTACAGACGCGGAGGTGGCCTCCGCGTCGAGTTGAAAGCCGAAATCCGCGCGCAGATTGAACGGTTTCTTGCCAGCGGCCTGTTTTTGACGCACATCTCGGCGGTCTACCATCTGCACCTGCATCCGACTGTCCTATCGATCATCCGGGAACTGGCCCGTGAATATCCGATTTCTGCGATCCGCAAACCCTGTGGCGGGTTGTGGAGGTTTTCGCGCCATCGCGCTCTACCCGCGTGGCAGCGTAGGGCGGAGGCCGCTCTCGTGCGCCCCATGCTCGGTTGGGGGCACCTGCGTGCGCGCGCCTTTGCGAGCCCCGACCGCGTCGAGCCGCTGAACCGGGATCGCCCATGCACGGAGTATGGGTTGGCCGAGCGCCTGCGGCATATTCCTCCGGGCGTCACCGAACTGGTATGTCACCCGGGGTCACTGCTCGGTCGTTTCGACGGTCTCGGGGAGGCCGCCGCGGTTACTTCCTCGACGGTCCGTGATGCGTTGAGTTCCATGGACGTCGAGATGATCTCGTACCGCGATCTCGCCGAGGGCATGGGCTGAAAAGCCGCCGCTTACAGCACCGAGGTCAGCAAACTCAAGAAGACGAAAAATCCTATGATGTCCGTACCGGCGGTGACGAACACGTTGGAGGACACAGCCGGATCGATACCAAGAAACTTGAGGACCATCGGGACGAGGCTGCCGAGGGTTGCCGCGATCAAGAGGTTGACGAGCAGTGCACAACCGAGGACGGTGCTGAGGCTGCCGTTGCCCGTCCATAGATAGGCGATCCCAGCTGCGGCCCCGCCCAACACGAGACCGTTTCCTAACGAGGTCAGGATCTCCCGACGGAGGACGCGTAGCGCGTCCTTGCTCTCGATCTCGCCGAGTGCCAGGCCTCGCACGGTCAGCGTCATGCTCTGCACCCCGGCGGCACCTCCCTGGCTCGTGACGATGTTCATGAAAGCGGCCGCGATGGCCATGGACTGGATCGTGCTTTCGAACATCGCGACGGTCGCAGCCGCTGTTGTTGCGGTGATCAGGTTGACGCCGAGCCATGGGATGCGGTCGCGGACTGCGCGCAGCGCGGAAGCGGATGTCGTCGCCTCGGATCCTAAGCCACCCAGTGCGAGGATGTCCTCGGTAGCTTCCTCGGAAATGACGTCGACGATGTCATCGACGGTGATACGACCAACTAAGCGGCCGAGTCCGTCGACTACCGGCAGGGAGAGCAAGTCGTATTTCTCGAAATACTGTGCCGCCTCTTCTTGATCGACGGTGACGGGAACCGACACGAGGTCGGTTGTCATCACTTGCTCCACGGGGCAACCTTTGTCGGCGAGAATCAGCCTGCGCAAGGGAATCGTCCCGACCAGATGGCCGCGGTAGTCGATGACGAACACGTTGTGGATATCGTGGTAGTCGTCGGCACGAGAACGGATTTGCTCGATCACCTCCGCCACGGTCGAGCCCGTGGTGACCGCAGCAACTTCCTTCTTCATGATCCCGCCGGCGCTGTCGTGCGGGTAGGATAGGAGGTCTTCAACTTCGCGGCGGGTTTCCGGGCTGGCGCGATCGAGGACGGTCGTTTTACGTTCTTCGGGTAACTCCCCGACGAGATCGGTGGCGTCGTCGGTGTCGAGTCTCTCTACGACTTCGGCGAGGCGCGCGTCGGACAGATGTTCGATAATCGTATCGCGCGTCAGGTCTCCGACGTCACGGATGACGTCGGATGCCACATCCGGCGGAAGAAGTGCATAGAGGCGCAGCTTGTCATCGGGCTCTTCAAACCAATCGAGGAGGTCGGCGAGATCGGCCGCGTGCAGGTCGGCTATCCGGCGTCGTAATTGCGACAGTTGTCCGTCGGCCAGGAGCGTGCTGGTTTGTATCCGGAGAGTCGCTTCGTCTTGTGGCAGATCCGGCATGGCGCTCTGTATACGATACGAATTCGATCGCGATTGCCACGTCGTTCGACCACGAGAAAACATCCGGAGTCGACCCGTGTGGAGGCGTCGGGGGACCTCCGGTGTGTACGCCGGGGAGCGTTTTGTAGCAACGGCGGATGATGGGGCCCGTTGCCGAGGCCGCGTGCAGTCCGTGCCTGTCTGTTTTGCTACAAGCGTGCCCGCCGCAGGCGCAGTGCA
Organism: uncultured Myxococcales bacterium; assembly: GCA_964553415.1. Lineage (GTDB taxonomy): Bacteria > Desulfobacterota > Binatia > UBA1149 > JAJCZL01 > CAZKLE01. The sequence continues at coordinate 14,539 of CAZKLE010000040.1, forward strand.
TTGGCGAAGATGGCCACCGAACTGAGCGCCATCGCAGCACTGGCTGTCATGGGATTCAAGAAGGTGCCGGTGAGCGGGTAGATGAGGCCCGCGGCGACCGGAATGCCGATGGCGTTGTACAGAGATGCGAACCAGAGGTTTTCACGGAGGTTGCGTAATGTGAGACGGGTCAAGCGGCGCGCGCGAGCGATTGCCCGGAGGTCGCCCTTCAGTAGTGTTACGGTTGCGCCGGCGTCGACGGCGATCCGCGTGCCGTCGCCCATGGCGATGCCGACGTCGGCGCGCGCCAGAGCCGGGGCGTCGCCGACACCGGCGCCGGCCACTGCGACGATACGGCCCTCGCTCTGTAGGCTACTCACGACCCGACTTTTGCATGCCGGCGAGGCATCGGCGCGATAGTCCTGGATGCCGAGTTCGTCCGCGATGGTGCGGGCGGTCGTTTCCCGGTCGCCCGTAACCATGACGACCTCGACCCCTTGGCGATGAAGTTGCTCGAGGGCCTCGGCGGTCGAGTCCCTTATGGGGTCGCACGTGCCGATGACGCCGGCAGCCAGGCCGTCGACCGCGACGAGAAGCGTGGTCTGACCTCGTTGCCCGAGGGTGTCGGCCGGCCCGTCCAACACGCTCGTGTCCACCTTGTGTTTGACGAGGAACCGGCGGTTTCCAATCACGACCTCGCGGCCGTCAACCTTGCCGCTTACACCGCGACCGGATTCGGGTTTCAGCGAGGACGCATCCGACAGCGTTAGGCCACGTTCCCGTGCCGCTACGAGCAACGCCGAGGCGAGGGGATGGTCGCTCGTCTGTTCCAGAGAAGCAGCCAAGCGTAAGAGTTCGTCGTCACTTGCCGCCGCCAAGGGCTCGATCGCCGTGACGCGCGGTCTTCCTACCGTGAGGGTGCCGGTTTTGTTGACGACCACCGTATCGACGTCGCCCAAAGTCTCCAAAGCCTCGGCGTCTTTGAACACCACACCGGCGGTTGCGCCGCGGCCGGTGGCAACCAGGATGGAGATCGGCGCCGCCAGGCCCAGCGCGCAGGGACCGGCGACAATCAGGACGGCGATGGCGTTGAGCAGTGCGGTGGCCATGGCGGGCTTGGGGCCGAGAAGCGCCCAGAAGACGAAAGTCGCTAGGGAAACGAGCATGACGACCGGTACGAAGAAGGTAATAACGGCGTCGGCTCTGCGTTGAATGGGGCTCGGGTTGCGTCGCGCTTCGCCTACCCTTTCAACCACGCAAGCGAGGACGGTGTCGGGTCCAACCCGTTCGGCGCGTATCAGGAACGGACCGCTCCCGTTCAGCGTCGCGCCGACCACACGATCACCGACCGTTTTTTCGACCGGTTGCGATTCGCCGGTGAGCATCGATTCATCGATGGTACTCGAGCCTTCGAGGACGATCCCGTCCACCGGTATGCGCTCACCGGCACGGACGCGCAGGGTGTGGCCGCATTTGACGTGAGAGACCAAGACGTCGAACTCATCGCCCTGTTCGGTTACGCGGTGGACGATTTCGGGGATGCAAGCGAGGAGTTCCCGGATCGAGCTATCGGTATGGCTGCGTGCGCGTAGTTCGAGGACCTGGCCCAGCAGAACCACGGTGGT
>CAZKLE010000041.1:0-16067 GCA_964553415.1 uncultured Myxococcales bacterium
CCGCCCACCGACAAGATGTACTGGCCGGTGTACATCAAAGCCAGCGAACTCGGTGTCCCGGTAGCCATTCAGGTAGGGCACACGGGGCCGCTGCTGCCGAGCGAGTGCGGTCGTCCGATTTACCTCGATGAGGTGGCCCTGGCATTTCCCGACCTGAAGATTCTCGGCTGCCATCTCGGCCAGCCTTGGCACGAGGAGATGATGATCCTGGCCTGGAAACATCCCAACCTCTACGTCGAGACATCGGCTCGCTATGCATCGCGCTGGCCGGAGTCGTTCAAAAAATATGCAGGCAGCTACGGGCAAGACAAAGTCATTTGGGCCACCGATTACCCTCTGTGTGACTTTAAGCGCGCCTACGACGATGTGCTCGAGCTCGGGTTCTCCGGCGAGGTCAACGAAAAGATCCTGCGAAGTAATGCCACGCGTGTATTCGGAATCGAAGCGTAGTCGAAGGAGTTATGACTCATGAACGAGGCTATACAGGTCGAGGTCAGCGATGGCATCGGCACCGTTACGTTGAACCGTCCGGATCGTCTGAATGTCATCGATATTCCGACCCTCGATGAACTCATCGCGGCACTGGAGCGGCTTGCCGACGATGCCGAGGCAAGAGCGGTCGTTCTTGCCGGCGCCGGGCGTGTGTTTTGCGCCGGCGCCGATCAGCGCGAAATGGTTCCCAGGGAGCCGGCCGAGTGGGAGCGGATCGTGGATCATTACCTCGATCCGGTTCGTGCGATCTGCTCTTTGGAAAAACCGGTCATTGCCCGTCTACATGGCGACACCGTCGGTGGAGGCTTGGGTTTGGCTATGGCCAGCGACTTTCGCATCGCCGCCCAGGGCATCCGATTGGGAGCACCGTTCGTCCCCATAGGCCTGGCCGGCTGCGACATGTCGGCGGGTTACTTTCTTCCGCGCCTCGTGGGGCTCGGACGGGCTACCGATTTAATGATGTCAGGGTGTCTGATCGACGCCGACGAGGCCGAACGAATCGGCCTGGTGACGCGTGTGGTGCCGGCCGACAAACTCGACGAAGCGGTGAACAAGCTCGCTCGACGTCTGGCCGACGGTCCGCCGCAAGCGCTCGCCTATACGAAGAAAGCGGTTCGGCGTTCTCTCGATTCGCCCATGGAAGGCGAGTTCGATTATGAAATCTTTGCTCAGGTCCAATGCTTACAAAGCGAGGACCATCGGGAGGGACTGGCGGCGTTTCGAGAAAAGCGACGACCGGCGTTTACAGGAAAATGAACCCACGCACGGGTTGTGCGATACGCCACGATAACGGGAGAAGGCCGTATGACGGACGAGTTATTGAAAGACGACGAAGCCGAGCTGCAAAGACAGGTGCGTGCATTCGTGGAACGCGAAATCGCTCCCAACGCCGGCCGCTGGGATCGCGAGGAGCGCTACCCGCGCGAGTTGTTCGAGAAACTGGGCGGGTTGGGCTGGCTCGGAACTGCGTTTCCTGAGTCGGTGGGCGGCAGTGGCGGAGGCTCGGTCTTGTACGCGATTCTGTGTTCCGAGTTGGCGCGCGGTTCGGCGGGAGCAGCGCTGGGTATCTACGTGCATACCGCGCTCGCGTGCGGTGCACTTTTTCACCTCGGCGACGAGGCACACCATGAAGTCCTGTCGGCCGCACTGCGTGGGACTAGGATAGGGTGTTGGGCCTACGCGGAGCCCGGCGCCGGCGCCGACGTTTCGAGCGTATCCACCCGTGCTCGTCGCGACGGTGACGACTACGTGCTGGACGGGAGCAAACTGTATATCACCAACGCTCCCTTCGCCGACTTCATGGTGGTGGTGGCCTCGACGGCTCCCGACCAGGGTCTCAAGGGCATGTCCCTATTCCTCGTCGAACGTCCTCGCGAAGGGGTGAGTACGGGCGAACCGATGAAGAAACTGGGGATGGGAGCCTCGGAGATGTCGGAGATTGTTTTCGACGCATGCCGTGTGCCTGCAACCAACATGCTCGGCGAAGAAGGCGGTGGATTTCTCGCCGCCATGAAGGTGCTCGTGTTGGGACGTATTGCAGCCGCCTCGTTCGGTGTCGGGCTCGGCCGTGCTGCGTTGGAGACCGCGACCGCCTATACCTGCGAGCGGGTACAATTCGGCGCACCGCTGGTCAAGCAGCAATTCGTTCGCTTCACCCTTGCCGACATGGCCACGCGTTTGGAGGCCGCTTGGCAACTCACCCTGGCTGCGGCGCGTCTGGTGGATGCGGGTAAGCCCTTTGACGAGGAGGCCTCGATGGCCAAGCTGTTCGCCTCCGAGACCGCCACCTGGGCGTGCGAGCGCTCCCTGCATTTGTGCGGTGCCCAGGGCTACATGAGCGAGAGCCCCGCGCAACGCTATTACCGTGACTGCAAGGTTCTCGAACTTGGCGAAGGTACCAGCGAGATTCAACGCGAGACTATCGCGCGCTACCTCGTGAAAACGAGATGAGCTCTATGTCGATAGAAGAAAAGCGCCGGGAGCTTCTTGCCTTAATCCCACGTTGGTACTCCGGATACGCGCACTTCGTTCTGATCAATGTCGTTGCGATACTGACGATCTGCTTGCTCCTGAGCGGCATCGGACGGCCTGCGCTGGGGCTGGAGCTGGGGCTGTTTTTTATAGGCTTCTTCATTTTCGCCAACGGTTTCGAGTGGTGGATTCATCGCGGACCGATGCATCATCCTACTCGTTTCTTAAATCTTCTATACCAACGTCACACGCTCGAGCATCATGTCATCTACACCGAACAAAGGATGGTCATCCATGACGCTGCCGAACTCTTCTACATTTTGTTTCCGTGGTGGTTCCTGCCTGCGATTCTCGTTGCCAACCTGCCGGTTGCCCTGCTGCTCGGCCGCGGAATTTCGCCGGATCTAGGCTATCTGTTCTATGTATGCGTCTTGGCCTACTACCTGGTGTACGAATGGTTCCATACCGTTCATCATATTTCGCCCGAGTCGTGGATAGGGCGCAGAACCTTCGTCGGGTGGGTGCGTGTTCACCACAGGAGGCATCACGACCCTGCGCGTATGGCGCGTGGAAATTTCAACGTTTCGTTCCCTCTGTGGGATCATATTCTGGGCTCGTGCTTAGAGCCGTCTACGCGCGAGACGGCATAGGGAAGGAGTAATCGAGGAGAACGTCATGGGAGATATGCTTGCCGCACGGTTGATCGAGCCGGGTGAGCCATTACGAATCGAGCGGGTTCCGGTGCCCGAACCGAGTGCGCAGGAAGTGCTCGTCAAAGTCAGCGCATGCGGGCTGTGCGGTACCGACTTGCACCTGGCTGTCGACGGCGATTTGCCGGTCATGCGAACACCGATAACGTTGGGCCACGAGGCGGCCGGTATCATTGCGGCGATCGGTAGTGATGTCGCCGGCCTCGAGAAGGGGAATAGGGTCGCTCTTTTTCCCTCGGCTTGCTGTGGAGCGTGCCGGTTTTGCCTCGCCGGCCGCGAGTCTCTCTGTGATGTCTCGCAGGTTTACGGCATGGCACGCGACGGAGCGCTGGCCGAATACGTAGCCGTCCCGGCTCGATCCGTGATGATGCTTCCCGATGCTGTACCCTTCGACGTCGGCGCCATCGTTACAGACGGTGTTGCGACTCCTTTTCACGCCTTGCGTTCGCGCGGACGACTGCGTGCGGGAGAGACCGTAGGCATCTTCGGATGCGGAGGGCTTGGTACTCACGCGGTCATACTCGCGCGTATGATGGGCGCGGCCCGTATCATAGCCGTAGACGTAAACGCGGCAGCACGTGACCGAGCCCTGGCCGCCGGCGCCGACCTCAGTCTGGACCCGGCCGAAGGCGACGTGGCAAAGAAGATTCGCCGACACCTCGGGGGCAGGGGGCTCGATTTGGCACTCGAGTTCGTCGGCCGGCCCGATACGGTCGAACTTGCCGTTCGCTCTCTCGGCAAGGCCGGCCGTGCGGTCATCGCGGGTGTCGGCCCCGGGCGTCCTTCGCTGCCGACGCTGATGCGTTCGTCGGTCGGGAACAGGCCGTGCTGGGGTCGTTCGGGATGGACCGTGCCGACATCACCGATCTCTACGAACTCATCGCCGGCGGACGTCTGGATCTGAGCGCGTCGGTTTCCGCGCGTTATCCGCTCGAGCGTGCTAATGATGCCCTACAGCATCTTGCCGGCAAGGATGGTGGGGTAGTGCGCATCGTAGTCGAGCCCGAGGCCTGAGGCGTTTGCGGTGCTCACAGAGGAAAAGTCGACTCGCATGGATGTGAGGGAGAGAAGACAGGGACGGCGCGCCCGTGAGCGTGAGCAGCGACGCGCCGACATCCTCGTTGCGGCTCGCCGCGTTTTCGCCGACAAGGGCTTCGCGCAGGCGACGATCGAACAGATTGCCGATGGCTGCGAACTCAGCCCCGGCGCCATTTACCTCTACTTTCGAAGTAAAGAAGAACTGTACGTGTCATTGCTCTTCCAGGCGATGGAATTGTTTGAAGAGCGCTTTACCAAGATCCGTTCCTCCAGGCGCCGTCCCGATCGCAAGGTCCGAGCGGTGTGGAATTTCTTCTATGAGTTCTATACGGAATATCCGGAGCTGTATCGGGTCTTTCTTTTTCTGCACTCCGACAGGCTACGCGAGCTTCTCTCGGACGAAGTCGTCTCCCAGGTAAACCGGCAGTCGGTAAGGAATTTTTCCGTTGGCGCTGAGATTATCAGAGAAGCCATAGCGAGCGGCGCCTATAGAGACTCGGACCCCATCGCCGTGGTCGACACCCTTTGGAGCCTGTTTCTCGGCCTGGTTCACCAGTACGAAACCAGGCGGAATCTCGGCATTGACAAGTTTGCTCTACGAGAAACCCATCGCCGCGCGTTCGATCAGATCGAGCAGGGTCTGTTGTGCGTTACGTCGGCGGGGGAGGGTGACACGCGCGCCCGGACGCCGCGGACCGGTCTTAGGGACAGCTAGTCGGGGCGTCGGCGTTTTTGGCTAGGAAGCTTTTGCCGTCGCTGCCGTCTTTCTTGACAACGCCCCCGAACTTCGCGCAGTAACCCTGAGCGCCGTTCAGGCCCAGCCGGCCGGTCTCGATGGTAACGGTAACGGGCGTTTGGCTTTGACCCACTTGGAGATCGTAGTCTAGGGGATGCGGCCCGCCACCCGCGCACGAGGCCTTTAGCTTGCTGCCACTCTTGAGCAACACACGTTTGCAGGGGCCGTCGGCAAGCTTTGCATCCTTGTAGCTGTAGCCGCGGGGGTTCGTCTCGGTGCCGATCAGGCTCCAGTTCTGACAAGGCAAGTCCTGCGAAAAGGCTTGGCCCGAAGTCGCGCTCGACACGCGAATACGGCCGCCGGTGCTGGCCGTACTACAGCGCGGGTCGGCCACCGAACCGGGGGTGGGCGTGACGATGCTCGGGTCCTTGCTGTCAAAAAGGATTCTATTTTTGGTGATGTCGTCGGGGAGCTTGTTGCGTATCTTCAGCTTCTTGCCTGGCTGCTGGCCGATCAATTGGCAAGTTTGGTTGCTGCAATCCACCCAGCACACGCCAGTAACAGGGAGCCCTTGGGAAACGCTGAGACAGCTCGGGCACTCGACAGGCATTTGCGTACGGCCGTATTTCAGGAAGCAGGCCGAGCACTGCGCGACCTGGGCGTCCCAGGGGCAGTGCACACACTCGTCGACCGTGTGCTCCCAAAAGTAGCCGCTGGGATTTGCCGGATCTTCCCACGATTGCCACAGGTCGCGCATGCGTCGGCTGCCCTCGCTTACCCCTTCACCTTCCTCGGGGCATATGAAGTTGCCGGCCGCGTCGCAGTTGGGGTCGCCGCTGGTGTTGGCCCCCCAAAGGGCCATGATCTCGCGGTCCTGGGTGAAACTGGGTTGAACAACGTAGATGGGCCCCCACTGGCGGTTGATCTCGAAGACCTGTGGATCGCTTTCATCGACACAGGTCCCAGGACCGTGTGGCGAGCACGCCAGCCCTGCATACAGGATATCTCTGACGGCCTTTGCAGAGTCACACTCCAGTGAAGGGTCGCGGTGGTAGGTGCAGTGTCCAGCGTAATTGCCGCTGATGGTCGCGAAACGGGCCGGATGGTCGGCCTCGACCAAACCCCACAGCATCGAGGCCTTCGCGCCGTGACTGCAGCCGGCAACCGCGTAATCCCCACTGTTCTTGGCCGATAGCCAGGCGCTGATCTGTGGGTCGCTCATTATGAAGTCCTTTACCGGCGGGAACTGTGATGACTCGTGGGGGTTGGGTTGGAACGGAAAGCCGTACTCGCAGTAAGGATCGATGCTGGTGACGATGAGCCCCTCGTTAGCGTACGCCTTCGCCTTGTGCTGTGGGATATAGTCATCGTTACAGTATCCTCCGCCGCTTATGTAGAAGAGCAGCGGGCAAGGATTTGCAGCGTTGCACAACAAGGGGTTCCATATCGTTTTGAAGCGCGTCGGTATCTGGTTGGACCAATTGGTTGGCTGCTGGAAGATCATGTCTTCTCGGCAGCTCAGTAGTGGATCCCCGCACTCGGTCGGATTACGGTCGATGAGATAGTCGATCCGTTCCCACACCTTGAAGCCTGTAGTAGGTTTCTTGGTCTTTGCGATGCGCGCTATGAGCAGTTCGTCTAGCATCCCGGTCATCCCCAGTCCCATTGTTCCGGTGGTGAACGCGTTCAGCGCACTAACGCCTGCAAGCTCATCTGGGGACCCGGCGAAATCGACGTCGGTGACCAGCGACTGACCAGTAAACTCTACGATGATCTGATGAAACGTGCTGTCCGACGGGATCATTTTGCCGGTCGCGTGGGTAACGGTCGCGCCCGCCTGGTTGACGTACTCCAGCACGACCTCGTTTGCGACGAGCTTGATTTCCAGACTCCCGGTTGCTTGAAAGATCGAGCCGTCGCTCGTATCCGAGCGGACCCACAAGAAGAATAGGAAGTCGGGTAGTGGCGCAAAATCGGCGGGAAACTCGATATCGATGTGACCCTGGCCTGGAAACAGTGCAGCCCGTCCGTAGCGCCCGTCTACGATCGCCGAACGCATGGCACCGCCAACGAACTCAAAACGCCACCCCAGCCCATTGAGATTGTCGATTAGGGAATTGCCGTCGGCGTTGCCGCTTAAATCCGGTCCATCGTCGAAGGTCAACTCAGCCGTAACGCCGGCCCATGAAGGGCCGGCCCAAACCAAAAGCGCTATCAGCCAAGCAGCAAGCTTCAGTGTTTCTTGTTTCACGCCGAAATCTCCAAAAGCCTACGGGCACGGTATCGGTGACGCAGGCGCGCGCTTTGCCTTGAACACGCCTTTTGAGCTGGACGTGTTCGTCCCGCGATCCTTCTCGATCGTTCCTCCGAATCGCATGCAGTACTCGACCGAACCTAGGCTCAGTGCCACAGCCAGTTCCCCCTGCGTCGCTTCGTCCAGCGTAAAGGGAATATCTCCGAGCTTGCCCGAGCACTTGGCAAAGAGTTTCCTATTGGCGCTCACGCGTACCCGCTGGCAGGGACCGTCCACGCCCTTGGAGTCCTTGTAATCGTATCGAAGGATTTGTAGCGGCCCGATTCGTTTTCCGTGCGCTTGCCAGTGAACGGCCGGTAGGGAGAAAGTAGCTGTCTCGCCGGTACTGGGGTTCGTAATGCGCAATTGTGCGCCGGTGACGGTGGGATCACCATTCCCCATCGCGCCGGTCACAGGCAGCAGTCGATCTTTGGACCGCACGCGAATTTTTCTCCGAGTGGGATTCGTCGCGTCGTCGCCTACGATGAGGCTATTACCCGTCTTCGGCAATAGAAGTTGTCCCGTCGCGGCGGACACACTGACGACGGTGAAATCGTCGCCGACCAAGTTGGCAACATGGTGGTTGTCCAGAGTTCCCGCCGCGAGAACGTTGCCCATATCGTCCACTGCGACCGAATTGGCTACGTCCGCATTGCCGACCACGCCGTTCAACTGCTGTCGCCACAGTTCGGTCCCCGTGGCGCCCGAGAGCTTGACCATCGCGAAATCAAGGGAGGTGTCAACGGCGAAAGTGCCGAAAGCGCCCGCCGCGGCCACATCGCCAGACGCATCCACCGTTACCGAGGTAGCGAGTCCCGTGCTCGGTTGCTGCCGCCACAGCTCCGTGCCGGTCCCGCCCGCGAACTTAACCACGGCAAAGTTGCCGATCCCGGCGTTGTCTAAAGAACCTGCGGCAACGATGTCCCCAGACGTATCCATCGCAACTGAAGTGGCGTCTGTGCCGCTCAATTCCTGCCGCCACAACTCATTCCCCGTCGTGCCTGAGAACTTTACCACGGCAAAGTGCTTGGCACCGGGGTCGTTCCGATCACCCACCACGACTACGTCCCCCGTGGGATCCACGATGGCCGATCTAGCCGCTGAAAAGGTTCCCGTTCCGCCGAGCTCTTGTCTCCATAGCTCAGTACCGGTTGCACCGGAAACTTTTATCACCGCGAAGTTACTGCTCGTCCCGTTGTCGAAGAAACCGGCGGCGACTACGTCGCCGGAAGCGTCTACGGTTACCGAGAAAGCGGTCCCGTTGTCCGTTTCGTGCCGCCACAGCTCGGCACCTGTTTGTCCGGAGAGCTTGGCGACGAAGAATTTGTTGTTTGGAAAACCAGTCGCCCTACCGGCCACGACAACGTCGGAAGATGCATCCAGCGCGACCGCGTGGACTTTACCGACCACCGGCCCACCGAATTGCGATCTCCATTGCTCGACGCCCGTTTGCCCCGATAGCTTGACCACCAGGAACTCGGGGCCGACGCTACCATTGTACACGAACCCGGCAGCGATCGTGTCTCCGGACGCATCCACGGCGACTGCTAGGCCGAATCCGTCCTGCAGTTCCTGCCGCCACAACTCGACGCCCGTCGTAGCCGAAAGCTTGACGGTCACTAGGCCGCCGATACCGCTGATCCCGTGTCCGGTCGCGACCACGTCGCCGGACGGAGCTACCGCGAGCGAAAAGGCGCGGCCGAAGCGCAGCTGGCCCGTGGAGCCGCCGCTGGACGTATACCACCACGCCGAAACCGGAAAGGCGAGGCCAAGGACAAGGCATATGGCGACAAGCGTGACGACGTTTAGACGAGCTACGTATGACATGGCTTTCCCTCTGCGTGCTGAGTGGCGGCGATGGTAGACGCTCAGGCTCCAGACTGTCAACGGTATTGGCTAATTTACGTATTTCTGGATGTAGCTGTCGAACCGGCCGGACTTTCTGTCTTGACCAAGTGGCAGGCTACCTGTCCCCCACGATGGGGGTGCCGCTGGCCTCCGGCAGGTTGATTGTCAGCCGATCTGGCGATTCCCAGACAAAACGCGACGATGGAGCGGTCTTCATGCGCGATCTGCCGCCTCCGTAGGAAAAAGGGAAACGAGTCGCGTCACTCGCAGGAAAACGCGACGAAGCGATCAAGCCGACATCTGTTGCAGTGCACGCGAGCGACGCCTCGCGAAGAGAAACCGTCGTCGGTTCCGGAAATGGAAGGCACCGCACTGACATCGGACGGATGGTACGTCGTTGTCGGCTCGACCGATTCCTTGGCGTGGAGTTTGCCAAGGTGATCGATCTCATTTTTATGTTTCGGGGTTATTTACCGCCGCCAAGCCCCCCAACAATTCGCGAAATGATTCGGCGAGGTCGGCCTTGGTTTGTTCGCGGTTTGTTGAACAAGCCAGCAACGCTCCGGCTTCGATAAAAGCGCCCAGTAGTATGTGAGCCAGTGGTTCGACCGGACGGCGTGAAATAGCTCCGGCCTCGATCGCCGATTCAAGCGAGGCCATTATGAGGCCGAGTCCGAAATCGGCCTCAATGCTGCGCCAGCGTTGCCAACCCAGAACCGATGGAGCGTCGATCAGTGAAATTTGTTGAATTTCAGGATCCATGCACTCGCCCAGGTAACGTTCTGCGGCCACCTGCAGTTGCTGCATGGGGGCGGCGTCGGAGAGAAAAACGATCTTCATGCGGGCAACGATTTCGCCCTCGACTTGACGAAACACCGCTTCGAACAAGCCGCGCTTGTCGGCAAATTGATGGTACAGCGCTCCACGTGTCACCCCGGCTTTGGTTACGATTTCTTTGGTGCCGGTAGCCGCAAAGCCCCGCTCGGCGAAGAGCTTGCGGGCACACGCCATCAGCTTTGCCCGGGTCGCTTCACTCTGGCGGGCCTTTTTCGATTGACTAGACATACAAACTGCATGTATGTATATACTGCTTCGGGCTTTGGTTCCAGCGCTGGCGGCTGCGATTGCCGGGGCATGGCCGCTGCCCATTCGAAGGAGCGCTTGCTGCTCGAGCAGTTTGGGAAGGCCGTCATGTGGCAAGGAAGATCGGTTGTGCGGCTCATCGAAACCAGCGTGGGGGATGTTTTGCAGATAATGCGTGCGCTGCCGATACGCATGGTTGTTCTTACAGCGGTACTGTTGGCGATGTTGATGGCACCGGACTCGGCGCCGGCCTCACAGCTTCTGGCTGCGGGCATCGGTGTTGTCGACAGTGCCATGAATGGTGCCACCGTGGCTTCACCGCGCGGACCCTCGGCCGCTGCATTTTCCAATCCGGCGGCGATAACGATCTTTGACAGTGGAGCCAAATCGTTTTCCACCGCGATTTTTTTCGGTAGCGACAGCGTCGACGCCAACACCGGAGCCGGGCGTTATAAAGACGATCATAGCTTTGTGGGTTTTGGACCCGAATTTGGAGTCTCGTACAGGGGCAAAAAAGGTTGGTCGTACGGCTTCTCCATTTACGGGAGTGTCGGTGCGTCGTTTTTCCACGACAAGAATCCCGCGGTGGGGGTTAGCGCCGATCTTTTCTCAGACCTGAGTATCGTCAACGGCGCCTTAATGGTCGCCTACGATTTTGGTAATGGGCTGTCGTTGGGTGCTGAGTTGAGCCCGCTATTTGGGCGCTTGCGGGTGCACCACGCATTGGTGTTCCCGCTGCGTTACAAGCTCCAGGGGCCGGGCATACAGGGGATGCTCGGCCTGCGCTATGAGCTGCGTAAGGGATTTACATTGGGGCTCGGCCTGCGAACACCGGGCATGATATGGACCAAGGGAAGTTCGGTGCTTCCGACCGGTGGGCGCCAGGACATGGACATGAACATCAAGATGCCGACGCAGGTGTTTGCCGGCATCAACTATGATGTCAGCGACCGACTGGAGTTGGGTTGGTCAGTACGTTTTACAGACTCCAGTAGTCTTGGCGACACTATCATCGAATTTGATAAACTGCCGCAAGCCAATGTTCCGTTGGTGCCCGACGGCAACGATGAGTGGCGTGTCGGCTTGGGGACCGAGTACCGCGTCGGTAGCCGCGTATCTGTTTTCGGCGGTTTCTCCTGGGCCGACTCTATCGTCGGCCGGCGCGGCGTCAGTCCGCTCCTTTTCGATGCTACCGACATAAGGCTTAGCGCAGGCGTATCATACGACTTCGGACACACCATAGTTGATTTGATGGTCGGCTACGGAGTTCCCGCCGATCGTAATGTCAGCTCCGACAAGGCCCTGGTTTTCCCCGGCAAGTACGACATCGGGGGCGAAATTATGATGATCGGTCTACGCCGCTCAATCTGAGGCGAAGAAGGGGCCCGGGCCGCCGCGGCCCGGGCACAGCGCGCGCTCCGCTATGATCCCGGCTAGGGCCTTTTCGGCCCGTTTCTGAATATGAACGATCGCGGCAAAGTCTATGAAAGTGTCGAGGCCTGTGTGGACGATACTCTGAGACGGGTCGGCAAGCGCGTGGTTCTCGCCACGCCATTGGGGCTGGGAGAGGCTAACCACATCGTCAACGAATTGTGCCGGCGAGCCAGAGAGGACCGGAGCTTGCAGCTGCGTATCATCACTGCGCTGACCCTGGAACGCCCGCGCTGGAAGAACGCGCTGGAGCAACGTTTCATCGAGCCCTTGAGCGAATGGCTTTTCGGCAGCTACCGCGATCTGCGCTACGCGCTCGCCAGGCACACGGGCGGGTTGCCGCCCCACGTCGAGGTGATCGAGTTTGTCTACCCTCCGGGGTCGTTGCTGAACAATGAACAGGAGCGGGGAAACTACATTAGTTCGAATTACACCCATGTCGTCAGAGATCTCTGTGATTTCGGCGTCAACGTGCTCGCCCAGTTGATCGCGCGTGAAGACGGCGACCGGGTGGCCGTGCTCGGGGAGGTCAATCCACAACTGCCCTTCATGCACGGTGACGCCGCCCTGCAAAGGGTGCTCAACCGTAGGTTGGGCGATGATCGCGTGGATAAGGCGCTGTTCGAGGCACCCATCGCCGAAGGCGCGGTGAGTTCGAAGCTCACGGCCGACGATGTTGGGCGTTTGCAGACTTGGGGCGTGCTTCGCGATGACCTCGAGTTTCGCTACCGCCGCATTCGCGACCCCGGTGCACGGGCGCTGCCGGTTGACCTTAACTCAGGACTGATGGCGACTGTCACCGGGGCGGTTGTATCGGACGGTGTGGACGACGGGCGCGTGCTCAGCGGCGTGGGTGGGCAGTACAACTTCGTTACCATGGCGCACGCACTCGAAGACGGCCGTTCCATCTTGATGATCCGCGCGGCGCGTGAACGAGACGGAGAGGCTGTATCAAACGTCGTCTGGAACTATGGTCATACGACCATTCCGCGCCACCTGCGCGACATCGTCGTCACCGAGTACGGTATCGCCGACCTGCGCGGTAAACGAGATCGAGATGTTGTCGAGGCCATGATCGCCGTGGCCGATTCGAGGTTTCAGGAAAAGTTGGTCCGCGAAGCAGTACGCTCACTGAAACTGCCCAAGGGTTATCGTGTTCCTGAGCGGTTCCGCAACAATTATCCGGACTGGCTCGAGGCCCTGCTGGCCCCCTACCGCGAACGCGGTCTTTTTGCCGAGTTTCCCTACGGGACCGATTATACAGAAGAGGAAATCGTGTTGGCTAAAGCGCTACGGGCGCTTGCACGCAAGCTGAAGTCGCGCGAGTTTTCTTTTACCGACCTCAGTCACTTGGGCGGTATCGTTTCCGTACCCACCGTCGCTGAACCATATCTGCAACGCCTCGGGATGAAGGACCCCTCTTCGATTGCCGAGATTATCATGCAAAAAGCGGCTTTGTTCGGTCTTGAACTGATCGACGCCATCTAGAGGCGTGACCGAGATTGCCGCCGGCTATCGAGTATTCGGTGGGAAGCGAATGACATGAATCGACACATTCGGTCAGTTTCTTCAGACGCGGCTGAACCGCCACGAAAAGGACTATCGCTCGGGTGGCGGGTTGGGTGGTCAACAGCTTTGATCGTCGGTGTAGTCATGGGTCCCATGACTTTCATCGAGCACCGATACGATATTCGTGCTGAACGCCACGCTCGGGAAAGCCTACTCGAGGAGTCTCTTGCTCCCCTGGTCGCCGAGTTGACGAAGGACCGGAGCATCGACTACCTCCGGGCAAAGGTTCTGGAGTTTCACCGTGCGTATTTACGCAACGGAAGACCGGACCACCATTTGACGCTCACGGATTCTGCCGGTGAGCGTGTGATTTCCACTTTTGCTCCTGAGAGCGAGGCAGTGTCCGGTCCTACTTTTCGCGCGAGTGTCATGCTCGTTGCTCCGGCGCTGGCCGGTGGCACGGGAACACTCAGCGTTTGGGAGGACGCCTCTGCGTTCGAGGCCACGGTCGACCGGCAGTGGGCAGCGTGGCGCTGGCATATGAGTGTAACCATTGCTGCGATCTTGCTGTTCCTGGTCGTCGCCATGCGGTTCTTGGTGACGCGACCGCTTCTGCTGCTTCTCGACGGGGTGAGGAAGATGGAGATGGGATACTGGGGAGATCTCGCAATCCCCAGCGGGGCATGGGAAATTCGTTGGCTGTGCTGGCGATTCAGGAACATGGGCCTTGAATTGCACAAGACCGTGCAGCAGTTGGTTGCTGCAGAACGCCGGGCGGCCGAGTCGATCGATACGCAAAGCGGCGCCTTTGAGCGAAACCGCGGGCGCGCTGACGAGACTCCCGTGGAGCCGGCGGATGCGGTACCCGCCCTAGCCCGTGAAACACTGATGGGCATGCTGAAAACTCTCGAATCCGGCGCGGCGGGGGATCCGGCGGCCTTCGACCTGGCTGGCGAGGTTTGGAACGGCGCCGCTGTGGATGCGGAGCGGATCGGAGACTGGGAACTCAAGGCGCACTTGGAGGACTCGGCCTTTCGGATACTCGAGCCCGATGAACATGAGGACCTGGTGACTGCACTGGACACCCTGAAATACTCGCTGGATAGTCGGATGCGGCGGCTGGAAGATGAGGTGCGAGAGGCGCTTACTAAACGGGGTGTTCCGCTCACAGCAGTGGAGCGTCGAGTCAAACACACAGCGGGCGTCTGGAAAAAGATGCGCGCGAAAGGGCTCGAGCTGGCCCAGGTCCACGACCTCGTCGCGCTGCGGGTGGTGGTGCCTACAGAGTCGGACTGTTACTCGGCGCTCGGTGTGATCCATAGGGCCTTCGAACCGGTGGTTGGAAGGTTCAAGGACTACGTTGCCGCACCCAAAGCCAATGGTTACCGGAGCCTGCATACCTGTGTACACTCGCCCGAAGGACCGATATTCGAGATCCAGATCCGCTCGATCGCGATGCATCAGCAAGCCGAACGGGGCCATGCCGCGCACTGGGTCTACAAGACCGCTCAACCGCCGGAGGTTGAGAACTCGTTCTCTGTACGTGCCCTGTGGCTTTATGTTCGCGGCGGTCGGCAACGTTGACGTGGACACCGAGATCCGCGTTTCGCTTTTGCGTGCGCCCACAGGGCGGCGATGGCGCAGGGAATATCACTTACTGCGACCGCGATGGAGGTCTCGCGGGGTCGTCGCGTGATGGATGAAAAGGTGCTTACGAAGAAACGGGGAATCGAGCTTCTGCTTCACGCGGAGTACAACAAGTCTACGGCTTTCTCCGCCGAGGAGCGTGACGTCCTGGAGCTGCGGGGGCTACGGATCATGTTCCTCGGTGCTGGTTCGGCCGCTACCGGCATCGCCGACCTGGCGACCAACGCGTTGATGCACGAAGGTCTGAGCGACACCGAGGCGCACAGGCGAATGTGGTTCTTGGATATCAATGGGCTGGCGGTAGAGTCTCGCACTGATCTGATGCCGCATAATCTGCCCTACGCCCACGCTCACCGCCACCTTGGCTTCGTCGATGCGATTCGCGAAGTGCGCCCGCAGGTGCTCATAGGAGCCCCCGGCATGCGCGGTGCCTTCCCCCGTCAAGCGCTCGAGGCGATGGCTGAGATCAACGATTTCCCCACCATCTTCGCGCTATCCAAGGCATCGGGCTTGTCGCCATCGCCGTGGGGGCGGGTCGTATCACCGATTAGATGTTGCTCGCCGCAGCGCGCACGCTGGCCGACCAAGTCGATCGGCATGACCTGACGCGCGGTTCCGTATACCCGCCCCTGAAGAGTATCCGTAGGTTCTCGTTGGAGATCGTCGTCTCGACGGCCGAGCAGGCTTATGCGAGTGAGCAGGCGCGATACCCACGGCCGGTCGATCTACGCGAACACATAGCCGAGCGGATGTACGACCCGACATACTGAAGGCGCGTTGCGGCGCTGGCATAGCCGTATTCTTCGAGGGACAAACAGGCGTCGCGCGCGGAGAAGTTTGGAACCTCACAACTGCCCGCGTTGAAAGGCGGTTTTGCCATGACTGAGCATTCGCAGGAGGTCTCGTCGGAGGAAGAAGCCCGGCAGGTTGCCGAAGAGTCGTGTCAATCGGAATGGCCGGGACGCATGTTCGTCCGGGAGCGGTTTCTGGGCAACTTCGGACTGCCGTTAGTGCGCCCGTTTCCGGCGCCGGAGAGTGCCGATGCCGAGTTCGCGCGCTTCTACTCGGATCTGGAGCGCTTTCTAAAGAACGAGGTCGACTCGGTGAAGATCGATCAGACCGGCGAGTACCCTGCGCAGGTAGTCGACGGATTGAGAAAACTCGGCCCTTTCGGCATCAAGATCCCCAAAGAATATGGTGGTCTCGGGTTCTCGGTCTGTCAGTACTGCAAGACCATGGAACTGATCGAGTGGAAGGGAATTTAAGAGTCGCCTTCCTGCCGGTGAGCAGCGTGTCGCCGGCACGGGCG